>JBBRMG010000014.1:0-30575 GCA_038230955.1 Candidatus Doudnaibacteriota bacterium | reverse complement strand
TTCATCTGCTGCATCTACCGCTCAAAGCAAGGTTGACGGTAACGGCGGTAGCGCAGGTTGTACTTCTACTAACCTCACCGCTGGCCAAGCCTATTCTTACAAAGTGTTCCAGCAAGATACTAACGGCAACTATGATGCTGGTACTGCAATTACCGGTGCTCCTTTTACGCCAACTGGTTATGGTCTTACTTCTACCCAGACAGGGAACTGGAATGTTGGTACAACATGGGGCGGCTCATGCACAGTTAGTTGTATGGCAGGAACAGATTTTCCTTCAATTAGCCAGAGCGTAACTATAGCCAATACCCATACAGTCACTTTAACTGCTACCCATCAGGCACCTAGTGTTGCAATAAATTCCGGTGGAGCTTTGGCTTTAGGCGCTAATACGTTGATTTTGAGCGGCACGGGTACACCACTGACAGCAACTGGTACATTTACACCTGGCACCGGAACAGTTCAATACACTGGAAGTACCGCCAACATTACTGCAGCAACTTATTATAATTTAACTGCTGGTGGTACTGGGACGTACTCTTTGGTTGGTACTACCACTGCTAATGCTGTGACTATAACTAGTGGCGCAACTCTTTCCGCTGGTGCTAATACCTTGGTATTAAGCGGTACTGGTACACCACTGACAACAACTGGTACATTTACATCTGGCACCGGAACAGTTCAATACACTGGAAGTACCGCCAACATTACTGCAGCTACATTTAACAATCTAACTTTGGGCGGTAGCGGTACCTACACTATGCCTGGTACAACAACAACTATCCGTGGCAGTCTAACAGTAACTAACGGTGGTAGTGTGACAAAGGGTGCTGGCACTGTAGTTTTTGCAGCTGGCGCCAGCCAAACAGTGACAGATAACAATGCTACCAAACAAGATGTTGGTGCTTTACAGGTTTCTGGATCAGTCGCTGGCACTGATGGTACTGGTGGAACCATTACTCATGCTGGTGGTTATACAATCCATACATTTACTTCAAGTGGGACTTTTAATCCTGGAGCCTCAGTCAGTGCGGTTGATTATTTGATTGTTGGCGGCGGCGGTGGCGGTGGTGAGACAATCGGCGGCGGCGGTGGCGGTGGCGGTGTGTTAACCAGCACTGGATATACAGTTTCTAACCAAAATTATACCGTTACTGTTGGCGCTGGCGGAGCTGGTGCGGCTGCGGATGACACTATTGGTGTTTATGGTGGCGGCGGTGGCTCGGTCGGATCGAATTCAGTATTTGGTGCATTGACCGCAACCGGCGGTGGCGGTGGCGGAGATTATAATCATATTAGCAATGGTTCTTCTAATGGTGGATCCGGTGGCGGTCAGGGTGCGGCCAGTGGTGCAAGTGCACAACTCGGTACATCCGGACAAGGAAGCGCTGGTGGTACAGCTGGAGCAAACTCTAATGATGGTGCCGGTGGTGGAGGTGCGGGAGCAGCTGGTGGTAACGCCACCAATGGCACACCTGGTAACGGTGGTGCCGGTGTTTCCAGCTCTCTATCTGGTTCTGCTGTTACTTATGCTGGTGGCGGTGGCGGCGGTGCACGAAATCCAGGTGGAAATAATGGTGGCTCAGGTGGTGCTGGAGGTGGCGGTGCGGGAGGATATTCATCTTCTGCAGGCACAGCTGGGACAGCAAATACAGGTGGCGGTGGTGGCGCTGGAGGATATCTAAACTCCGGCTGTAGTGGGCCTTGCTCAGGCGCTGGTGCAGCAGGTGGTTCGGGTATCGTCATTGTTCGTTACGTAACTCCGAGTGCTTCAGCAACAACCCTCTCCCTTGCCTCCAATATCAAAGCAACTTCTGTCACAATTGATGCATCTCAAACATTAAGCCTTGGATCAAACCAACTATCCTTAACTGGTAACGGTATTCCAATTGTCGCTAATGGTACCTTCACTGCCGGAACTGGGACAGTGGACTTCTCTTCTGCTGCTACGACCGGCACTACTATTCCTGCGCTTACTTATAATAACTTAATTGTTAACAAAGCCAGCAATACTTTTACAGCCGGCGGTGCGATTACAGCAAACAATTTTACTATTACCAACGGCAGTTTCGTTGCTCCAAGCACTACTCTAACAATCAATGGCGACTTTACTAATAATGGAACTTTCACTCACAATAGTGGAACAGTGGTAATTGCTCCGACTGCAGCTAATTTGACTTCGAATATTGCTGGCGCAAGCGGAACAATCTTTAATAACTTTACTGATACAACGGCCGGGTCTTATATTAAGTTTGCTAGTGGTAATACGTACACATTCGCCGGGGCTCTTACGGCAACTGGTGCGCCCTTTAGAACAGTTTGGCTAAAAAGCTCATCTGCTGGGTCTCAGTGGACTATTACTCTAAACGGTACAGCCAGTCTTTCTTACGTCGATGTTCAGGATGGGATATGTTCCGGCGGTATCACCTTAGCTCAAAATCCTTTGTTGTTTAATCAAGGAAATAATGGTACTTGCTGGGCTTTCATTGTCTTTAGTGGCGGAGGCGGCGGTAATGCCACAGAGGCTGGCGCGGGCTCTGCCGGTTCATCTGCCGGCGGTGGTGGCGCAAGCGGCGGTAGTTCTTCTGGCGGCGGTAGCGGAGGCGGTAGCAGCAGTTGTAGTACTACGGCAACCGGAACTGCCGTGGTTACCACTAACGCTGTCAGTTCAGTTACAATTGTTTGCGGTGGTTCAGGTTATGGTTCTACCCCTCCCACAGTATCTTTCTCGGGCGGCGGCGGTAGCGGTGCCACTGGTACAGCTGTATTAACTAATGGGACAGTAACATCTGTGACAATTACCGCAGGTGGTAGTGGCTATACATCAATCCCTACTGTTATATTTACAGTTGGCGGCGGTCAGGGCGGCGGCGGCGGAGCAGCTCCTTAACACTAGGTCCGGAAGCCAATATTTCGTTTTGGTTCATCGATAGGCGGGTCAGGAGATATCAATTGCTTAATCGCTATGAACACGGCTTGAAATTGCTGGTCGTATTTTTTCTCCATCTCCTCAATTTTCTCTCTCAGTTCCTTGTTGCCGGCCAACATCTCCCGCAGTTTGGTAAAGGTTCGCATAATTTGAATGTTGACCTCGATGGCCGTATCGCTCCTTAACACACTTGATAGCATGGCTACTCCCTGCTCCGTAAAGGCGTAGGGGAAATACTTGATATGTTGCCCGCGCTTTAAGGTGCCAATTTGGTACCTTAAAGATTCATCTTTATTTAAGGCAGGTTCTTCGTGTGCGGTGTCAAATTGGTACCGCATAGACTCAGTTTCTTCCAAAGTCAGCTGAAACATAAAGTCCTCGGGAAAACGCTTGATGTTTCGCCTAACCGCTCGATTTAAAGCCTTGGTTTCTACTCGGTAAAGGTTCGCTAAGTCTCTATCAAGCATGATTTTCTTGCCCCGAATTAAGTAAATTTTATTCTCAATAAGTTCAATGTTTGTGGGCATATTAGCTGTTTAATTACTATCAAGTTATTATATAGAAGCCTAGTTCAAGAACGAGTAAAGATTTTATCAAACACAAAATGCAAGTTAAACCAGACCAGTGGACCCATCATCATACTCATAGATTGTTCCATATCTCAATTGGTCTGTGTTTTGCTTTTGCCGCTTTGACAATAATTATCGGGATGATTACTGTGTGGTTTAACGTCAGTGCCGGTACAATTTCTCTTAGCAACAATCTGACTGTTACTGCTACTGTAGCGGGGATAAGCCCTGGGCCAATTGTGCCCAGTCCTGGTGGCGGCACTAATCCTTCTCCACCAGTTGCAAATCCGACTGTTACTATTAGAGCTGAGCCGGCTGGACAAGTGCCCCAACAACCTATTACGGTGGGATCACAAACAAAACAGGCGTATGTTTTTTCTACGCCGTATCCAGCTTTTTCAGGGCACACTTCACTAAATAATGCTTTAGTGTTTTTAAGTATTCAGGGTGATTATCCATTTTACAGCACAGCTACTGCCAGCGCTCAGGGCGATTGGTTGTGGCAGTCGCCGATACAAATGAGTCCGGGCACATATTTTATTACCGCTACGGTTTATAGTAATAGGGACTCGTCCAAGTATGGGAGCGCCAGCGCTTATTTCATAGTGCAAAATGGTAAAGTCGCTCCGGTTAATCCTGGGCCCCCTCAGTCACCGTTGCCGTCGTACCCAAGCCATGGTAGTAGTGGTTCCGGTTCAGCACCTAGTTATGGGACTAGTCCAAGTGGTATTGGAAGTTCAACTCCACCGTCTGGCTCAGCGTCCGGCTCAAGCGGCCCGGGGAGTTCCGGTTCCGGTAGCGGTGGTCAGCAGAGCGGTATAAGTGGCAGTCCAACTGGCGGTGCATATAGCGACCCTAGCGGTGGTGGTTTAACCACCGGTACTGGTAATACAACTCCGAATTTATTTGGAATTTTCTTTGATATTCTGCCTGAGTATAAGCGCATAACAGCAGGTAATAAAATAGTGGCTGCAGCGACTTTGGTTAGTAACTATAATAATAAGGAAATCAGTAATCAGCAAATTTCTTACGTTGTCAAAAATCCTACGGGCTTGATAGTTATGGAATCCACTGATACAGTTTCATTTAGCCAGCAAAGTCGTTTTTTGAAAACTTTTCTCACCGCTCGCGGCACAACTCCAGGGCTATATACTATAATTGCTACGAGCACATTCCAAGGAATAGTGTCCACGGCTTCAGCCACATTTTATTTGGACCCGGCAGTGAACGATGCTGTCATTGAGTCGACTACACCTGCACCTCAAGGCCCGGTGATATTATGGAGCGTGTTGCTGTTCTTATTACTCCTGTTCCTCGCCCTTGCATTTGTTGCCTATCATCAGGTGAAGATGTTATCAAGTGCCATAAAGAAGGATAACGATCATCAGTTTCAGAAAAAAGACCTAGTCTAACCCAGAGCTTAAAAAAACGGACTTTTAGAAAGCCCGTTTTTTATTTATGTCTCGAATGGGATGTTGACTTTCCGGCCTACTGGCTTAGCCCAGCCCTCTAAGCGGAGGAAGCGATGATTATTAATTGTTTGCTCCTCACGCATTGCGACAACTTCCCTAAGAACTTCATCCATGATATTAGCTAGGTTATCAAATCTACTGCCAAATCTGTCTTCTATGTCTTGAATAATCTCAAGTCGGAAGTGATTATCTAAGTAATCAAATATGGGTTGGAAGTTGGTTTCTGTCATAGGTTTGTTTTGGATTAATAGTATAACATATTAATCCTAGCAGAACCGTGTTCATGGAAAGTTAAATTTATTCTAAACTATTGCTGTGGCCAGGGCTCTACTATAAGTAAATCCTTTTGGGTCAGTTTTGACCAAATTTCTTCTGTCTCAAATGGCATGAACGGATGGAGTAGCTTTAGATAAGTCACTAGCGACTGATAGAGAATAGTTTGTTTGATGCGTTTATTATTGTCGTCATCACCGTTGAGTGCAGGCTTGGAATGCTCAATGTATTTGTCGGCAAATTCGTACCATAGTGAATTGTACAATGTTTGGGCCGCTTCATGGAGCATAAAGTTTTCTAAGTCAGCCGTAACTTTTTCCACCACCCGGGCTTCATCGTAGCGGGTTCGATATAATCCTAAATCTTTTAGCACAAATTCATCTTCGGGGGAGAACTCGTCAGATTCTTTTAAGCCCACGTTTTTCATATCAACATTCATCAGAATAAATCGGGCGACGTTCCAAAGTTTGTTGCCGAAATGCTTCATGCCTTTGACTTTTTGCTCATCGAACGCCGTATCGTTGCCGGGGGCTGCACCAAACACCAAGGCCATCCGCAGTGCATCGGTGCCAAATTTTTCCGTTACTTCTAGTGGATCAACTCCGTTGTTTAATGATTTGCTGAATTTGCGTCCTCTGTTATCGCGGACAATACCGTGCAAGTATATATTTTTGAATGGAATATCGCCGAGCAAATAGGTGGACATAAGAATCATGCGGGCAACCCAAAAGAACAGAATTTCGTACCCGGGAATAATAGCCGAAGTAGGATGGTATGTTTGGAGGTCTGAGGTGTTTTCCGGCCATCCTAGGGTCGAAAACGTCCATAATCCTGAGGAAAACCAAGTATCTAGGGTATCGGGGTCTTGCTCCCAGCCTTCACCCTCTGGGGGAGTAATGTCGCAGTAAATTTCGCGCTCCGAGCCGCCATCTATTCCTGTATTATTGGCTCTGTACCAGACGGGAATGCGGTGGCCAAACCAGAGCTGTCTGGATATACACCAGTCGCGTAAGTTATTTATCCAGTTGAAATATGTTTTTTCAAATCGCGCCGGGACAATGCCAATAGTTTTTTGTTCGATGACATGTTGCATGAGTTGCTTCAATGTCACTTGGTCTCCGGTGTTAATACCAGGGATATGCGATTGCTTCATAGCAAATGGTTTGTTGACGGCAATAAACCACTGGAGTTTTGGTAGGGGTTCAATAACAGCGCCGGTGCGTTCCGCCGTACCAACGCTTTGCTTGATATCTTCGGTTTTTTCGAGTAAGTCTTGTTGCTGCAACCATTCTACAATAACTAATCGAGCTTCCGTTGTTTTTTTGTTAACAAGGTTTTCGCCGCCAACCATCATCTTGGCGTGCTCGTTGATGACTTGGACTAACGGTAAATTATGACGTTGAGACATTTCAAAATCAATTATGCTATGAGCGGGCGTGACGCCAAGGGCCCCCGTACCAAAATCTATTTCCACTGCTTCGTCGGCAATTATTTTTATGTGTATGGGCACACCGCAAAATGTCATATCATATTCTTTGCCGATGTATTGTTGGTACCTGGGGTCGTTTGGATTTACAGCTACTGCGGTATCGCCAACTTTAGTTTCGGGCCGAGTCGTTGCAATGGGAATGGGGAAATCTTTGCTATACCTGAAAGTGTATAGTTGAGCATCGCGTTCTTGGTGCACCACTTCATCATCGGAAATAACGGTCTGTCCCTTGGGATCCCAGTTAATAACCCGATACCCTTGGTAAATTAGGCCGTCGTCATACATGGTTTTAAAAGCTACGCGTACTCCCTCAGCCCGTTTGTCATCCAAAGTGTAAGCTTCGCGAGTCCAGTCTAGTGAAGCACCGATTTGTTTGAGTTGATTGATAATAACGTCGTGGCTTTCTGCTGTGAATTGTTCTACTTTTTTGACAAACTCAGTTCGTCCTAAGTCGGATTTACGGACACCATCTTTCTCTAGGAGTTTGGCCACTTTGGATTCAGTCGCAATGGACGCATGGTCCGTTCCGGGAATCCAGAGTGCTCGGCGGCCTTGCATGCGGCGAAAACGAATGAGGATGTCTTGAATGGTATCTTCAAAGGCGTGACCCATATGCAAGTTGCCGGTGACATTAGGTGGAGGCAGGACAATGGTATATGGTCGTTTTTGTTCGGCAGTTAAGTCTGGTCGATCGGGCAGGTTTTCCGGCGTAAAATAGCCTGAATTAAGCCATTTTTGGTAGATATCAGCTTCTACCTTGGAAGCATCATAAGATTTTTCTAGTTCAATCATAAAAGTTTATTTGTAAATAGTATGCGGGCCTACATTAAATCTGCCAAAGAACTTTTCAGGGTCTTTAGTTTTTTTTGCTTACGTTCGATGTCGAAATCTGAAATGGCTCGCACGCTTTCTTTGAGTTCCTTGGCGCGTAATGTGTCGACTATGCTATTCCATGATTCAACGTTCATAATGATTACATAATATAATATGTAGAATACTATGTAAAGTTTAGTTGCATCCTTTAATTGCGGCGAATCTGTGAAGAGTGGAATCTTAAAATTATGGTATAGTATGAGTGCAAATCTCATGAACAAAGTCCTCAAAATTATCATTGCTAGCTTAATTATTGCAGGCATTCCTGCGGTCTTTGGACGTGCTCAATTATCGGGCGCGCAATCTAACTCTGAGCCGGAAGTGATTAACACACTTGATTATTTTGTGAGCCATCATTTAGATAAAGGTTTGTCCGGCAGCCATAACCAAAATCAAACCGTGGTTGGTAACACATCCTATTACACCAAGTGGTCGAATTTGGCTTACGAAGTTCATGCTTGGGACGACGCTTATATATATTTGAAAGAAGACCGCAGTTGGAAAAAAGATGAGTCGTACGCTTTTAGTCCGGGGAAATGGATGAAGCGTCAAATGAAAATCGGTGAGTCGATAAATGAAAGTACTAACATGGGGTACTACGTTAATTCCAATGATTGCTCGCCGCTACGTATTAACTCTTTACCGTATGTGATGACGTTAGAGTCTCACGAGCCACACTATAATATTAGTGGTGATCTGGGTTCGCAGGATGTCATCGTTTTGAAATACGATTACAGTAATGCTACTTACCCCGGTAATTATGAGCGCTACTACTATAGTAAAGAGTGGGGTTGGATTAAGTGGGAGTTGTATGAAAATAATAATCTTATTCAAGAGTCAATATTCAATAAAATTCATAGCGATGTTATTCAGCCAGACCTCAGCCGTTCTTGTACTAAAGGCGGAACGGTATTACCAGAGGGGAGCAACGTGGCTGGTCCAGCCCTGAAAATCCGGTTAAACCAAGCGGTGCAATTGGGCGGTACGAACCATATGTACTATATAACCCCGCGCGCTGAGCGGCAGTATATTTGCAACACCCAAGTTTTGAAGCGTTACGCGAGCGCGGGCAGTAGTGTTGATGTTATTGCTCAGGATGAACTTCGTTTGTATCCGGTAGTGCAGTACGTCCGTTTTTCTGTTGATAATTCAGTGTATAAAGTTATTGGGCCGGCAATCCGAAGGATGAACTCTTCGGCTATAAAAAAAGCCGGACTGGATGCGGGCTCCCTGACAGTGTTTAATTTACAGGATTTTTCTTGTTACCAAGTTGGCAATGCCATAGATTAAAGTTCCCAATTGGGGTCTGCTTTCACTGTATGGGCCGGTACTTCTTTGGCACCTCCTCGCAAATTGAAATAAGCAGCAACAGCAATCATTTGGGCATTATCAGTACACAGTTCGAATGTGGGTACGGTGAATGTTATTTTATGTTTTTTGCTAGCCGATGCTAATTCATTGCGCAATTTTTTGTTCGCAGCTACGCCGCCAGAGAGTGTGATGGTTTTGCATTTATATTCAGCTACCGCTCTCATGGCCTTAGTAGTTATGACATCAGCTACCGCGTTTTCAAACGACATAGCGATATCAGCTTTCTGCTGGGTGCTAATAGTTTTGTGCATTTTACCTGTAAGTTTATCCGTATGCTTATCTATATAATAGAGGACAGCCGTTTTTAGTCCTGAAAAAGAAAAGTTATAATTTTTTTCATGTATCATGGGCCGAGGAAAACTAATATCGGTTTTGCCTTTTAATGCCAACTGACTGATTTCCGGGCCGCCTGGATAAGGAAGCTTGAGCAGGCGCGCTACTTTGTCGAATGCTTCGCCAGCAGCATCATCGACTGTTTCGCCAATAACTTTGTAATGGTAAAAATTTTTCAGTACGACCAGCATGGTATGACCTCCGCTTACAATAATGGAAAGTACAGGAAATTTAATTTTTTCTGGTTTGTCGGCAAACGCGGAATACATATGGCCGGCCATATGGTTTGTAGGGAGCATGGGAATCCCGGAAGCCAGCGATAGCCCTTTAGCAAATTCAGTGCCCACAATTAGAGAGACTATTAATCCTGGTCCACTGGTGACAGCGATATAGTCCACATCAGTGAGTGATAGTTCAGCGTCTGCTAAAGTTTTTTCGACCACCGGCAAAATGTTTTGCATGTGAGCGCGGGCTGCCACTTCTGGTACGACGCCACCAGTCTTGCGGTGAATATCAATCTGGGAATTTACGACTGAAGATAGTATTTTAAACGTTGGCCGTTTTGTAGACACATTGCCGCGTAGTATAGCGCCCGCAGTCTCATCGCAACTAGATTCAATGGCTAATAAGGTAATTGAGCTTTTCATACAGGTAATAATAACATAACAGTCATGAAAAAAAGAGGGGTGTTGAAATGTATTATTCCAACACCCACGCGACTATTGTGCAGGAGCTTTTATCTGAGCAACCCATTGCGGAATGTATAATTCCTTGCGTGTACTCCGCCATTGCGCTTAAGCTTGTCTGCGAAATATTTTTGTGATACCGATTGATGGTCGGCAATGTCTATGTTGTTGTTTGGTTTTTTGTTTGTGTTTTTGTCAGATCCTTCTTTTGGATCGTCTGTTTTGCGTCCTTTTATCATATTACCCCCATTGATAGACTATACCATAGAGAATATCAGCATGCTATACTGGATTAATCCTATGACTAGAGATATAGATCAATTTAAAAGGGTTTTTGATAAAAACTTGAATCGATTTTTGAAATCTAAACTCGCTCATTCTCAGCGTGTTTTAGACAATCCATTCCTGTTTAATCTGGTGTCACAGGGCGCCAAAATTGCCTTATCAGGAGGGAAACGGATTCGTCCCTATGTTTGTTATCTAATGTATCGCACGGCAGGAGGGAAACAAATGGATACTATAATGCCACTGCTGTTAGGTTTGGAATTAGTCCATGCTTTTGTTCTGATACACGATGATATTATTGATGGTGCTGGCAGTCGGCATGGCGTCACAACTGTTCACGAGCAAGCCAAAAAGTTGCTCAAAGTTCAAATGAGAATAGGGGATATAAATCACCTAGCTCAATCGCAAGCTTTGTTGGTGGGAGATCTAATTGCGTCCTGGTCTGCAGAGTTGTTTATGAAAGTGCCTAATGCAGGCGAGCAGTTTGGACTATTGATGGACGAGCTTATAGCAGGAGAAATGTTAGATGTTGATTTAGCCACACGGTTAAATGTCACCGTAAAGCAAATTGAAAAAAGCATTACTCTAAAAACTTCACGGTATACTTTTGTTCATCCAATGTTATTTGGCCGTAGGGCCACTGCAAAAAACATCCAGCTCGATAAATTTAGTGAACAGTTTGGTCTTGCTCTAGGCGTTGCTTTTCAAATTCAAGATGACTTACTCGATTTAGTAGGTCAATCAAAAAAACTACACAAGCCAGTGTTGGGAGATTTGCGCGAACGGAGGCCAACAATTTTTACGCAATACATTCTAGATAATGGTACGGCCGCACAGAGACGTGAGCTGTTGTCGATGTTTGGCAAATCGCTTACACAGCTCGACCAGGCCCGAGTAGTGGCGCTGTTTCAGTCATCGGGATCACTTCAATATGGTAAAGAGTTAATAACCAAGAAATTTGCGCAAGCTGAAAAGTTACTAAGTGAAGTTGCCATGTCTAAATCTAGCAAATTACAATGGGAACAATTATTGAAGTTGTTAAGTAACCGCGGTACTTAAATTTTAGTAAGTAGCGAAAATTCTTTTTGTCGCCACATCAATGCGCAATTTCTGGCCATTGGGCAAAGCGAATTGAGGGTCGGTATGACCGAAGTCCATGTTCTGGATAATGGGAGCTGTGGTATTATATTGCCGAAATACTTCAATGAACAACTGGCGTTGTTCTTTTTTGTAGGCAGTTTTTTCCTCGGCTGAATTTTGTTTGTTGAATTCCCAAGCCTTGGGGCGTCCGACAATAAGGGCACTAATGGGCGATAATAAGCCTTTTTTGCCCAAGTTATGGAGTACCGTCTTCACATAGGCGGCATCTGGAATTCCTTCCGACGTTTCCAAAAACATAATTTTGCCCGTTAAAGCCTCGCTACTAGGCAAGTATTTATCTAGTTCCAACTGAGCTTGAATTGATTCCACGCAACCACCCCATAAAACTCCTTCCGCAGTTTGGCTTGCGTTTGTATTACCTTCCCAACACCAGCCTTCGCTGGACTCCATTTTGCGGTCTCGGTTTAAATTCTCAGGATCAGCCCAGTCGAGTCCCATGTCATTGAACAGCTCGCTAGATTTTAATTCAAATTCACCGGTTTCAAATAGCGCTAGGTTCAGATAGTGCTTAGTAAAGTCTTGCATTTGTTTTTGCCAGGCGAATTGGAGCATAATTGCACCGCCATAATAGGAAGGAATGCCCAACTGCCACAGAAAGTTTTGTAAGTGCGTATTATCGCTATAACCAAAAAACGGTTTTGGGTTATCCAGAAATATTTGTTTGTCTAAAAATTCAATCAGGTGAATTTGGTCGTTGCCGCCAATGGATGCAAACACCGCTTTGTTCCTTGTGTCCGCAAACGCAGCCATAATGTCGCGAGCCCGGTCTTGCAATGAAGAGCCCATCTGGCGGGTGGTGGGGTATTCAATAGGGTGTAATTCAAAATCTTCGCGTAATCGTTTCAACCCTTGTTCGAATACATGAGGAAATATTTCCGGTACACCGGCCGAAGGAGAGATAATGCCGACTTGGTCACCGCGGTTGAGTTTGGCTAGTTTAATCATGAGAGTTGTTTATCAATAATTCTTTCTTTGCTTTGGACCACCTCTTAACTTCGCCTTCACGTTTCAAAGCTGGGCTTTTTTCGGCAAACTGTTCCGTATAAACAATAACCCCACCGCCACGAGATCTGACGTAGGCAGACCCTTGACCGCTATTGTGTTTTTGGGCTCGAGCCTCAACATTATTGGTACTGCCGCAGTACAGGCTATTGTCCTTACAGCGCATTATATAGAAATAGTACATCTGCTTTAAGTATACCAAAACTGCTATAATATGTGCATTATGTCCAATATCATCACAGAACAAAATATTGCAGCGCGCGCCAGTGTCTTAAAACCAGAACGGGATAAACACGTTCGCAACCGCCACCCGTGGGTGTTTATGGGCGCAGTCGCCCATTATCCAGAGTTTGAAAACGGCGATCTGTTGCCAGTGGTGACGTCCTTCGGTGACTTCGTTGGTTATGGTTATTTCCACAAAGGCCAGTCCATTGTTGGCCGGATGATTAGCTTTACTGCTACCGATCCAAAACAAGTAATAGTTGAGCATATTAAAGATGCGATTGCTTTGCGGCATCAGTTTATGTCGACTGATACCACAGCTTACCGGTTAATAAATGGAGAGGGTGATAGTTTACCCGGGCTGATTGTAGATTTGTATGGAGATGTTTTGGTTTTGCAAATTAACACACTTGGTATAGAAAAACTGAAACCACTAATTCTCGAAACGTTGCAAATTGCGTTGTCACCACGGGGAATATACGAAAAGTCCAAAACGCCTACCAGGCGGAAAGAAGGGCTGGACGATTTTGAAGGATGGTTGGTTGAGCCATCCGGAGAAACAGTTCAGGACACATTACTTATTACAGAAAATGGACTGAAATTCAGCGTCAGTTTGAATGATTCGCAAAAAACCGGTATGTTTTTGGATCAACGAGGGATGAGGGCGCTAGTTGGAAGGTATTCTAAAAGCAGAACCGTGTTAAATTGCTTTTCTTATACCGGTGGGTTTAGCGTGTACGCTTTGGCTGGTGGGGCTAAGCGAGCCGATTCGGTAGATTTGTATGCACAAGCAATTGCCGGAGCTCGTACTAATGTGAAATTAAACGGTTTCAGTGAAGAGGCCAATGGTTTTTACGCAGAAGATGTATTTACATTCCTAGCGCAAAAACAATTACCACAGGAGTATGATTTCATTATTTTGGACCCCCCTGCATTTGCCAAACGAGCTAGTGACATTCCTAATGCTAGTCGGGGATACCGGGAAATTAATCGCCTAGCTATGGAGAAATTGCCTAAAGGCGGATTATTGTTGACTAGCTCTTGCTCGGCTCATGTCGATAGAGCATTGTTCCAAACATTAGTATTCCAAGCGGCCAAAGACGCTAAACGCAACGTCCGCATATTGAGTTATCATATTCTTGGAGCGGATCACCCGGTCAGCCTATATTATCCGGAAGGTGACTACTTGAAAAGCCTCCTACTTTACATAAATTGATATAATTATCTATTTTTCATAATAGCGCGGTATTATGAGGTAAATTAACTAATCTTCCTAAATATCCCTAATATCCCTACATTTATGAAACCCTCTAAACAAACTTCTTGGTCCGACCAAATTCCACGCATTAGATATCCGAGATTGCAAAACAATATTGTTGCTGACGTTGCTATTGTCGGGGGCGGCATAGCTGGTCTTCTAAGTGCTTACTTGCTAGCTAATGCGGGCAAGAAAGTAGTAATCTTGGAAAAAGGTGATTTACTCTCGGGAACGACAATGTATACCACTGCGTTTTTATCACAAATTATTGATACTAGCGCTGTTGATATGACCAATATTTACGGGAAAAGGAACGCCGCCCTGATTTGGGAGTCCCACGGGGAAGCTATCAATCTCATAGAAAGAATTGTAAAAGAAGAAAACATTGAATGCGAGTTCATGAGATGCAATGACTACTCGTACATTAATGATCAGGATGAATCAAAGGATTTGCAAGAAGAGTATGAGGGAATGAAAAAGCTGGGTGCTCCGGTGTCACTGAAGAAAAAAAACGATTTAGGGTTTCCACAACACGGCTATGTCGAGCTAGCTAATCAAGGCAAATTTCACCCAATCAAGTTTTTGCGTAAATTATTGCTGGTTCTAGCTGAGTTAGAAGTTTTAATATATGAGCAAACAGAAGTTGAGAAAGTCTCGTCTACAAAATTCGGGGTGATTGCTAAGGGTGAGGGCTTTTCTGTTAAGGCTGGTCATGCTATTACAGCGACATATGATCCGTTGAATAACCCAATCAAAACGTTCATGAAAAAGGGGATGTATGTCTCGTATGTGTACGAATTGGAAATTGCTAAAGGCCTGTTCAAAGAGGGGATTTATGAAGACAGCAATAACCCATATCATTACTTTCGAATTGACCGCATGGGCATGCATGACAGAATGATTATCGGAGGTGAAGATAACCGAAAAGAAATCGCTTTTGGTGAGCAAAAAAATTTCCGGGCATTAAAAGCCTACACTAATAAACTATTGGGCAAAAATCCGTACCGTATAGTTCATAAATGGAGTGGGCAAATATTGGAACCGAGTGATGGCCTAGCGTTGATTGGTCAATTCAAGCAACATCAACTTGTGGCCACTGCTTTTTCTGGTAACGGTATGACGTATTCTGGAATTGCCGCAAAGATTTTTTGTGATGCTGTATGTGGCCGTAAAAATAAATACGCCAAATTATACAATCCAGCCCGCATTCCCACCATAAAGCAGCTTTATACAAAGGGCAGAGATTATACAGAAGAATTTATTAATGCAGCGGCCAAAAATACTTTCAAATATTAATCATACATCCATTGCCATAGTAGTAGGAATGATGTGCTATCAATTATGTGTTATTATAGAGGGGCAGAGCAGTCATTAACAGGAAATAATATGGATCAGGATAATCAACAAAATGCTTATAATCCCGACACTATGAACGGGCCAAAACCTGCTGGGTGGAATGGTATGAAAATGTGGCACAATGACCCGCATGGTCATCATATGTTGCGTTGGCTGGTTGGTCTTATTTTGCTAATCATTGTATTCTGTTTTGGAGTCAAAATTGGTGAGTTTAAATCAGAGCTTGAACACGGTAGCTTCATGCATGGTTATGGTGACTATGAAATGATGCACGGCGAAGGACAAGGCGCCACCTGTTCCCTAAACGACAAGTGTGACACCAGTAAATCTGATATCCCTGCGTTTACATCTCCAGTCACTCCGGCTCCCACCCCAGTCAAATAAATTTTTAACTTAAAACCGCTTTGCTGATATGGTGAAGCGGTTTTGTTATTGTTGCATTTTTGAGAGGAAGGCTTTAGCCCAGTTTTGATACCCAATGTCATTGGGGTGAAAATGGTCAGCAGAGTAAGTTACACTGCGATCAGGAAATTGATCCCAGCCAAAGTCATGAATAGGAATAATTTTTACTCGAGCGGTTTCTAATTGTGTCAGTTGTTGATTAAACGATTTCGACTTAGCTTCCAATAATTGAATGTAAGGCCACGGTAAGAGCGAAGCGCCGTTGAAATTGGGTGCGCCGGTAATGTAGATTTTGGCCTGAGTTTTCTGGGTCAGTTCGTCCAGTATTGTCCGGTAGGTTTTAAAAATGCGGTCATTCGATTTGAGATGTGTGACGTCGTTGGCGCTAATGGAAATTGTAATAATATCGGGATTAAACTCAATAATTTGTTTCAACTGATTGTTAATAACGTCCGCGGTTTGGGCCCCTCTAGCTGCAATGTTTCTGTATACAACATGGTTATGTTTTGCTAATTCAGCCGCAATAAGTCTGGGGTAGGTGTGTTCAACGGATGATGCCCCTTGGCCTACGGCGGTACTGTCTCCAGCTGCGATATAACGAAGCGGACTACCTTGGCCTTGTTCTATATCTACTTGGGTAATGACCGGAAGAGGAGAGTCGTGGGACGCAACAAAGATTCGAACGTAAACATAGACAACATAAATAATGATAACCGCTAAAATAACCAAAATTATTTTCATAAATGTAAGTTAGTGACACATTTACTATAGCATGAGCGGAGCAGCGAGAGCATTAAATGGAAGTAATTTAACCCAGGATATTGACCCGCACCCATTTAAACGGTATAATAGACCTCTTATGCCTGATAACGTAATCTTACGGTTTTCCGATGTCACATTTGAATATGGCAATAGTAAGCACATTGTGAATGAGGCCAGTTTTTCTGTACGTACCGGCAGCCGGATTACTTTAATGGGACAGAATGGTGCCGGCAAAAGTTCTTTATTCAAAATGATAACTGGTGAGTTACAACCAAAAGAAGGGGCCATTCATCGTACACCAAAAGACGCTACAATCGCCATTGCTCGTCAGGTTATGCCCGCTGATGCTTTGGATTTAACGGTGCATGATTATTTCGCTAGCGCCTTTCATGATATTAAATATAATTTAGACAAACTGATAAAAGATGTATTGGAAGTAGTGCATCTAGAATTGCCGCAAGGGGAATATGACAAAAAATTAGTAAAGCAATTTTCGGGCGGTCAACAAGCGCGCTTGCTGTTAGCTTATGCTCTTATTCAAGCCCCTGATATTCTATTGCTAGATGAACCGACTAATAATTTGGATCAGCAGGGAATTGAGCATCTCACAGGATTTTTGATGATGTATGAAAAAACTTGCATTGTAATTTCTCACGATGCCGATTTTCTTAATGCTTTTTCTGACGGAGTGCTGTATCTCGATGTATTCACTAATAAAGTAGAACAGTATTCTGGTAATTATTATGATGTAGTAGAAGAAATTAAAAATCGGATTGAGCGCGAAAATTTACAAAATGCTCGAATGCAAGTAGAAATTCGAGAAAAGCGGTCGCAAGCCGAAGTGTTTGCCAATAAAGGAGGGAAACTCCGGGCTGTGGCTAAGCGCATGCGAGAAGCGGCAGAAGATGCAGAAGAAAGTATGGTCAGTGTTCGGCAGGAAGATAAAACCATACGCGATTTTACTATCCCGGCCCAACGGTTTGATGCGTTTTTTGACGGGAAAATATTGGAGTTTACTTCTGTATCTGCTTTCCAAGGCGGCAAGCTAGTGAATAAAAAACTAGAAATAATCATTCGCAAAAACACTCATGTAGTTATTGCGGGTCCTAATGGAATTGGTAAAAGCACGCTGTTAGAAAAATTAACTGCTGACAATAAAGGCGAAGGCTTCGTCATCGCCAAAGAAGCTCGAGTGGGCTATTACAAACAGGATTTCAGCAATTTTGATTTTAAGCAGACTGGTTACGACACTTTGAAAGCTGTAATGCGAGAATTTGATGAACACACCTTACGTTCTACTGCTGCCGGTTTTTTGCTTGAGGGAAAACTACTTGGCAACCAAATTGGCGCAATGTCCGAAGGGCAGAAAGGTTTGCTCGCGTTTTGCCGCTTGGTATTACAGCAACCCGGCCTGCTTATATTAGACGAGCCGACTAACCACATTAATTTCAGACACTTGCCGGTTATTGCTGAAGCTCTGAGCGCTTATGAAGGTGCCATGGTCATGGTCTCCCACGTTCCCGACTTCGTGGCGCAAATTCGGATTGATGAAACAATCGATTTAGACTTTTAAAATGGGTTTAGTATAGCACCAGAATCTGCTAGAATTGAAGAGTTATGAACGAATTCGAAATAATCCTATTTTATAAATATACCCATATTGCTAATCCCCAGGTATTTGCTCAGCAACAACGGGAAATGCAACAACGGTTTAATTTACGGGGTCGCACGTTAATAGCTAGCGAGGGCATTAATGCTACTTTTGAAGGAACCACAGAAAATGTGGCAGCTTATTTAAATCTGTTTTTGGCTGACCCTCAATTCTCAGATGTGCACATTAAACGCAGTGTTGGCACAGGAAGCGCTTTTCATAAATTGATGGTCAAAGTGCGAAGTGAGATTGTGACTCTTGGTTTGGAATCCTGTGATATTGACCCGAATGTGCTGAGCGGAACAAAGTTACCACCTGAAATATTACATGAATGGATTAACTCAGGCAAAGAGTTTTATATAGTAGACATGCGCAACGCATATGAACATTTAATTGGCCGATTTGAAGGATCAATATTGCCGTCGATGGATAATTTTCGTGACCTGCCCCAGTTCATTGAAAGCCTAATCCATTTGAAAGATAAAACTGTGGTCACTGTCTGTACTGGTGGCGTCCGGTGTGAAAAGGCTTCCGGTTACTTATTGTCGCAAGGGTTTAGTGACGTCTATCAATTGGACGGAGGGATAGTTTCTTATATGGAAAAATATCCGAACGAAAATTTCCTAGGCAAGCTCTATGTATTCGATACTAGAATGGCCATGGGATTTTACACGGATGACTCGAAGCATCAAATAGTAGGACAATGTACAATCTGCGAAAAACCGTGCGAACGGTTTACTAATTGCTTTGATGGTAATTGTCATCGCCAACTAATTGCTTGTGCTGAATGCGAATTAGTCGCCGGGCCAAGCTTTCTCTGCAAACAAGGGTGCAAAGTGGAGTTGGTAGTATAATATTAGTGTAATTAACAAAATAAATATGGAACTATTTTCATTTGAGGGCGTAGAGATAATGCGAGCCACTGCCGATTTAACTGGCAAAGAGCTGGAGGGTCACGCGGAATTTATAGAGTATGAATTTGGCACTCAGAAATTAGTGAAGATTACACTGACCATGAAAGGTAGTGTAGAAACGTTGAAGCCCGGATTGCATGCAGTGCATATTCACGAAAAAGCTGACTGTGGTGGTGAATTTAAATGTGCTGGTGGACACTTCGATCCAGGCCCAGCTGGCAACTCAGACCCCGACGTTAATCATCCTTTTCACGCAGGAGACTTGCCGAACATTGAAATTCAGGCTGACGGCACAGGTAAGTTAGAAGCGGTGACGAACCGCGTTACTTTATCAGACGGACCACTATGCATTTTGACTGGCGAAGGAACTTCTCTCATGGTGCACGGCAACCCCGATCCCTACAAAGGTGGGGAGCACGGATCTGGTGTCAGTGGTGGACCCAGAATTGCCTGCGGCATTATTAAAGCTACTTAGGCTAACCTATGCCAGTTTTGTTATTGGTTTAGGCTATAAGCAATTTTGCAATATTAAAAAAAGCCTCTCATAGAGGCTTTTTTGTATCTTTGCGTAATCTTTTTGCTGATGGGTAGGCAATTAAAAACAAAATCGTGCCCATTATCCCAAAAACTATATAGAGTATTATCAACATATGCTTATTTAATTAATAGTAAACTAAATGATAAAAATGATGCGAATAATATTATACCTACGAAGATGGCAAACATATTGGGGGTTCCAAGTATACTGGGCACAATAACTGAACCAGCTATTAGCATTCCAAAATCGGAGAACAATTGAGAAATCTTTTCAATTTGCCGGTAACTAAATTGGTTCCTTAGGCTTCCGCTATAATTGTGTTTTATGTAAATTTTGTACATAAGAACAGTATAAGGAAGTGTCGCTCAAGATAGGATAAATAAATTATCCAAACTACTTAAAATAAGTTTAACACACCAAGTTAAAGTATTTATAAAATCTTTTATGGGCGTGGGGTCTAAGCTTTAGAGCTTATTTGCCAGAGCGATTCAAACAGCAGTCCCATATTGTTGGCGTGACCCTCACTTTCAATAATCATGCCAAAGTTTTCTTTTTGGGAAGCAATTAGGCCAACCTTACTGTCATAAATATAAGTAGTCATATCAAATAGCATATTTGTTGGGGGATAGCGGACATTTCTTTTTTCTGTTTGTCCAGGAAGCCAAACTTCGGCGATTTCTTTCGGCTTACTTCTTATAACGCGTAGCTGGTACCCCAGCTTGATCCGGCGATCCACGTAATCATCCATATATCTTTCACCAGGAATTTTAAACAAGTCCTCCATAGACAGAATTCCACGCAAATTTTTGTCTTTGGCTGTAAGAGTATCTTCAAATACAGTTTTGATACCCTCAACTCCTTCGTAGAACGATATTTTGGGTTTGGCTTTCAAGGAGTTATAGACTGATTTCAATTCGGGCAGCAGATGGTCTAACGCTTGTTGTTTCTCTGCGAGAGTGCGTTTCATTTTTCCCGGGTCGCTAGCAATATAATAGCGAATTTTATGTTTCTCGTACGAGCCAGCTAATCCGTCCTTGGTCAGCTTCTCCAATAAGTCATAGGCGCTAGGTCGAGCAACCCCGGCTTTATGAGCGATTTCATGGACTTTGGCCTGTCCTAACTCTAGCAATGCTAAGTAAACCTTAGCTTTTTTGTCGTCTAAACCAAACTCTTTTAAATCATCTTTTAAGGCCATAGAACAAGTATTTTAAATATGTCGAATATTTCCGACTACATATATATTATATATTATTGGCTTATTTGTGTCAATATGTATATATTTGGATAATACATTGTCGATAAGTATTAACACATATAAGTATAAGATATATAATTATCAGTTAAAATAAAAAACAATCAATAAGGAGACGATTATGACTAAAGACCAAGTGGCTCAGATGGTTGCTATTCGCTATCAATTCGGCCATTATTTTTGCCAACTGCTGCAAAAGCTTTTGGTCAAAGTGCCCGACGGTCCAATTAGGCTTGCTCTGCAGGCTAATCTGGCGGAAGAGCAGGGGGCCAGTGATTTGTATCCTGGACCTGCGCATTGTGAGGGGCGGAAGCGCCTACTTCAGTATCTTGGAATTAATTATGACTCCTGGAAACCGCAAGGAGCTATTGGCCAGCTGGGAGATAATCCGCACCCAGCGGCAATCGCGGTAGTCACCGAATTTAATCGACTTGTCGATAATTCCAATTTTCTTGTGGGGGCGGCGGCCATTGCTGCATCGGAAAGTTTAGTTCCGGAGCACTATGAGTACCTAGTGAAATTGCTAAAACAGTACTGGCCTCAATTACCAGACCATGCCATGTATCATTTAATCGATCATATTGAGCATGATGTACATCACGGCAGCAACCTGGAGGAGTTGCTGGCGCAGGAGCAGGACCAAAACGCAGTTGCGTATGGCAAAGCGCAAGCAGGAAAGGCGTGGAAACAGTTCTGGCAAGATATTTAGGTATTCGAAAAACCGGTTAACAAATTGTTAGCCGGTTAATTTTTAAAAACCAGATTAGCGATGAGTTAAACTGGCGATATTATGACCCAGGTAGTAAGGCCAAATAATGAGCGCCAGTACTCCCTGCCAAAATACTAAGTGTAGGAAACCGATAGTAAATAACCATCCGATAAACCATAATGCTCCAGGAAATGTGTGATGTCCTATTTTTATTTTATTCATGTTTATTGTTTTTAATTGTAATAAATGCAATTACTGCTGCCAGCAAGCACAGAATCATATTAGTGAGCATAGCCAACCTAAAAGAGTGAATGAAAGAATTTTGGACTATTGTCTTAGCTTCTGAGGGAAACTCCGCTGGTATTTCTATGCCCGCGAGTTTGTTTTTTTGTATGTAGATTTGTTCCTGCTGTTGTGGACTGAGAGAGGACTGCGCCAGCCTAATTTTTAGGCCGCTGTAGAAAGTGGATAGTATCACAGTGCCAAGAATGGCAATCGCCAGCATGGAGGCGATGCGAGAAATAGCATTGTTGACGCCCGATGCCGCTCCAGAGTATTGAGCAGGCACAGCCATAGCTGATTTAGTCAACGGCGCAATTAATAAACACATGCCGGCACCAAAAGCAATTTGAGCTGGAAAGAATGTGGTAAAGTAATTGGCATGTAGCCCGGCCCTCGCAAACAGCCCCATTCCTATTGCTACCAGTGTTGGTCCCAGAATCATTTGTAACCGGGGCCCAATTTTATCAGACAAACTCCCAGCTGGCCCAGATAGAAATGTAATGATAATAATGGGAGGTAACGTGGCTAACCCGGCAACTAGCGGAGAATAACCTTGAATTTGTTGTAAGTTTAGCATGAGAAAGAAGAACACGCCGGCTAATGAAAAGTAGACCAGTAATGTCACCAAGTTGGCACCGGTGACCAGACGAGATTTAAAGATTTGCAATGGCACCAATGGTGAGGCGCTTTCAATCTGACTGACTGCGAATACTATCAAAATAATAATGCTTAGCACAACGGCTCCACCACTGAGCCAGTGATACCAACCAATTGTGGGCGCTTGCATTAAACCATAGGCCAAGCTTAGTAATCCTGCAGCTAACAAAATGGAACCGAGCCAATTCAGTTTTTTGGCATCGGGATTTTTACTTTCCGGAACAAACTTTAACGCCACAAATAGCGCAACAGCCCCAATGGGCACATTAATAAACCACACGGCAGGCCAGCCAAATGTTTGGGTGAGCCAGCCACCCAAAAATGGGCCTGCGGCTGCAATACCGGCAGAATACCCAGCCCACATGCCAATGACTTTGCCCCTAGAGCTTTGTTCGAATGAGCTGTTGATTATAGCCAAGCTGCCGGGAATCATCATGGCTGCGCCCAGTCCTTGCAAAGCTTGGAAAAAGATTAAGTAATTTATATGACGCGACAGGGCAGAGAACAGCGAAGCAACAATGAACAGAGTAATACCTAAGCTAAATATTTTTTCCCTGCCAAATTTATCGCCTAGGGAGCCGGACAATAATAGTAACGCCGCCAAAGTTAGAACAAAGGCATTAACTACCCACTGGACCTGGGTAATGCTGGCATGAAAGAAAGACTGAATAGTAGGTAACGCAACGCTAGTAGTAGATCCATCAAAGAACGCCATGCCACTAGCGAGAATGGCGGCCAGTAGAACTAGTCTGCCTTTGGTAGACTTGATGCTAAACTGCTCCATGCTTTTAAGTGTTTTCGGCACTATAGAGGAATAAGTCGATAATTAAAATTTGAATTATCGCGGCTATAGGTATGGCCAACAGCACCCCAATAACTCCCGCTAATTCAGCGCCCACCAAAGTAGCCACAATAATTAGTAACGCAGACAGCTGTACTGAGCGTGAATATACCAAAGGTTGTATGAAGTGGCTTTCAGTAAATTGATACCCGAGCAAAATAATAATTACTATTAATGCAACTACTACTCCTTGGGTTAAGGCCACTAGACCGACAATGATTGTAGCCAAAGCAGTACCAATTAGGGGAATAAGGTCTAACAACGCTACAAGAATCGCTAGAGAAAAAGCATAGGGAACTCCAAAAGCTAATAATACGATTAATGTCACAGTGCCCGCAATTAAACTAATAAAAAGGTTGCCGGAAACAAACCCACTAACAGCCCGCATCATTTTTTCACCGGTCGCATTTATTCTGGCGCGGCGCTTTGAAGGAAAATTTTGAAGCAGTAGGTACCAAGCCCTCGGCCCATCGACTAAAATAAAAAATGTGAAAATTATTATAACCACGACTGAAGTGAGGCCGCCAATAATTCCCGATATAATAGAGAAAGCAGGGAGACCGTGCCCAGCTATGGATGATAAAACCGAGCTTTCATTGAACCCTAAGTTGTTGATGATATGATATTTATCGTTCAGCGCCGCTAGTTGTGAGTTATGAGTAACTTGGTCCACAATTTGCGGAACGTTGTTAATAAGCCGGCTGGTTTCACCAACTAGAGGGGTGGTTATAACGGCGATTATCCCGCCTACAATTATTAACGTGGCTAGTATAGCAATGAGGGAAGCGGGAATTTTGCCTAAGCCTTTTCGGTCCATTAGTGCCACCAATGGTTGAAGGGCTGCCGCAATTACTAAAGCAATTACCAAATCTAATACCACAGTGCGAATTACATAAACAAAGTAGAAGCTAAACGCGACTGCGCTAATCGATGCTAACGCCGCCAGAGTTATGATTATTGTATGTGTGACTAATTTTTGAGGTGTTTCGATCATTGGATTATTTTATGATTGATATCATTAAGTATAGCAAAAAAACGCTTTTAATATGAGGTTATGTAGTTTTGCTATAATAGGTTGCTACCCCAACCACAATATAAGATGCAATGATGCCGACCAATGCTCCGGCAAGAACATCAGTGGGGTAGTGATGGCCCATGTATACTCGGTCAAGTATAACAATGCCAGCCCATATCCAAACCAGCTTCCATGCTTTTCCTGGGAACACTAATACGCACGCCATGGCTACGGCAAATGCTCCAGTGGTTTCGCCCGAAGGAAATGAAAATGAACTCGGTAAAGGCGGTAATGCTATGACATGCATTAGAGCGTTAAAAGGACGGGCTCTATGAAATAAATGTTTCAGTACCAAGTTAGTAGTACTCCCGGCTAATAGTAGAGACCCCGCAATAATGAGAGTGGCGCGGTAGTGGTGGGCAACTAATAGAATAATGAAAAACGGTATATATATGAGACTGCCCTTTGTCCCATAATGAATTAAGGATGCCAGAACGTTCAAGATATGAGGGTGAGGCAGATGATTAAACCAATAAAATACCGTAACGTCGTATTGATGTAGAGTTTGATAAAGCATATACTCAATTATATCCTCAATTAACGAAATAATACATGGCGAGAGAAGTGGGTGTAATTATTAATGCGCAATCTGGTACTGAAGACATGGGGAGCAAAGTTGCGACTTTACGCGATGCCTTCCTAAAAAACGAGATCAATCCAGAGTTCTATTTAGTAAATAGTGCTACCCCTGTTTCAATGGCCGTGCAAAAAGCCATTGCCCAAGGACATAGAATAATTGCCGCTGCCGGAGGGGATGGAACGCAAAATGCAGTGGCTACGGAACTATTAAATACAGATGTTAGTGCAAATTTGGCGTTGGGCATTATTCCTTATGGGACGTTTAACCATTTTGCGCAAGATCTTAATATCCCGTTAGGGCTGGAAGAGGCGGTTAATGTCATCGCCCATGGAGTAGAACATATGATTGATGTAGCGACGGTTAATGATACGCCTTTTGTTAATAACTCCAGTATTGGAATATATTCGAAGTTGGTTGGGTATCGGGAAGAACAGCAACAGTCTGGTTGGAGTAAACGAATTGCGGCGGTTCAAGCTGTAATTAGTGTGATGTGGAATTACTCTTTTATGAATGTAGAGGTATTAATTGATGGCAAGCAAATGTTGCGCAAGACCCCGTTAATTTTTGTGGGCAATAACGAATACGAGATTGGTGGTTTTAATCTGGTAAAACGCCAGCGCATGGATAGCGGCAATTTGTGCGTGTATATAGTGAAGCATTCTAGCCGATTGGGGTTGTTCATGCTAGGCATCCATGCATTAAAGGGCACGTTGTCGGGTCACGAGCAATTGGATGAATATGTGACGAAGGAGCTTACATTGACAACGCGAAAAAACTTTTTACGAGTGGCAATTGATGGCGAAATTATTAGCTTGCAGTCGCCGTTACGCTATACTATAAAACCTCAAGCGTTACGAGTCATTATTCCTGCCTAACTATGCGTACTATAATTCACATTTCCGATTTACATTTTGGTAGCGCTGACCCTAAGATAGTCACAGCGTTACAACGAACCATAATAGCAATGAGCCCCGACGCCGTTGTGGTGTCGGGCGATTTAACTCAAAGGGCGAAGACCATCGAATTTACTCAGGCAGCTGAATTTTTAAGAAGCTTGCCTAATGTGAAAGTGGTAGTCCCAGGAAATCATGACATTTCTCTTTATAATGTATGGCGGCGGTTCTTTCGCCCTTTAAGTCGGTTCGACACATTAATGCGCACGGAGCCGGAAACGGATAATAGTGATGATGAAGTGACTATTATCGGGGTGAATACTGCGCGTTCATTGACCATCAAAGATGGTCGAATGTCCGAACGTCAAATTAGGCGCGTGGAAGAACTGCTCCGTGTAGCTCCAGAAACAAATATTAAGATTATTGTCACTCATCATCCGTTAATAACCATGAAAAGTGATATACTGGAAAGGTTAATGGGTGCAGGGGCACAGCTATTTTTATCTGGGCATTTGCATGTGTCTGGGAGCAGAGAAATCGCTAAACGGTATAAAGATAAAGATCATACTGCGCTGCTGCTGCAAGCTGGCACAGCTACATCTATTCGTTATCGCAATGAACCAAACTCCTTCAACGTTATATTGACAAAAGGTCCTGAAATAACAGTACAGCCACATGTTTGGGATGTGGCGACACAACAGTTTGTAATGGTGAATGCCAAGGTGTTTAAACTCAACAAATAAGTTTAGTTTTTGTAATTGAAATAAATTAAGCTAATTATTTTTGTGAGATTGAGTACGATTAAGCTGCCTAGCAACCAAAAGTCTAAGTGGTGAGTTATAAATAGTTGAACTATGACGCCCAGAGAAATTACAGCCGTGCTAGTAATGAGCGCAGTTCGGTTGGAAAGGTAGCGATGGGCCTGTTCCCGTTCGTCGACCACGTGACCTTCGCCGACTAGAGAAAGAATTATTGTGTATATGCCGAGAAAAGCACAGATACTCAGCACTTGTGTCATGGACATAGCATTTCCGTTGCCGGAAATGGCATAGCCGACAATTAAAGCAATGGCGACAAGCAGTAAGAGATAGTAAATAATAATTTTCATATAGTCATTATACCTTATCTTTAAAAATATTTTCTATCGACAGACGGAAGTATCGCGATAATTGCATAGCCAGCAACAAACTGGGAACGTAATTACCTTTTTCAATTGCAATAATGGTTTGTCTAGACACGTTAACTGCCGCCGCAAGTTCTTCTTGGGTGATGTTCTTTTCAGTGCGCAGTTTTTTTACGTGATTAACTATAGTCATGGTTTTTATCCGAATGTGAATGTAAATGCTTGGAATCCGCCATCTGGGATTTGAATTTCCAGAAGATGATCAGTGTAGTCGTTTGAATCAAAGAGAGTATATAATTGGGATCCTTGGACAGTAATTGTTTTTGCCGGTTTTCCGTCAACAATTGTTTGAATAGTTATTGGCTTATCGCTTGATGCGACCATAAAGGCTTTGCCTGAATGGAATTTCAATTGAATCTTCCCGGGTCCTTTGGTTAAAGTCGCTTTTTGGCCATCAAACTTCCAATTGCCACCTAAGGCAAAAGTATTCAATCCTAATTTAGCAGGTAGTGTGTAAGAGGTATCCGCAGATTGAGGTGTCTGGTTGGGGCTTAAATATTGCAATCGGTCTGTGCCAAAATACATTTCTGGTGATCGCACTCCAGATAAGTTAGCGCCATTATCTCCTGATACCTTATCGGTTATACCAATAAGTTGGCGAATCGCATTTTCAGTGTGATCATAATTGCCTTCACCAAAGTGAGTGTATACAATATCACCCTTTTGGTCGATTAAGTATTCGGCCGGCCAAAACTGATTATTGAAAGCGTTCCAAGTGGCATAGTCATTGTCTTGGGCAACAGGGTAGTGAATATTATGTTGTCCGATTGCAGTGCGAACATTGTTGCTATCTTTCTCAAAAGCAAACTCCGGCGTATGCACTCCAATGACCACAAATCCTTTGTCTTTGTATGTGTCGTACCACTTAGTAACGTAAGGGAGTGTTCGGACACAATTTATGCACGTATAAGTCCAAAAATCTACCAGTACAACTTTACCGCGTAAACTTTGCATTGTTAGTGGGTCAGAGTTTAACCACTTGGAAATTCCGGCAAATTCTGGGGCCGGTCCCAAATTTTTGAATTCAATTTTATCTGAACTCGTATTGCCGGTGGTGCTTTCCGGAATCGCTTGCTTATTGTTGGTGAATGATCCAGCTAAACCTTTTTCGAAAGACGAGCCGATTCCTGGGAATTTTGCCACCAGCTTGGCTTGAATTACAGTGTCGTATTGAAAATAAATGGCCCCAGCCAACAGTAGCAAGATTACTCCAAAAATTTGTTGTAATCGATGGGAGTATTTAGCAATACCTTTCACTTTGGTTGTTAAAGCCTGGCCACCATAGGCAATGCCAAGCATGGGGATGCCAGCGCCAATAGCGTATGAAATTAAGAGTAAGCTTGCATGGGCTGTGTCTTTCTGCAGGGCAATGAGAGTTAAAATGGAGCCTAAAATTGGACCGGCACAAGGAGCCCAGACAATTCCGATGATTGCTCCTAAAATAAATCCACCAAAGTTGCCATTGCCGGCGGCTTGTCCGGTTTTTCCAGCCCGGTTTATAAGACCACTCATGTGGGTCATGAGTTTCTCAAAGGGCGTTGGCCAAATCATAAAGAATGCGAATATCGCCAGGAAGACCACTGCCACTGTACGAAGAGTATTGGGATCGAGCCCTAATTTTTGGACTAGGTAATTTACCAATAGTGCCACGCTAGCGAAGCTGACCACAAATCCGATTGTAATGAATAGTGGTCTGGTTTTACTTTTTTGACCAACAGAGCCACCCAAAATTATGGGTAACGGCAACAGAATACACGGAGCGGCAATTGTTAAAATGCCGGCAACTAAAGCAAGAAGAATTTGAAACATATGATTATTGTAAGTTTGTGTTTAATTCGGGGGTTTCACCGCTGATCCATTTGGTAATTTGATTACCATTAGAGTCAATTTGAACGAAAGTGTGTTGGTGGTTAACCCCGTACTTGTTCTTTAATTCGGTTTGACTATCATAATCGGTTTTTATAAGAGTGACATTTTTGGGAAATTTGTCCGTTCCGATGTTGGCTCTAAAATCTTTGTCCGCTGCAATGCAGAAGGGACACCAGTTAGCGTGGAAAAACAAAACTACTTTGCGCCCAGATTTTTGGGCAGTTTCGGCATCAGTCAAAACTTGGGGAGAGTAGTCAACATAAGTGCTGGTTGACCCAGTTGTGGCACTTTTTGTGTCGGTAGAATTGGTAGAAGCTTTCTCTTCTTTCATCATTGTCAGTTTTGAAGTATCAATAGTAGTAATATCTCCATTTGTGCTTAATTCTTGACCATCTTTGAGGGTAAGAACGTAACCGTTAGAGGCAGTAATTTGACCGGCCATGCTAACCTTAGTCCCATTTTTTAGGGTGATATCGTGCGAAAGGGAAGCGAGCTCATTTCCTGGCCACAATGTCATAAGCTTACCGGCTGACATTACCACACCTAAGAGATGGCTATCGTCCATCATAGCTTTGTCTTCCATGGCAGACTCCTCACCTTTTTTCATCATGGCTAGATCATTTTGTTTATCCACAGCTAATCGACGGTTGTTATTTTGTTTAATCAATGTAAAAGCAGTAATGCCGCCTATGGCCAGTACCGCAACTAGTCCAATGATAATAGCTTTATTTTGCATATGTCTTAATTCCTTTAATTATTTAATGTTGTAATTAGAGTAAGTATAGCATTTCTTAAATCAATGTCAAGTCTACTTTACGTACAGTAAACTTGACATCTATTTTGAGGGTGTTAGAATGAATTTAAGAAAGGAACCACAAAATGAAAAAAATAATTGTTGGTTTAGCTATCGCTTCATCAATGCTCGTTGCCTTGCCGGCGCTAGCAGCAGAAACAGGCGATGCGATGATGCATAAAGACGGTAGTGACAAAATGATGATGCACAAGACAGAATTATCTTGTGTCAAAACCGCTCGTACCACCAGAAATACGAGTATACAGACAGCTCGGCAAGCTTACGTTGCTGCATTGAACTCAGCAAAGGCTGCTAAGCATGAAGGCATGATGACAGCCAAAGATGATCACGCTATGGTTATGATGGCCAAAGATCACTACAAAGAAGCTGTGCAGAAAGCTCGCGCAGATCGTCGTACTGCTATTCGAGCAGCTTATGCTCAGTACAAAACTGACGCAGCGGCTTGCAAAAAGTAATTTAGTTTAGTTCACAATAAAACCACTGGACTAATTTCAGTGGTTTTATTGTCTCCGCGGCAACAGCCGCAAGTAATTAATAATTTATTTAAATCTATTATGGAAATAACATTAACCAAAGATAATTTTGAGCAAGAGGTGATGAAGGCTATCATGCCGGTATTGGTAGATTTTTGGGCACCTTGGTGTGGTCCTTGTAAAATCATGGGCCCAATAATTAATGAGTTGGCCACAGAGTATGCCGGCAAAGTTGTTGTAGGAAAAGTCGATGTAGATCAAAATGGAGGGTACCCCAAATCCTGTAAGCTCATTCCTTCCGGTATAATGATGGTATGAAAGGAAAACAAACATGCCCAGAGGAATGCCTAGTGTAACAAAAGACGTTAAAGACCAAATACTAAAGCGGATCAAGGATGACGGGG
>JBBRMG010000013.1:0-30907 GCA_038230955.1 Candidatus Doudnaibacteriota bacterium | reverse complement strand
TTGGAGCGGCTAAGGGGAATCGAACCCCTATCCCCTCCATGGCAAGGAGGAGTTCTACCATTGAACCATAGCCGCAAGTATTTCTAATATAATTTTGATAAACCTTGTATCCAGCCCATTATTTTATGGTATATCTTCGTATCGTATACAGCAATTTGGATTGTTCCGTAGGGCAAAATGTTATATGGGCGTTTGCCTTGGCTAGATTTACTTATACCATAATAAAACTGGCGAAAATTTATAACAGGAATTTTTGTAACAGTTGCCCAAAAATTTAACAGCTTGGCTTCATTATGATGTTGATAAATTCTTACGCTAGCTATTATTTTTTCGTTTGGTACATTGCATGTCACTCGAAGAAATTCTATAAAAAGCAACACTAATTTTGGATCCGTGTTGGTCAAGCTAACTTGATGATAACTACGTGGTTTCCCATTTTTTATAATAGGTCTTTTGTATCCTTCAGCCCAGTACAAAGCCGAGCCCAAGAGGAGTAATTCGCGATTAGTTAATTTATCTATTTCAGCACAAGACTCAGTTTGTATTTGCTGAGCCCGCTTTTTAGCCAAAATGGTTTGGCGCTTATTCCGTTTTATCAAAGCCTGAACCGATGATTTATGCGTTCGCTTGTTAATTTTATCTTGAGTGCTTGTCGATAATACTAAACTAGCAAACCAATTTGAAAGTGTGCTTTTGGGAACCCCCAAAAGTTCAGTAATTTCGTTGTAGCTTTTGCCTTTGAGCCTAAGCTTCAAAGCTTGTGATTTATCCGTCCTCATATATTGTATCTTACAACATGTGAGTTCAAATTTTGTTAAAGAACTTATAAATATTATGGTGCCCCGGGTCAGAATCGAACTGACTACGCAAGCCTCTTCCGTGGCTGTGGACTATATCATCATCCTCAAATTGTTGAGGAGCTGGGCGCTAATGCAGGGTTATTGTTGGGACTCACCTGCTAGTCTCTACACCTTTCAGAAAACTGTTACCCTTTCTGACTTGGCTCGGGATTGGCCAATTTAACTTGGCTGTTCCCCGAATTCACCCAGTTTTTCTCAAGACCCATTACTGGATCTGGCCCCAAAGAGTTCAGGGCTTCGCTCTACCAATGAGCTACCAGGGCATACTGGAACTATATTTTACTAGACTTTTGGAATTATGACAATGCTAATGGTGGGCGATACAGGATTCGAACCTGTGGCATCTTCGGTGTAAACGAAGCGCTCTGACCAGCTGAGCTAATCGCCCTTGTGAATTTCTAACTTAGGAAATATAACAAAATATAATGCATTTTGCAACCCGCTTAGAGACCGAAGGACTTGAACGAAAACACAAAAAGATATATACTGCTCTAGCAAATGATATTTAGCCCAGGTGGCGGAACTGGTATACGCGCACCCTTGAGGTGGGTGTGGGAGCAATCCCGTGGAGGTTCAAGTCCTCTCCTGGGCACCACCAAGACCATATTAGAATATTTTAAAAACCACCCGATTTGGGTGGTTTTCTAGTTGATAATTTGCCATTTGCCCCGGCTGTCGCGTTCCAGTTTACCAGCGACTGAGAAGCCTGAGGCCCACATATGCCCGCCACCACCCAGCATATGAGCGATTTGCTTTACATCAATCCCCTTGTGCGGATCACTGCGTAGGCTCCCTTTAATTACGCTTCCGTCTTGTTTGAGAAACATGGCAAACTTTGCTTCTGGCACCTTGTTTAAAGTTTCCACTAATCCCTCGAAGTAGTCTAACGGCGGATTATTTAAATCGTTTAAATCTTCGTCTGTCATGACAGTGTAAATAATTTTTTGTTTGGAATCGTAATAGGCGTTCTCCAAAGCGCGACCCCAAGCTTTCAATCCCTCCACATTTTTCCCTTTGTACGTATGCTTGGCTACTTTGGTAACGCGGGCACCGCGACGCATTAGTTCCGCCGCTGCCCGCAAAGTGCTCTCTTGAGTGTTGCTGTGCATGAATGAACCGGTATCAGTAAAAATACCCGTTAGTAAACAGGTAGCAATGTCGGCGCTAATTCGCCACTTGTAATGCGTGAACATATCAAACACCACTTCAGCGACAGCAGACTTTGCTGGCTGTACTACATTAACGTCACCGTATGATGTGTTGTCAGGGTGATGGTCGACATTTAGAACTGGTATGCCGCTTTGTATAATTTCTGTCATGCCAGTGCGTTCAATTTTTGAACAGCCCGATACAACTAGTAAGTCAAACTTTTTGGCTGGCATGCTTTCTTGAACTCGATAGCTAAATGGCAAATAACTTAAGCCTTCCGGTACTCCGCCTTTAATTACTAACGAAACATCTTTGTTCTTCACGTGGCAATATTGGGCCAATGCCAAAACAGACCCGAGGTCATCGCCATCGGTTCGTTCATGTGTAGTAAATAAAATTGATTGTGCTTTATTCAACAACGCTAGCGCGGCGTCGAAGTCACTCAAATTTGTGTCCATCTTATTTATCGTCTTCCTCGTGAATTTGATTAATTAGTTCATCTATATGTTGGGCGTATCTTGGCGTGGTATCTAAAAAGAATTGTAAGCGCGGCACCATTTTCATGGACATATAGCGATTCAATTGACCTTGAATGTCGTACAGATTATCGTGAATGATTTGTAATATTTTGTCATCATCACCGCCGACAATAGATACCCAAATTTTTGCCCATCGTAGATCACGGCTGCACTCCGCTTTGCTGATGGTCACTAACCCCGCCTCATCAGAAACGTATGCATGAATAATCTCGCCGACTTGCTGTTGCAACAGAGCGTTAACTTTATCAATCCGGTTAGTTTTTTTTGGTTCAGGCCTAGGCATAAGATTTAGTAGTATAGTGTTGTTTCTTTATTATAGCAAGAGTGGTGGTGATTAGAAAAAAAGAGGATAGATTGAGCGTAATGCTTTTTTCTATCCTAGTACATTTGACCGGTATCGACCGGTTTATTCTTGTATTGGCTTCAATCTGGGATTGAGGCTGCCTTAACCATTTCTTCCACTCCATCTAACCTAGATGGTAGCTCGACTATTTTTTTTCCAAAACCTGCCTGTTCCAGTATTGCTGTTCTTTCATTCCAACCAGAAGTGGGAACAATGATCCTAGTATCAGGCATTTCTTCGTGCACCAGCTCAATGAACCATTTATCTTCACCTTCGCCGCCGATGACACTAATGGCTGTTGAGGTGTCCATGATGACAATGTCGGGAATTTCGGGCTGTTCAATTATCCCGATGGCTGTCTTATAAGATATAGCTCTATAACCTGGTATCTGGTTGATACAAGCGGCAAAATATCGAGCCAATCCCTTTTCCCGGTGTATTATTTTGACCAAAATTTGTGACATGTTCCTAGCCTCCTTTGTTTACGCCTTCGCGTATCATTTTCGCCAACATTGCTAGCTTGGCGTCGTTTAGCGGTGTTGCGATGGTTTCAATCCCTTCTTCTTTAAGGTTCTCTGCCGCCGGGCCACCATTGAATTGCACAATAGCGATAATTTCTTTCTTTCCCCAGTACTCTGCGGCTAATTGAATAAACCTGTCCCCACCGTATTTTCTATAGTCCGCCATAGCCGAATCTATTATAAGGATGTCCGCCAGCGGTTTTGCATCCATCAGTTCCTGAACGTAATTATACTTGACGGCATTTAAGTCATCTATGTTTGATAATGACTCGGTAATTATGTCCGCCAACGCACTGCTTCCTTTAAATAGGATTCCGACTTTGATTTTCATTTGCATCACCTCTTTTTATTTTTTGCACTTTTGCAATATGCTAGAATAGCTTATTTTGGTCGGTTGGTCAAGGGCAAAAAACCCGGCGTTGAGCCGGGTGGTTAAGCGTAAAGTTGTTACAACGTTTTTTGTTTCAAGTTTTCTTCAAAGCTTTCTAATGTGTCGCCCACCTCTAGTTTTACAGTGGTTTTTATTTTCATCCCAAACTCATTGCCGCGACTAACTTCTTTGGTCACAATTTTATTTTGTTGGAGATCGAGAATTTCACCTCGGCCTAATTCTTGTGCTTCGCCTTCCTCGTTCTTACGTAGAATGGCCACCGGTTTGTTCTTGCGCAGTTCACCTTCGTCTACTTGGCCACCAATAATCATTTGTCCTTTTTCGGTGCGGAAAATAGCGAGGATCTTGCCGTGACCAAAGGACACTTTTTCTAGTTCGGGTGTAAACAGTTTGATCACCGCGCTGGTGACGTTTTCAAGAAGTTCATAAATAACGTCGTAAGAATCAATCGCTACTTTTTTCTGCTTAGCTAAGTTAATCGCTTTTGGATTTGCTTTGACACGGAATGCAATAATAGTAGCTTTGGAGTTGTCCGCTAAGAGCACATCAGACTCGTTAATTTCGCCAATGCCTTCGTTCAAAACATTAATTTGGACTTCATCGTTTTTTAGTTTAGCAAACGATTGCTTAATCGCTTCTAATGAACCGGCGACATCTGCTTTGATGATAAGGTTAAGCGACTTGCTTTCGGCATCACCTTGCAGTGATGGTCGAGATGTTAGTCGATGACTGCGCTTTTCTTTTTGCGCGGTTTGCGCAATGTCGCGAGCTTCATCTAAAGTCTCGGAAGTCTGCAAGACGTCACCTGCTTCTGGTAATTCAGAGAACCCCGAAATTTGGGCTGGGCCAGATGGAGTGACTTGCTTCAGTTTTTTGCCGGTTTCATCTTCCAAAGATTTTACGCGACCGAAGCCACCGCCAGCTACAATAACATCACCAACTTTGAGCGTACCGTTTTGAACAATTACAGTAGACACGCTACCTTTTCCTTGCTCAACATGTGATTCAATAACGGTGCCAAGAATTTTACCGTCTGGGTTAGCTTTGTAGTCTTCTACTTCGGCTTGAAGCAACACCATTTCTAGTAATTGGTCGATACCTTGTTTCTGTTTCGCAGAAATTTCTACCGCAATAGTTTTACCGCCCCACTCTTCAGTAAGCACGCCATGTTCGGCCAGCTCTTGTTTTACTTTAATGACGTTGGCGTTTTCTTTATCAACTTTGTTGATAGCCACTAATAGTGGGGTATTAGTAAATTTGGCGCGGTTAATAACTTCAATGGTCTGGGGTCGGACGCTATCGTCAGCCGCTACTACTAAAATAATAATGTCAGTAACGTTGGCACCACGAGCGCGCATTTCCACGAACGCTTCATGGCCAGGTGTATCTAAGAACGTAATCACTTTACCGTTTTTCTTTACTTGATAAGCACCAATATGCTGGGTAATGCCACCAGATTCAGTATCAACAACGTTAGCTTGGCGAATGGCGTCGAGCAAAGTTGTTTTTCCGTGATCAACATGACCCATAACAGCCACAATTGGCGGGCGAGATTTAAGATTTTCCGGTTTCTCGGCCGCTAAGGTTTCTTGTAAGAAGCCCAGGCCAAATTGTTTTACTTCGTTAGACTGATCGGCATCAACCTCAAACCCTAAATCTTGCGCAATAATCGTGGCGGTTTCAAAATCTACCTCTTCGTTGATAGTCGCCATGACCCCGTTTTTGATGAGTGTCTTTATAACATCGGTGACGGGGAGTTCTAGTAGTGTGGCGAACTCGCGCACTTTAACGAACGATGGCAGCTTAATCTTTTTCAGTTCTTTCGGTACTTGTGGTTCAGATTTAGTTTTCTCGTCCGCAAGGGCGCCTTTCAATTGCTTGGCTAAGTAATTATCAATTTTATTGGCTCTTGGGGAAATGCGAAAACCGAGCTGAAACGCTTTGTTGCGCAGCTCTTGCACCGAAATATTTAGTTCAGAAGAGAGAGAAGAGAGGTTCATAAATTTGTGTAACTAGTTGATTATACTGGAAATTCAGCCAAAAATCAAGGCGAGCTTTATCATTCGTTTAACTTTCGATGAACCAAAAAGTAAATTACAAAAAACTCCCCGTTGAGGAGGAGTTTTTTGTAGATGGCATTATCGAAGGACCAACCCTTTTGCATAGCCACCCATGGTGATTAAAGTGATGATAATAGAAAAAGTAGCTCATGTCAACACAATATTCTAAAATCTTTATAAACTATTGGCCCAAGTGATGCCACGTAAACTAAGACATGGTCTTTTTAAAACGTCCGGGCCTTCCCCGAGAAAAAGAGTAAAAATTTTTATCAATTATTGAATTAAACTAAGATCGAGTTACTTATACTGCTCTAGCTCTTTCAAAAATGCGGCGCTATCTTGGGGACTAGCTTTCAGCGGTTTAGATAACTGCCAAACAATTTCAAATTGGGATTTTAACATCTCTATGAGTTCTTCGCTTTCTATAATAAAACCAAAACTTTCTTTACGAGACGATATAAATACTGCTCGGTTGCCGTAAATCCAGTAGCCCATGGAAAAGTCCATGCCGGTTGGTGCAGTGCGAATATTTCGCTTGAATTCTTCGCCAGTTCCCAAATAAGGGTGTTCGGAAATGCTTACGGATTTAGTTTCTGGCCAAATTGCTCGAGTATATAAATTGTTTTTTATCCGCTCTTTGTTTAGATAACGAAAAAAGTCAGGGGAAAGGATGTCTATCATGGACTGGATGGGCCATAATGCTAGAGTTTCCATATCGTAGTAGAGGAGCATGTCTTTTAAAGCATTCTTTAAACCTTCCGCACCTTCAAACAATTGGACTTTAGGAGTTACTAACCGGCCAGATTTTTTTTGCGCTAAGTCTGGGAGCAAAGCTTTAAAGTCGTTTTGACTTTTGGCCAAAGCTTCTTGGCGCTGACGGAACAGCAGGTTAATTTTTTCCGGTGTTTCCGCGCTAAAAGTTTTTATTCCCGCTTTTTGTCCTTCGACAACTAAGTTGTGGTCTTGTAAACGTCTTAAAAAGCCATACAAAGAAGAACGGGGCACACCAATTTTCTTAGCTAAAGCTCCAGCATGAATGGGTCCGGTTTCCAACAAAACAGCATAGATTTTGGCTTCTTCAGGGGCTAAACCAAGAGAACTGAATATATTTTCCAGCATACAATAAGGGTTAAAAGTTTATGTTGTCGCAAATCTACGACACTCTATATTATAATATTTATTTGTGCTATTGTCAATGGTCATAGAGAATGTCGAAATGACAAGACAATATGACTTGGGGCTAACCTGCGGGCTTATCCCGCAAAGATAGTTTTGTTCGTGGGTCAGGCTCAACCACAAAATCAAAATCTGGAGGATAAATTCAAATGTGTAAAGAAGTTATTTTTGTCGAGTTTGAAACGATCAATGGAACCTATGCTTATTTTGCTGGATCATCTCTTGAGTTTATTCTTGAGGATGTAAAGGAAAATTTTGGGTTTTCAAAAATCCCTGGATCCATTCGAGTTTTAGATCAGAATGACATGGTTGAAAAATCGTTTTGCCACTCTCCTCATTGCGATGATTGCATCAACATTGTCTTAGATACTTCCATGCCGATAAGTTATTTCATTGGGGAAGTATCCATACCACACAAAGAACGAGCATTATAGCCCGTTCTTTTTTCTTTTTTAAAACCTAGTTAAAACGTCCGGGCCTTCCCTACTATTAAGCGCAGCCGCAACGGAATTATTTCTATGCTGGTAGGCATTTTGGCGAAAACTCGTCCCGCCATAGTTAGGCCCATGCCCCGCGGTTCCAGGAATTCGACTTTGCGACATTTAATGACAGATGTTCCAGGAATTTGTTCTAGTAATCCTTCAGCAATTAAATCTTTGTAGCGGCCAATATCGAGCCGTCCTAATTTTTCTAAAATAAGTAAATCTAAGAAACCATCGGTTGGGTTAGCAATGCTCATATCTTTAGAGCTAGTCGAGCGTGTGTTAGCTACCATTCCGCCGAGACAATCAATTTCCATAGTGTAGGAATTATCAATCCGGATAGTAATTGAGTGTTTCGGTATATTTAGAGCTTTCATACTATTCCACCAACTGAGATTTTTCAGCTTCGAGGCAATAATGCCGAATTCCACGTAGCTAATAAAATAAGTTTGCCCCATTATGGCTAAATCGATTTTTTCAATGCGTCGAGCGGCAATTGTTTTTACAGCGGTGTGGATGCTGTCTAGTCCGAGTATGCGGGATAAGTACGACGTGTCATCGAGTGGAATGAATCCAAGCGTGAAGTCGCGGCCATGCAAAGCTGATAACATTAAGTTAAACGTGTCATCTGTGCCGCAAGCAATTAAAGTTTTTACACCGCGGTCGCTGGCGGTCTCTACTAAATCTTGAATGGACCGCAATGAAGTCACTCGGCCAATTTCGCCGGTAATTTTAAACTCCGCTAACAGACCTTGCAGTTCCACGTGTTTGCGTTCGAACGTTGCCTGGTCTAAGTGGTTGGGGTCAAGAATGTAGTAGTACATACTACGCTAGTCTTTCTTGCCCTAAAATTATTGTTCTAGTTCTGGCTCTGGTTTGACTTTGCCGGCCGCCACAGGTGCACCACCCATAGTACATTTGCCAGTAAACTGAGCTCCATCTTCAACTCGTAGAATCGCGCAAGTAATATCGCCGTTTACACGGGCAGTACTTTGCAAAATTAAATTACCGCTAATTTTTAGATTTCCCTGCACTTCCCCGGCCAAAGTAGCGCTACCAGCGTTAATATCGGCTGCGATTTTGGCAGACTCACCTACCATTACGTTTTGACTGGTTTTGACTTTACCGGCAACAGACCCTTCGATGCGAATGTTCCCCTCGGAGTTTAAGTCACCCTGAATTTTAACTGATGGGCCTACTACAGTTTCTGCTGCGTCGTTCATCATATCTTTGTCCATATAATTCCTTTCTTAACTTGATTGATTGACTCCGTTTTTATTTTTTAGAATTGTGCTGAGCCAAAGCTTGGAACAGCGCGTTTTGTTCTTCTTCATTCAAACCTGTCTCCCCAACTCCTTCGATAATTTTTTTTGTGTAGAGACGATTCCCTTGGCGACCATACAAACTTGTTAGCACTGCCCCAGTTTTATGTTCATCTAGTAGTGCTAGCGCAAAGCTTAAATTCCCCCCTTCATCAGCTAAAGAATTGAACCGCACAATACCAACATGTTGTATGGCGTGGGAGAGAGTGTTAAAAATTTTGTTAATTTGATTCTCATGTTCCGTTTGGCCAACTTCAAGCGCTTCAATTTTTTTTGTAATGCTGACAATAATATCTTCCAGGTTGTCTGGTTGATGGTCCGTCTGGAATAGGGTTCTCCATTGGCGGACTCTCACTGCTGCAATCAGACTGACGGTTGCGATAATAATGCTTATTCCGCTAACTATTAGACTGATGATAATAATTTGATTGCCTTGCATAGTATCGGCATTGTAGCACTTCTGGGGGCTTGCTTTCAAATGCTGAAAAGTGCTACTATATTTTTACTAAGTTAAACAATATTTTTCAATATGTCTAAGAATAAATTACAAAAAAGGCGCAAACAATCATCCTCATCATTTGCCGGGTACTCTTCTACTTCGTCTATCGCCGCATTGTCCGGTCACGGCTTGGAAGATGAATATCGAATCATAAAACACGACTTACTGCGCGTGCTTATTGTGAATGCTATTTTTCTAGCGGCCGTATTTGCTCTATATTATACAAATGTAAATTCGCATTATTTAGAACGCTGGTTCTCGCAGATAGTGAAGTTTTAATTTAGCAGCACAATACAAAATCGAAAACCGATAATAAAAACCGCCTACTCGGTGGTTTTTATTTTTTCACGGTACTGGTCGGAAATTACAGCCAGTTTATCTTTATCTATTTTATACACTCCTTTGTACCTTTCTATCGATACATAGCAGTGAGTGACAGATTTCCGGCGATTTTTATCGTAGCCGTAAATCTGACTTGGTTTTATTCCGCTCATTTCAAATCGGATGCGGTGATCTGACAAGTCAAACGCAGGTACCTTCTGTTGGTTTTCTTGGGGAATGGCGATTCGTTGCAAAAGCTCGGCCATGGCTTCAGGATCGTTATAAACATTGACCATATCGGTGATGGTCCCTGAATGCGGGCGCGTCTGATTGACTACAGTTGGAGTCATACGAAGATAGCGGTCAACGAAAAATCCCAAAGATCCTACTCGATCTTCCATTGTGGCTTCAGGATTTAATTCCAGCTCTGCTCTGATTTTTGGAGCGCGTTTCTTGCTGGATCGATGGTTGGAATTTTCAATAATAGCATCGCGAACTGCGTCGCTATTTTCTGCTTCGTCCGAGAATCCTTTGATTCGATCTTTTCGATCCACTTTTTCTACTGACCACTTGCGTAGGAACGAAGGGTTAATCGCTTTGTCAATTTCTGTTTCGATATCAGAACCTTCCTCGTTGCCATCTTCTTTTCGCGAGATGAAGTGAGCGTATAGTTCATTTACTTTTCCGCCTGTCCGCTCGTCGCTGAACGGGTCTTCTATAAAGGTTTTTCCTACGAGAAGCAGCAGTCCAAGAAGTAGGGGGAATGGTATGACGATAGTTCCCGACTTATCTCCCACCTCAATATTGACTGCAACTTTGCGTTTGCCGCCCACGATTTGTTTCAGAACGACTTCGGCCTCCGTGTGATTTATTTGCCCGGCGTTGTAGCGTTCAATCAGATGGGTTATTTGTTTGTCCTCTGGCCCGTTAGGCCCGATCTTTAATTCGTGAGATTCCTTCAGTAAATCTACCCGCTCTTGTTGGTTTAAATGAATTTCGCCTCCTGCCTTATGGCCAATTTCTCCGACTTGAATATTTTGTTCCTGGAACATCTTTTGCAAAACTTTGGCGGCATTTTCGGCGCGCAATCCTGACAAGTTCAGGTTGCGAGGGTCATTGGCATCTAGTTTGTTGTCGGATTCGCCGGAAGCATAACCAGTCACCTCCGCCTGTTTTATGGTGGCGTTACCCCTTAGCTCACCGGCTTTTTGTTGAAACTCATCGGTGGAGAAAAAGGAGTAACCATAAAGCTGTGGCAATAACTCGGCGAACATTGCCTTAGCGCTGTCTCTCATCTTTTGTTCCATGGCTTCTTTTTCGATTGGAGTTGCATTGTCGAACTGCCGAGCATACTCGTAAGGGAAATCAGCCTCAAGGGTAAAGTCATTGTCACCATTCCCGAAAAAATATCGGGTGTAATAGTCATCTTTGCCATATGTGGTATTGTAAGCGATCGAAATCGGCTCTAGTACCATCTTGCCTAAATCGCTGACTGATTTCGGCCAGGTAATATTTTCACGGAACAGCAGTTCAGACTTGGCGCCGGTAGGGATAGTTAGTTTATTTCCATCAATTTTAATAGGAAACGCTTCCGGTTTGTTGAAATCATCTTTAGCTAGTGATTGTTTTTGTGGGTCTTTGGTTGCTTCACCTTTATTTGTATTTTGGCCGTAGGCGGCGGCAAAAGATAAGATTTCAGTCGCCATTAATACTGCTGCTAAGGCAGATTTGCGCGTTAGATTTCCGGCGTTCGATACGATCTTCTCTCTCAGCGCACTAAGGACAGATCTTTGTTCTGGGTCGAGGATTTTGACACCCTCTATTTCAGTAATGAATTCGAGGGTTTGATCACTATTAATAGAGTCGGGATGCTGTTCCATCTTTGCGATGTTATCTCGAGCTCGCTCCAGTGAGCTTTCGTTATTTGTATCCGAGTTTGCGATCTCGAACAACCTTTCCCCGACCGAATCAAGATTTTCCGAGGGAGATGCAAAGTCAGTGCCTGTCTCAGTTTCCAAGCTTTGGGCTTCTATTTCTTCTGATGGGGAAAATTTCTCTCTCATAGAGTTATTATAGCATTTTTACTTTTTTTTGCCGTAAAAAACATGACTTTATTGCAGTGTTTTTCTTTGGTGGACCTAGGGAGAATCGAACTCCCGCCTCAGCAATGCGAATGCCGCGTAATACCACTTTACTATAAGCCCCTATTCATTTTGACCAGACTATTGTACCTTATAATATAGTGTCAGTAAATATTATGCCATGTTAAAAATCAAAATAATTTGTTTGGGTAAGTTCAAAGAGGAAGCTTTCGTCCAATTAGAGAAAGAATATTTGAAACGACTGTCCCCTTTTGCCAAAGTGAAGTTGGTTGAGCTACCGGAAGTTTCATATAAAACATCGGATGACATTGGTCGTGCTAAAAAGAAAGAAGCGGAAGTAATTACCAAGCAATTATCAGCCAATTCAATAGTTATTTTACTGCAAGAAAAAGGAACTCTAAGAAATTCGGTAGACTTTGCTAATTTTTTGGAACGAATTGGTAACCTTGGACAAGAGCTAACTTTTGTTATTGGTAGTGGCGCTGGGTTGGATGAATCCTTGAATACGATATCCAATCATACAATATCGTTAAGTCCCTTAACTTTCACTCACAACTTTGCTCGCGTCTTGTTGGAAGAACAAATATATAGAGCATGTACGATAATCAATAAAAAAGAGTATCATAAATAGTTGCTAACAATGTTTGGTCAGCTAATTAAGAGCTGGCTTTTTTTGTTTCCTCTGTAATTTCCTTTAATGCTAGCCCAAGTATGAGCCATAACAGAATTTGCGCAGGCACGATTGTATAAAAATAATGATCGAATAACATGAGAAAACAAAAACCAGCAAGTATGCACAGTAACATTAAATGATACATGCTCCCCCGTTTTATATATAACTGTAATAGTTTTTTTAAATGCCACAAAATAAATAACAAGAATATAATAGCGACTATTAATCCTGATTCTGCCGCCATCAGTAAATAGTAATTATGGATTGGTTGTATTTGCCACGGCTTTAGTTTGATTGGGCTAAATTGTTGCATGTGCAACAGGCTAGTTCCAATTCCCACTCCAGACAATGGATGCTGTTCTAAAATCCGCACCCCAATGTGATTGTAAAAAGTTCTTTCCATTATTGCTTGGTCAGCAATGGTGGCTCTTGTTAACAAAAAGGGTTTTATGGTAAGTGAAAAAATGATCATTCCGAAGCTTAATAGCAGAATATAAGTTAAAATAGATTTTCTGACACTGCTGTTTTTTATAGCACTAGTAATTAGTAAGATGCCACCAAAAATAGTAGCAGTGATAATGCCAGCGCGAGAAAAAGATATTAGTAGCCCTAGAGAGCAAATTAATCCTGCACAAAAAAATAGCAATTTGTGGGTTGGTTTTCTAAACGAAAGATAAACAGAAATTAATATAGATGTGAAAAGAAAAGCGGCCAGAATATTAGGGTGGGGAAGCGTACCATATGGGCGAATAAATGTCGTTCCATGCGAAACAATCTTTGCCACTCCTTGAATATCAATTGCTAATAAAGATTCTTTAAAAAATGATAACCCGAGAGAATGCTGGATAGAAAATTGAGATAAAGCCAAAATTGACTCCAGTAGGCCTATTATTGAAAAGGTTGATAGCACTGGAAATGGCTTAAATGAAACTTTGGAAATTGTTAAATACAGAATTAAGATCTCTAAAACCCTTATTATGTAGTAAAAACTTAAATATTGGGTGGTATGATAGCCTAGAACGGCTTGAATTAACCAAAATATAAATAACGATCCTGTTATGATTAGGCTTGGCCAAGTCAGCTGTTTAAACCCCCCCCAAAAAGCTCTAAAGTTAAAGAAAAACAACAGAAATACTAAAATATCGCTTAAATATAAAGATAAAGCACTGAAATCGGAAAATATACCAGTTATATAAGCGGAGTTAGTAATAAAAACCTTGCGAATAGGAATAAAAACACTCACAATTAAGAGAGAAATTAGGAAAGTGTTGAGGTTTTGACGGTTAAGCAGTTTCATATGCAACTAAATATTGACAAATCCTTAATATTGTAGCATAATATGCTAATTTATAATAACTCAATGTTTATGGTATAATTCAGTAAATCGCTCCCTGTAGCTCAATGGATCAGAGCTACTCCGTCCTAAGGAGAAGATGGAGGTTCGATTCCTTCCAGGGAGACCAAGTTTACTATCATTATTGTACTAACAATTGTATGAATGAAGAAATAGAAAAGCAGGTAGAGGAAATTAGCCAGAATGTTGAACTTATTAGAATTAAGACGGGAGGCAGTTGGACTGCATTTTTTAGAGGAATCCTTACTGGGTTTGGTTCAGTCATCGGTGCTTTCGTTGCTATTTTAATTATTGGGTGGGCGTTGAATGTAGTTGGTATTATACCGGCATTCAAACAGCAAGCAGAAAGTTGGCGACAAGTATTTTTGCAAGCTTCGAGCAGACAAGTGCAGACAAAGTAGTAAAGTTTAAAATCTAGACTTTTAAAATATTTTTGGTATACTACTCAAAGTATACTGCCTGGGCCCATAGTATAATGGTAATACATTTGCATGGCATGCAAGGGTTAGGAGTCCGATTCTCCTTGGGTCCACCAGTGAAAGTTTTAAGCACGGCGCATTATGCGCCGTGTTTTGTAAAAAGATTTACCATGTTAAAATTAATTTTGTGAATAGCAATCTGTTCAAAGATCAAATATTACCCTTAGCGCTGACTGTGTTGGTTTTTTTCGTTTTAGTCGGAGTTTTGTTTTTTGAAATTATAATCCTAAATCATTTTAATAGTGCAGGAATATTGGTCCAGTTAAGGTGGTTCGATGTTATCATTGGCCTAACAGTTTATTTGAAAACGTCCATTGATTTTGCAATCTTTATTGCCCGCATGATGGAATCGAATCGGGGATGGAAGGGGAGAGTAGCAATTGAAATTGGTACTGCGGCTGGTAACGCCGCCGGTACATTATTGATTCTCTTAGTCTGGAGTTTCTTCCGCAACGTAGAGTGGTTGCTCGCACTATTAATTTTTGTTGCCGCGCTAGTATTGTTTAGATTAGCTCAAGACGGTCTTGACCATGCAGTAGTTGAAGATAAAAATTCGGCTCGTTGGTTTCAACTTATTGTCGCAAAGTTTGATTGGGTGCTTACAAAAATTAATTCTGTAATCAACCCCGTCCTAAAATATATTATTCCTAATACTAATGTCGCCGCTAAATCTAATTTACCGTTTTGGAATTTATTTGTGTTTGCTTTTACTATTCCATTTATTTTAGGACTGGATGATTTTGCTGGTTACGTTCCCTTGTTTAATGTTGTTAATGTATTTGGATTTGCTGTCGGTGTATTCGCGGGACACATGGTACTGAATGCGTTCTTATTTATTTCCCCTGCGCGGACAATTCGCATCGTCAAGAATCCCATTATTTCATTTTTGGGTAGCGTGGCCTTCGTTGGATTAGGCATTTGGGGATTAGTAGAAGTGATTCGGATCTTCCTTTGATTTCCAACTTGAGGTTATCTATAATATAGATATGTTAAGAATCCCGACCGACAGTCGAATGGACTTTGACCATTCAATATCTACAGAGCACCGGTTTGCTTTACGCAACTGGTTAGATGACTTTATTTTGGCAGTGAACAATAATGATGAGCCTTTGTATGCGCAAATGTTAGTCCCTAATTTTGTCGCCAGTGGATTCATTGATACAAAGATGGACCACGCGCTTTTTTTAACTTTCCTCGCAACTCCATTAGTCAAGAAGAAGGTGCGGATAATGCGTTTACCGGAACTGCAAATTAAATTTCAAAAGAACGTTTACAAAGTGAGCGGAACATTTGAACAATTTATAGATGGCATTATGTCTGACGAAGGTACTATTGAAATTAGGATTGCCCCAGTCGAAGAAAGTTTTTTAATGGAAGAGATAGAGTTTTTCCCGCGGTTAAAAACTACGAGCACTGACAATGATGATATTGCAAATGGATAGATTTAAAATAGAGGCGATGTTTTTGGCTAATCAGTATGATCGTGTTATTGGTTGTGATGAAGTGGGTCGGGGTTGTTTGGCCGGTCCTGTGGTAGCTGCCGCGGTTGTGCTAGATCCGCGCCACGCCAACACCGAGTCTTGGTATTCAGAAGTAAAAGACAGCAAGTCGATCTCTCCTCTGAAGCGGACACAAATTGCTAGGTTGTTGCGCCGGCATTCTGTGACTTGGGGAATTGGGATAGTATCTCCTGCAATAATAGACAAGCTTAATATTCATAACGCATCGTTATTGGCCATGAAGCGGGCGGTTATGTCACTGGATCAGAAAAGCAGTGGCCTGGGCGATACTAAAGTAATGGGTAAAACCAAAGTAATAGTAGATGGGCGGTTTGCAATTCCGAATTTATTGTACGACCAAGATGCCATTGTAAGAGGTGACGTGAAAGTATTATCTATTAGTGCTGCTTCGATTATTGCTAAAGTATACCGCGATCAATTAATGGTGCGCTTGCATAAACAGTTTCCAGCGTACCAGTACAATTTGCACAAAGGGTATGCGACTGCCGTTCATCGATTAGCAATACAGAAGAATGGTTTAACTACTGTACACCGCCGTTCTTTCTGTGGTAACATTTTATAGTTTTAAGATATTTTGGAGAGGTCGCATAGTCCGGTCTAGTGCGCCAGTTTCGAAAACTGGTGTGTCGCAAGGCACCGAGGGTTCGAATCCCTCCCTCTCCGCCAGAAGTTTTGCAAAGCAAAACTTTGGTGTAGGTGATGCTAGAGTGCCGAAGGCACGAATAGTGCCTCTCCGCCAGAAGTTTTGCAAAGCAAAACTTTGGTGTAGGTGATGCTAGAGTGCCGAAGGCACGAATAGTGCCTCTCCGCCAGTGATTTTTGCAAAGCAAAACATTGAGACAGGAGAAATTAGTTGAACGTGCAACCGGTGTAACTTAATCATATGAACAAACGCATTCTCATTTTGTACACATCAATTGGTTTAGGACATAAAACCATTGCCCAAAACATTGGCGCGCATTTAACTGCCGACGGACACGAGGTGAAACTGTTTGACACACTGGAATTGCAGAGCGGCTGGTTGGTAGAAGTTGGCACAATAATTCACGCATTTATTAATCAACGGACTCCTTTGGTTTGGAAGTGGTTATACACCAGCAAGTGGTTTACCGATGTCACTTTGGGCAGTCGTGTGAAAGTGGCGAGTAAAAACTACAGTAAGACCAAAGCCGCTGTAGATGAATTTCAACCGGATTTAATTCTAACCACTCAAACTACGCCATCCGCCATTATCGAGTTTATGAAACAACAGGAGATGTATCACGGCAAGTTTGTCATAGCGTTTAGTGATTATCATTTGCATCGTTATTGGCTATACAGCTCGGCGGATCTGTACTTAGTTAATATAGAGGAGCAAAGGCAGGATATGATTCTACTTGGGGTGCCAGCAGACAAAATTATTGTCTGTGGTGTTTCGTTATTGCCGCCAAGATCGGTAGACCTTGTCGCCGCCCGAGAAGTGTTTGGGTTTAGCTCGGAAGATAAAATTGTTTTAGTTGGTAGTGGCTCATTAGGCTATGGTGGCCTGGCTGATATTATTATCGCTGCACTGGGCGATCAACTGGTTAGTCATAATGTGAAGCTAGTGGTACTAACCGGCAAAAACGAGCAACGTAAACATACGCTGGAACATTATTTACAAGATCATGGCAACATAAAAGTTATTGGTTTCCACACGCCAATGGAGGAACTTTACGCTATTAGTGAGATGATTCTGTCTAAGCCCGGTGGGTTAACTGTGGCAGAGACATTGCAGTGGAACATCCCTATGCTCATCACTCATTGGCTGCCGGGGCAGGAAGAAATTAATTATGATTACTTGACTGCAAAGAAATTAGTAATGCCTAGGCCAGCAGTGATTACTGCTTCAACATTGTCCACTTCTATAATAGAAGAGCTAGGCACCAGGGCATTCAGGAATCAGCTTTCAACTAATGAGGAACGGCAGAATATTGTGCAGTTTGGGCGCGAAGGAGAACTCTTAAAAAAGGCTGTTAAATCTTTGTTTCATGAGGTTTGACAGACCCTTAGTTACTCAGTAATATACGAGTAGAATAACTAACGATAGATTCATGCCTAAAAAGGAAAAATCATTTTTTGGGAAGATAATGGGCGGGAATATTATGGATGATGATGAAGCTAAAACAGTTCCACAAACCGCTCCACAGGATGATTCAGAATATATTGAAGAAGAAATCGAAGTTGAAGAGTTAGTGGACGAAGAACCCTATGATGAAGAGGTTGATACAGTAGAAGAAGTAACAACAGTATCAGAATCATCGGGAGAAGTGGACCGCAAAGACGAAGATTGGATGAACGATTATGAAGGTGCTTTGAATATTGATATGTATCAGACTAAAGACAACGTCATAATTAAATCTACTATTGCAGGAGTGCGACCAGAAGACATAGACATTACAGTTGCTAATGACATGGTCAGCATTAAGGGTAGTCGCCAAAAAGAAGAAAACGTAGCTGCTGATGACTATTTCTATCAAGAATGCTATTGGGGTAGTTTCTCTCGTAGTGTAATTGTGCCGGTAGACATTGACAGTGAACACATTGAAGCAGACTTGAAAGACGGTATTCTTACAGTCATTGTTCCGAAAGCCGCTAAAGCCAAGACCAAAAAAGTAAAAGTAAAAGGGTTGTAGAGTTTATCTGGAATTAAGGTCATCTTCCGCATCTGCAGAAGGTGACCTTTTGTGTAGCCCCCAAAAATGGTATAATTTTAACGAAATTTACATTCCAATTATAATAGTTAGAAACTAAATCCGAATGGCTCGTAACAAAAAGAAGTCTGCAAAATACGAAAAAGAAGATAAAATATCTTTAATTGCTGCAATCCCAAAACCCAAGCTTAATCTAGCGTCTGATACCAAACGCGGTATTGCCGTAATTGTATTTGTAGTTTTGACAGCGGTGTCGGCTTTGGCTCTTATTGGCATTGCCGGAAGTTTTGGTCATTTACTGTCCACATTTTTTGGGATGCTATTTGGAGTTATTGCTTACTTGGTGCCGGTATTTTTTGCGTTAATTGCTGTTACATTATTTCGCCCAAAAACCGAAGAAGAAAAAGACCATATTTATTTTCGCACATACCTCGGCACTATATTAATGTGCGGCGGCATTGCCGGATTAATTCACATACTTTACTTATATGGGGGGGCTTCCGCCTTAACCGTAGCGGGCGAAGGGCGGGGCGGGGGATACTTGGGCGCTTTGTTCTCCATTCCAGCCTACTCCCTGTTTGGTTTCTGGGCCGGCCTGTTAATAATTTTTGCAATTTTAGTCATTGGTATTTTGATCACCTTTAATATTTCATTGCGAGTTTTTTGGCCGAAGAAAAAAGAAGAGGAAGCGCTAATTGCAGAAAACGACAAAATAAAAATTAATAGCATGGCTACTGGTGGATTCACCAAGGAAGAAATGGTGGACAAGAATGGTAAGTCAGATAGCGAAGTAGAAGTGCAAGCCAAGCCCACTCCAATGACAGAAAAGATTACCCCGGGTAAGGTTAATATGCCATCCAATGAAATATCGAAGATGGAAGCTATGACTATTGAAGACCGTAAAGATTGGAAACTACCGCCGTTTGATTTGTTGGATGACAACAAGACGGAAGTAGATAGCGGTAATATAGAGAACAATGTGGCGATTATCCAAAAAACTTTATCTGACTTCGGTATTGAAGTAGAAATGGGCGAAGTCAATGTCGGTCCTACGGTTACTCAGTATACTTTGCGTCCGGCGACGGGCGTGAAGTTGTCACAGATTGCATCGTTGCAAAACGACTTGGCTTTGTCTTTGGCTGCCCACTCTATTCGTATGGAATTACCGATTCCCGGTAAAGCATTGGTAGGGATTGAAGTGCCGAATAAAGCCACTGCCATTGTTCGCTTGCGTGAGGTTATGCAGACTACTGACTTTATTAACCATAAGAGCAAATTGGCGTTGTCATTAGGTCGTGATGTGGCTGGTCGGCCCATGATAACTGACTTAGCTAAAATGCCGCACATGCTAATTGCCGGCGCCACTGGTACAGGCAAGAGCGTAGCCATTAACAGTTTAATTATTTCACTGTTGTACCGGAATACTCCGCAAGATGTAAAATTTATTTTAGTAGATCCGAAGCGGGTAGAGTTGAATGGTTATAATGGCATTCCTCATTTGCTTACTCCGGCAATTACTGAATCGGATAAAGCGGTGAACGCCTTGAAGTGGGCAGTAGCTGAAATGGAACGGCGCTATAAATTATTAGCTGAAGCAGGTAATAGAAATATTACTGAGTACAACGATGCAACCGAATTGAAATTGCCATTCATAGTAATTGTAGTAGATGAGTTGGCCGATCTTATGGCTGTGGCTCAGCAAGATGTAGAAGCGACGATTGTTCGTTTGTCGCAAATGGCTCGGGCTGTCGGTATTCATTTAGTGTTAGCAACTCAGCGACCCAGCGTAGAAGTAATTACCGGATTAATTAAAGCCAATATTACATCACGTGCAGCCTTTGCCGTGGCTAGTCAGATTGATTCCCGTACTATTTTGGATTCCGGTGGCGCTGAAAAGCTTTTGGGTAATGGCGATATGTTATTTACATCTGCTGAATTTACTAAACCGAAGCGTGTGCAAGGAGCTTACGTTGGGGAACAAGAAGTACGCAAAGTAGTGGATTTTTTCAAAGTTCAAACTGGGGCTGTGATTTATAACGAAGAGATTATTGATAAACCAAAAAGAGCTCTCGGTTTGTCTGGTATGGGGGCCGATGAAGATGATGGCGGTGATGATATGTTTGATGCGGCTAAAGAGGAAGTCATGCGGGCTGGCAAGGCCTCTGCTTCTTTGCTGCAACGCCGTTTAAGGATTGGATATGCTCGAGCCGCCCGATTGCTGGATATCTTGGAAGATAAAGGCATTGTAGGGCCTGGCGATGGCGCTAAACCCCGGGAAGTTTATGGGTCTATTTCCGGCGGTGAAAAAGCCGAGTATGGGATTGATGAAGAATAGTTTTATCCAGACGTTATTTTTTCTTTATCCTTCCTTCACCCTATTAGTGTTATAGTAAATATATGATATTCGAAACTAAAAAAATCCCTATAGAAACGTTAGGTGAGTACCTAACCCATATTCGTGAATCACTTGGCTTATCTGTGGCCAAAGTGGCTGAGAACACTGGCATAGGCGATAAGTTTTTGCAATATATAGAAGCGGGCAGTTATCATCGGTTGCCACCAGATGTGTATGTATTTGGTTTTTTAAAAAAAATGGCCGAAATATACTCAATTTCTCCAGATATATTGCTTGAACAATATAAAAAGGAGCGAGGCATTGTGGAGCAATTGGCCAGTGAAAAAATTGCTACCAAAAATGGTGTGAAGTCGTGGTTTGCAAAAATGGTTGTCACTCCAAAATTGATTTCATTATTTGGAGGAATTGGGTTGTCGTTTATCGCCGTTTTTTATATTGTATTCCAAGTATCTGCGATTAATAAAACGCCAGGTTTGCAGATTACTCAACCTGTAGCAGGTGTCGTTATTCGAGATTCAGTTGTGACGGTGACTGGTCAAACTGATCCGGGCACTGCCGTCGCTATTAATGGCCAAAATGTATTTGTGGATACAGAAGGAAAATTTAGTACTACGTTAGGAGTATCTGCCGGGCAAAAAGAATTAAGTGTGACCGCCCAGAATAAATATGGTAAAACCATTGTGCAGAAAGTCGCGGTCATAGTAGATACAAGTACATCGGACACTGGTACTGCCCAATCTCCAGCCCCTGATAGCAAGCAGTTATCAATGGAAATTAAATTTACCCGGCCTACTACTATTACAGTCACTCAAGATGGAGTGGATTTACCGCAAGAAGATATTCCCGCCGATGGAGTAAAACATATAGACGCGAAGAGTGCAGTGATTCTTAAAACATCGGATGCGGGTGGAACGGTGGTCACAGTAAACGGTAAAAATTTAGGACCCCTGGGTCGAACTCATGAATCTCTCACCGTACCGTTTACCGCTGACAACAGTTTGTTAACCCAACCAACTAAATATTAATCTTACTCATATGGCAAAAGCAAAAGGCCCAGCGAAGGCTACAGGAAAATCACAATCAACATCAGCAGGAAAATGGGGTGCGGTAGAAAGTGCCATGGATCAGATCCGGGAGAAGTTTGGCGATGGCAGCATAATGAAAATATCAGACAGTCAGACTATGAATGTTGCGTCTACCCCGACAGGGAGCATAAGCATCGACCTTGCTTTGGGCGTCGGCGGCATTCCTCGTGGTCGTATCATAGAAATTTATGGCCCCGAAAGTTCCGGTAAAACTACGTTAACCCTTCACATGATTGCCGAGGCTCAAAAACGTGGAGGCTTGGCTGCCTTTATTGATGCTGAACATGCTTTGGATCCTGATTACGCGAAAAAGATTGGGGTCAATTTGGAAGATCTATTAATTTCCCAGCCTGATTCCGGCGAGCAAGCCCTAGATATTACTGAAACTTTAGTTCGCAGTAATGCATTAGATTTAATTGTAGTTGATTCGGTTGCCGCTTTGACCCCCCGGGCAGAAATTGAGGGAGAAATGGGCGCATCTCATATGGGCTTGCAAGCTCGATTAATGTCACAGGCTTTGAGGAAGTTAACAGCCATTATTTCCAAAACTAATACCACAGTCATTTTTATTAACCAGATTCGTATGAAGATTGGGGTGATGTTTGGTAACCCTGAGACTACCACTGGCGGCAACGCACTAAAATTTTATTCCTCTATTCGCATAGAAGTCCGTCGCACCGCCCAAATAAAAAACGGTGATAAAGTTGTGGGGAATCGCACAAAAGTAAAAGTGGTAAAGAATAAGGTAGCTGCTCCTTTCAAGATTGCTGAATTTGACATTATGTATAACGAAGGCATTTCTGCCACAGGTGATTTATTAGACACAGGTCTTGTTATGGGCGTTATAGAAAAAAGTGGTAACACTTATTCTTATGAAAAAGTTAAGCTCGGTGTCGGTCGGGAAGCGGCAAAAGTATTTTTAAAAGAAAATCAGGAAGTGTTTACTCAAATCGATCAAGCGTTGAGAGATAAAATAAAATTAGGGGAAGCCCTGCCGAATAAGGTTGAGCCAGCTGAAGATGCAGATGAAGAATAATTGTATTATAGCTATGTAATAATAGGCACTACTGCCGACACATCATTGGAGCATAAGCGACTGATGGGGAGGGAGTAGTGCCTATTATGTTTTTCGGTTACAATAGCTTTATGAAATACTGTAGCCTCGACCTAGAGCTTTCTGGCTTTGACCCGTTAAAGAATGAAATCCTTGAACTAGGATTTGCTTTTTTTAACCCTACAAAAAATGGGTTGGTGGTTACGGAAACATATTCGCAAGTATTTCGACCTCAAGGAGAGGTGCACCCGAAGATTTTGGGGTTGACTGGGATTTCTCGAGAAGAATTAGCAGCAGCACCTACTTTAAATGAATGCCGAGAATTTATTCAAGAAAAAATTGGCGATGCAGTTTTGGTGGGTCATAACATAGCGGTAGATGCGCGATTTTTGGAAGCGTTTGGATTTAAGTTAAGTGGGCTAACTGTGGATACCTTAGATTTAGTTCAGTTCTTGCTCCCCACTCACCATAGCTATAACTTGGAAAACCTGATGCATTATTTTAGTGTCTCTCATCCAGAGGCTCATAGAGCATTGGCCGATGCCAAAGCTGTAATTACGGTGTTAGAGCGGTTTTTGTCAATATATAGTGGTTTTTCAGACGAGTTGAAGCAAAGAATGGGAGAGTTAACTTCTCGTCATCAGTTTACGTGGGTTGAGCTTATGCAATATCCGTTCGAATTTGGATTGGAGAAAAAAAATTTGCTCGAGAAGGCAGTATCCACAACTGCCCATTCAGCCACAGTCTCTAATCTTATGCCGAAACCCGGTAGTGTGATAGTGCAACCATTAGGACAACGAAATGCTGAAGTAGCTGCTCATATGTTTGAGGGCTCAGACCAGTATTTACTTATTGTTCCAGATAAACAGATGGTCATCTCATTGTGGCGACAAGGATTAGCCAAAGGGGTATTCAGCCCGGAAGACTTATTTAGTGCGGATAAATTAAATCAGTTTATTGCAGGAGCAGCCACACCCGAAGAAATAATTTTTTGTTTAAAAGCTTTGGTCTGGTTGCATACTAACTGGCAGACTGAGGCTATGGTCGACTTGAATTTTTCTTTTTTTGGTGAACAATTCCGCTCAATGGTTACGGGCCAGCCAATGCAAGAAAAAGATCACGAAGGGTTACTAGCCTGTGATTATTCTACTTTTAAGCGGTTATCGGAACAGAGCTATTATCAAACACGTATTCCTGTGCTTTGGACCACTGACCAATTTGAACAATGGTTGAATGCGGGTAATGAAAGTCGATTAACATGGAACCGAGCTTTGTATTTACTCAAAGCAATATATAATCCTGAAACTGATTGGGGACAGCGAGAGCACAAGAGCATTGTGTTAGAGGGACTAGCCGCTGTCGACTTATATTTTGCGTTAGTTAATATGTTATTAACCCGGCATTTTAGTGGGTTTACATACATCAGCTATGAACAGCTCAGTAATAATCCGCTGGTATTCAGCCGACTAAGCCAAGCAGCAAGCAATTTGAGCGATCGGTTTGATAAAATTGCCAATAGCGTCTCCAGCGGGGTTGATTTACCAAACTTCGGCCGTTTGTTAAAGATGTTTTTTGATGCCCAGCCTGATCGAGTTAAATGGATTGAAGTGCATGAAACTAATTCAGTGTTCTTTAATCAGCCTCTGCATATTAAGGGCCAAGTACAGGCTTTATTTAGCCCATATCAAGCGCCTGTGTTGATTAACAGTCAGACTGATCAAAAAGTTATGGGCTATATGTTGGAAAGATTAGGTTTGTCTCAGCCATCATTGAATGAAACCAGAGGGTTAGATTTAAATGAAAAGGCGGCCCAAATTGAGTTATCGGTTGTGTCTCATGCGCCAAGTGATAGCGATATCTTGGACTGTCTCAAAGCCAGTCAACTACCGGCAGTTGTATTGTTTCAGTCACCCAGTGCAGTGAAATTGTTTTATGATGCTCACTACAATGCTTTGAAAAATGAAGGCCGGGTATTTGCTCAGGGGTATTCGGGGGGTAGCAATAAGATATTGCGAAATTTTGCCATCAATAAAGCTAGCATTCTGCTAGCCACCCCAGATTTCTTGGTTCGTCAGCAAACCATACTAAAACCCAAAACAGTAGTCATTAGTGGCCTTCCGGAGGTTAATGCTAAACATCCTTACACCAAGGCTCTGGCTGAGTACTGGATTAAGGAATTTCCAGAATTTATGAAATTGCAAAATCGACAGCGTTTTTATCAATTAATGCATTCGGTCTGGGGAACCCCATTCAGTCATTTGTACTTATTTTCCACAGATTTTGACAATAGTTGGGGTGAGAATTGGGAGCAATATTTGAAAGAAATCCCTCATTTAAAAGAGAAAAGTGCGTACACCACAGGAAACTAACAAGTTATCCACAGGTCATATGAAACGTATATTAGGAAAAAATGATGAAAAAATGAGTTGAACAAGCAAAAATCCACCTTAAATAAGGGATAAAAGACATCATATTAGCCCGCATAATTGACAAAAAAGCAAATAAAAGCTATTATTAATTTATTGATACGGCAGTCGCACCTTGAAATCAAAATAAAAACTGGACTAAGGAAATCTGTGCTCCTAAGCTTATGAGCCTAGCTTTCCTTTGAACTTTCCGTCATAGCCTATCCAATCTAGGCTGTTTGCAAAACAAAAATAAAATGTAGGTTCTAAAACAAAAATAGGTTTCAAAAACAAAAACAAAAGAACAAGAGTTTTAAGGTCAGAGATGACCATAAGGGAAGTTCGGAGTGCAGTTTGCTATTTGATTGGGATACGAACACTTCTTGAAGCTGACGAAAATGTTAGCAACTGTCTCAGGTCTAGAGTCTAAAGCATTTAGACTCTGCATCTGGGACGGTGACTAGCTCAAAGCTTCGAGCAAGCACCTCATCAAGGTTACATTTCATCATGGCCTCGAGTATGAGGTGCTTTTTGTTTATATTCATTTTTAGTTATACTACTGTTAGTATTGCTATTTACGCCCTTCGTCGTTGTCCTCGACAGCTACGCTGTCTGCGGAGTACTCCTCAGGAGTAAGTAACAGCACCCAAATTATTATCGCTAAACATAATCATTAACCTTTACTTGTATGTTGTCACAAGATTTTATAAACGAGATGAAGCAGAAGCTGGAAGAGCAAAAGACCAAGTTTGTCACTGAATTGGCAGGATTAAAACCTCATGAAGAAGTCGGTGATGATTATGATGAAAATGCACAGGAAGTAGAAAATGATGAAGTTAGTCAGGATCTCATTGCTCGCATAAAGATGGATTTGGAAAAAGTAGAAATGGCCCTAGTCAAAATTGATCAGGGTACTTACGGCACTGATGAGTCTGGTACAGAGATTGGAGAAGCACGATTGCGCGCTATGCCTTGGGCTGATAAAGCAATATAAAAAATTGAGTATGCGAAGTAATTATTTTTATGTTGTCTTCGGGATTGTTTTAATCGCAGTTGACCAACTAACAAAATATGCAGCCACTCATTTAGGTTGGCCGATCTTTTTAAACGATCAATTTGCCTTTAGTTTACCGGTACCGAAATTTTTTATGTACAGCTTGTACGTTTTAATTGAAGCAGGAATAATCTATTATGTAGCGCGCACTTACGTTCGGCTAAATGACCGAGAGAGAGTCGCCTGGACCATGGTCTTGGCTGGCAGCATATCTAATATAGTTGAACGTCTTATTAATGGCCGCGTAAAAGATTTTATCCCCTTGTTAGGCGGAATCTTAAACCTTGCTGACTTTTTTATACTAGGAGGCGTAGCTATTTTACTATTTGGTAATTTTTACTTGAAGAAATCTTAAACGAAATTTCATCCATGATGTGGTAAGTTCAGTGAATGATAGCTAAAGTCATGACTGCTGCCACTGTTGGATTAACGGCTTCACTCATAGAAGTGGAGGCCGATATTACCAATGGACTACCTACAACCATAATGGTGGGGCTTCCTGGAACTGCGGTACAGGAAAGTCGAGAGCGAGTGAAGTCGGCGCTCAAAAATTCTGGATTTAAGTATCCCTATACTCGCGTGGCTGTTAATTTGGCACCCGCACACTTACCTAAAGCCGGTAGTCATTATGACGTGCCCGTGGCAATGGCAATTTTGCTGGCTTCGGGTCAGGTGCAATTTTCAGTCGAGCAAAAATTGTTCATTGGTGAATTATCACTAGACGGACAGGTGCGATCGACTTACGGAGTGCTCGCTATGGCGCGAGCGGCGAAACAGAGCGGTATAGTAGAATTGTTTGTACCAAAACTTAATGCTAGGGAAGTGGCTGCCGTAACCGCTGTGACTGTGTATGCAGTTAGTAGTCTAAAGGAAATTGTTGATCATCTAACGGGTGTTAATGTATTAACTGCTCATCCTTTTACTGACGTTGCGAACATTTTAAAAAATGTGGATCAGTCTCTAGATTTTATTGATATCAAAGGTCAAGAAGGGGCAAAAAGGGCATTAGAAATAGCGATTGCTGGTAATCATAATCTATTGTTTTATGGACCGCCGGGCACTGGTAAAACAATGTTAGCGCGTGCCGCCGCCGGCATTTTGCCCGCTCTGAGTGTGGCCGAATGTCTAGAGCTAACAACAATTTATGGCGTCGCTGGGTTGTCTAGTAATGCGTTTGTTACAGCCCGGCCTTTTCGCGCCCCCCATCATACAGCCTCCGTTAATTCCATAGTAGGTGGAGGATCTATTCCTAAACCTGGAGAAATTACATTGGCTCATAGGGGGGTTTTATTTTTAGACGAACTGCCAGAGTTTAAGCGAAATGTACTGGAAGCGTTGCGACAACCTTTGGAAGATCGAACAATAACTGTGGTGAGGCATGGGCAGTCAATCGTTTTCCCAGCCAATTTTATTTTAATCGCCGCTTACAACCCGTGCCCTTGCGGTTACTATGGTGATGTGGAAAATCATTGCGATTGTAGTCCGGGAAAAATTCAGGAGTATCAGAAAAAATTATCTGGTCCCTTATTGGATAGGGTTGATTTGCGAGTACCCGTGTTGAAAATAAGCTATGAAAAAATGAGTGGTAGCGGCCACGAAACCACAGCCGAAATTCGTTTGCGGGTTATTTCAGCACGAGCGCAACAACATAGGCGGCTAGGCACAGACAAAACAAATAGTGAAATGAATGCCGCAGATTTGGCCCAGCATTGTCACCTGAGTCAGTTATGTGAAACGTTACTCAGTCAAGTGGTGAATAAGTATCGATTGTCAGGCCGCAGTATTCACCGCGTGCTGAAAGTTGCTCGCACAATTGCAGATTTAGCACAGTCGGAACAGGTAACAAGTGAGCACATTGCGGAAGCTCTGCAGTATCGAGTACAAACAATGTCTTTGTGATATAATATAGGCAGACTAAAAAAACTAAAATGATACAAAAACTGCAAGTTAGAAAAATTACAATATTGGTTGCTATTATATCTATATTGGCTGTTAGTTGCGGCAAGCCCACTGTTCACAAAGGCCCTGTGGTATTAAAAGTGTGGGAGCCTTTTGTTAATACGGGTGCCCTCCAGCCATTTTTTAGTGCGTACCAAGCGAAGCATCCGAATGTTCAATTTGATTTCACACAAAAAAACATTGAGACTTATGAGTCTGATCTTCTAAATGCACTTGCTGCGGGCAATGGACCCGACATCTTTTCTATCAACAATACATGGCTGCCAAAATATATTGATAAAACTACTCCCGCTCCTGACAAGACTTTTAAGTTTAAAGATTATGAAGATACTTTTGTTGATGTAATGGTTCAAGATTTCACGAAGGACCAAAAAGTTTATGGCACCGCTATGACAGTGGATTCCTTGGCTTTGTACTACAACAAAGACTTGTTAGGCACGGCTGGCATTGCTACGCCTCCCAAAACTTGGGCTGACTTAGCCAGTGACGTGCGAAGAATTAGCAGGCAGGACCAAACGGGATACTTTACTCGTAGCGGCGTCGCCATTGGCACTAACTCAAACGTAAATCGCGCTTCCGACATTGTTTATTTGTTGATGCTTCAAAACGGAGTACAACCATGGTCTGCAGACGGCCAAAGCCCAACTTTTAATCAAGGAATAGTTAAGAGCGGCAACAACCTGGCTGCCGGTGCGGATGCTCTTGAGTTTTACACATCGTTTTCTAATCCTAATAGCGCTAATTATACTTGGAACGAGCGGAGTGATTATTCTATCGATGCTTTCTCTAATGGTCGCGCCGCTATGCTTTATAGTTATGGGTACGCTCGGAATTTAATTGTAGCCAAGTCGCCTAACTTAAATTTTGGTGTGGCGCCAGTACCACAAGCTAATTTAGATGACACTGCTATAAACTATTCTAACTATTTTGGGGAAGTGGTAAACAAACAAAGCAAGAACTCGGACGTCGCTTGGGATTTCCTAAAGTTTATTACTAGCAGGGATAGCTTAGATAAATATTATGCTCAAAACAAGCAACCTTCGTCTCGTCGCGATTTGATTGAGCTGCAAATATCAGATCCAAAAATTGGGGTGTTCGCCAACGCTAACTTAACCGCTAAATCTTTTTACAATCCTGACCAAGTTAGACAGGACGACATTTTCTCTAAGATGATAGATAACGTTATTTTACGCGGAATGCGGCCACCTGATGCTGTTAACCAAGCGGCTAGTCAAGCGGGGACCTTAACCGTAGTAAGGAATTAGTATCATGATGAAAAAAATTATTATAGCAATTATAGTCGCGTCATTTTTTGTAATCTCGTTTAGTATGATTGAATTTCCAAGCGTGGCATTAGCCACGACGGGATGCAAAAGAGTTTTCTTAGATGGCAACAAAAGCGAAACTACGATTGAACCGGGTGGCTCAGTAAACTATACTGTTATTTATGATGCAACATCACCTACAGAAGCATGCCCCGGAGAGTCATTGTATATCCATGTGAATCCTAAAGAGACTCGGCCTGGTGCGGGAATATGCATCAATAATACACTACGTACTTATCCTGTAAGCAAAACCCAATCATATAGCACTGCAATATATGGTACTGAAGGGACTTATAATATTGAAGTGTATTCTGACCCAACCCCATGTGGTCAGGGAAATGGCCTATATTATAATCAAATGGGTGAACCCGTTAAGGTTACTGTTAATATTAAAGCAGGTGGCGGTTCTGTCCCCCCAACTACAGCCGGTTCCCGCATTTTTAGTCTCAAAGCTACAACTGTAGCTGGCTCCAAGACTGGTAATTTTGATAAATCGGTTACATGGACCTTTAAACCAGAATCAGGTGATCCTGCACTTGGTAGTTATCAGGTAGAATGCGGCATTGATGGATTAAAGTTTGATAATGGTAAGAGTACAAGAAAACTTTGCCAAGGTTATATTAAAGGAACTCAATATACAATTCGCGTAACCCCTTATAGCAAGAATCCAACACTAGAACAAATTGGTGCGCCTGCGGAAATTACAATATCGGAGGCCAAGAATGGCACAGAACCTCCGGATAAACCTCCTGTCGATACCACCAAGACTCCGCTAGTGGATCTCAAAAAAGACGTCATTGGATTTACCCCCGCGGTGAGGGATGAGCCGTTTGCGTTAATTCAGCGGATAGTAAATGTCCTATTCAGTTTAATTGCGACAGTATCTATAATATTTATTATTGTGGGCGGTTTTCGTCTGGCTTTTTCGCAAGGGTCACAAGAAGCCGTCACCGCTGGTAAGAAAACTATTACTTGGGCAATTGCTGGCTTGGCGGTTGCGCTCCTCGCTTTTGCTATTATCAAAGCGGTGGCCAATATCTTCTATTAGCGTGGTATAATAAGGGGGTCATAAATAACCTCAACACTCAGAGTGAAACAAAAAAGTCTAGTAAATAAGTTGATGCTATGGTCTGCTGGTTTGATATTCACTAGCCTACTAGCTTTAGGTTTGGCAGTTGTTATCCCTGACTCTGCATCTGCTCAAGG
>JBBRMG010000012.1:0-32247 GCA_038230955.1 Candidatus Doudnaibacteriota bacterium | reverse complement strand
CTCCTAGCTCAGTTCTTTGCTCTCCGTTAATATGTGTATATGGCATCTTTGCTGTTTGGTTAATGATTGGCTCGTACCATCATTGTACCGAATACAGAGGTGTCTTTTTAGTTATGTTGCACTTGGGAGTAGAATCCAGCACGGCGAGCTTGACAAACCAGAACTTTTATGATACGGTGCGAGTAAGAAGCCTTACAAATAGGCCGCCTAAAAACCAAAAAGCGAAAACGTCAAGGAGACACTATGAACAGACTTGTTTTGATAATATTAGTATCGCTTGGGTTTGCTGCGCTAATGGCGGATAACACTCAGGCACAGGCTCCTCAATGGACATCGGCGCCGGCTCTCAAAGCTGATGTTGAAAACGGCTGGGAATCTCAGTATTCCCTTGTGACAGCGGAGCAAAGGTTCCAAATTCTGGTAGGTCACGAAAAGGGTATCGACAAAATATCGGTGTTTTGCCTGGACCGCATTCGCGGTTCCTACCTAACGGTGACTCTGCAAGGAGCTCAAGGATACGCTTCGCGTGATTTCCAAAAAGAGCAACAGTATCGGGACATAATACTAACTATGAATGACCCAATCCCGACTATGTATTTGTATACCGATTTAATCAGGCATTACTTAGTTGGCTTACCGCCGAGCGTCGCAGCTAAAATAAATACCACTCCGGTAGACTTTAATGCTGCTGCCCTGTTCCGGCCCAGTCCAGCTAAAGTAGTGAAGAAATCACCCTCCGCCAAACGTTCCCAGACTCTCTGAGAACACTCTTATCACAAGTCCCGCCAATCTCAAAGCCGCAGAAGATCACATCCTCGATCTATTCTCTGCGGCTTTTTCTCATTTTTAATTCAATTTATTTTATGGCCTGCTTCGATCTCCGAATTTCTACATGTCGTTTCTTATGAAAAAGAAATACAGCTAATGCCATTACCGGGTAGGTTACCCAGAAATACCAACGATAATAAATAACAAATGTTGTAAACGGGGTGAGAAAAATAACATCAAAAAATAAGGATGCGCCCACCCAGGTAACAATTATTACTAACGCCTCTAAATAATTGATAACCCCAAACCTACGAGTGAATGCAATTGTGACAATAGCAATAGCCAGCCACATAATATAAACAACATAGATGCTGTCTATATTCAGCTGTTGAAAAAAGATAAGCTTAATTAAAGTTATCAGGAATATTCCCAGCCCAGTCAGAGCAAAAAATTTACTCGGATGCATAAATTTACACCGCTTTTAATTTAGTCACAACTTTTTTTGCAGTCCGCCGCTTAGTCACCGCTTTTGTCGATGAAGCCACCACCGCACCAGTACGATTTCGGGGTTTAGTCATCACTTTGGATTTAGTAGTAACCTTTATTACTTTGTTGGAACCAATGACAGTTTTTTCGTTCATCAGGTCATCTAGATCCCAAGCCCCTAACGGATCACGAGGATCGCTACTGGTCCGAGCTACTGGCTTAATAGTTTTCGATTGCGGCGCTGGTGCAGCCGTAACTACTGGTGCAGTCACTATATTGGGCTTAGTTTTAGTCATAGGCTGAATTGGGCTACTACTAGCCCCTGGCTTAGATTTAATGCCTTCCTGGTGCAACCAGTGACCTTTAAAACCATGGAATAACCCACCATGGCCATCTTCGTAGACTACTTTGTACCAATACAACCCTAGCCAAATCCCGTACCAAAACCCAAAAATGATGGCCATGATCAAGGTCGAATAATTGATAATTATCAATGTATCATCGCTCAGCCCAAAACTAAAGCGAGCTGAATCGCTATTGAGCAGTAGCAAATATATTAAAGTCAGCGCCCGTTGGAGTACAGAAAATAACAATGCTCCTAAAATAGCGCACATGAAAAGATAAAACGATTTTGCCGCATGGCGGGGCTGTGGTTGCTGATTGTCCATTTTTTGTTTCTGAGAATTATTTTTATATGTAACTGTATTATACAACACATTTCGTATCATTACCAGTAATACCTATGTACATTATAGGTCTAGCGTGGGTATAAGTGCTGTATCTGCCTACAGCTTGAGGAGTAATCCGCAGACAGCGCAGCTGTCGAGGACAACGACGAAAACTTGTAGGCAGATATCTCTACCTTATACTCAGAATGCTCTTCTTGTAGCTATCTAGGTTATCCAAAGCTACGCCAGTGCCTTTAGCCACGCACAACAAAGGCTCATCGGCTAAATAACAGGGAACGCCAACGTGCTGAGAAATAAACACGTCGAGATTGCGAAGCTGTGCGGTCCCTCCGGTCATGACCATCCCCTTGTCTATAATGTCACTGGCCAGTTCGGGTGGGGTTTCTTGCAATACCACTTTGACTGCTTTGATAATTTCCTTTAGCTCCTCCTGAATTGCTTCCACAACTTGATTGGTAGAAATAGTAACGGGTTTGGGCAAACCACTAATCATATCCCGTCCCTTAATCTCCATAATCTCTTCTTCGGGTAAAGCAATAGCGCTACCAATAGTAATTTTAATTTCTTCCGCCGTACGGTCTCCAATAGCCAATGAGTGGCGCTTGCGTACGTATTCGATAATAGCTTGATCAATCCGGTTACCGGCGACGCGCACCGAAGTAGCATTGACAATCCCGCCCAAGGATAACACCGCAACGTCCGTAGTACCGCCGCCCATATCAATAATTAAATTGCCGCTGGCAGAAGAAATGGGAATGCCGGCACCAATCGCGGCAGCCACCGTTTCTTTGATAACGAAAGCCGACTTAGCACCAGCAGCGACAGCAGCATCTATTACAGCGCGACGTTCAGTGGAAGTAATACCGCCGGGAACGGAAATCATGACTTCCGGTCGAAAGAATCGCACATTGCCCAATGCTTTATTAATAAAATAGCGGAGCATAGCTTCCGTGACACGATAATCTGCAATAACGCCGTCCCTCATGGGACGACTGGCGACTATCGTTTCGGGAGTACGGCCGAGCATTTCCTTCGCTTCCTGGCCGACGGCTAAAACTTTATTATCATCAATGGAAATTGCAACCACCGTTGGCTCGTTAATCACGATCCCTTTTTTAGGCAAATGAACCAATGTATTAGCAGTTCCTAGGTCAATTCCGAGTTTATTTTGAAACATAGTAGAGGTATTATAGCTCATTTCGGGTACGGTTACGAGGGTGTCGATATGACTGTTATCATTGTATCTATCTCCAAAATGAGCTAAAATACCAATATTATCTATGAAAAGACAGACTCGTTACCTATTTATAATCCTGGGGCTGGCCGTATTTTTAGTGTTGGGCCCGCTGGTTGTATTATTTGTCAGTGGTGTTAGCTACGATTGGCACAACTCTAAATATATTAGAACCGGAATCATCTCTATTAAAAGTGATCCGTCTAAAGCCGAAATTTTATTGGACGGTAAACACGTTGGCACGACGGCGGCAAACATTCGATTTCTGCAACCAAAAGAATACGTAGTTACGCTGCGCAAGGACGGTTATTACGATTGGAGCAAGCGGATTGATATTAAAGCAAGCAAAGCCACTATCCTAGCTGGATCACTGGATAAAATTTACTTGATCAAACAACATCCCGGCATTACCACCTTAGGCACAGATGTAATTGACTTTGCCCAAACTTCTGATTATCTCACATACATTACTCCCCTTAATCTTGTAATCGATCGTGGGAGCGATTTTTCAAACCAAACTACTATCTCAATACCGACAGGTCTTGACCACATAACTGTGGGTGGTAACAATGATTATGTTATTTTATCCGGCCCGTCCAAAATTGTACTGGTTACAATAGCTGATCAGAAAATTACGGATATTACTGCTCAATTAAAAACCGGGCGCGATCTCACATTAACCAATGACGACTTAATACTATTCATCAATCCCGGTAATCAATTAGTCTCATACGATCCTAGCACAGCGAAAAACAGTCCCCTTCTCGATCGTGTTAATACATTTAAGCTTGCTGACGGCTTGCTCTATTATTTACAAGACGCGACATTACACGTTGCCACATTATCGGGTACCGTAACTAACAACAACCAGAAATTGCTAGACACTGGGCTCGACAGCACAACCAATCCTCAATTGTTTATAACCAGCAACAAAGATATTGCTTTTCTAACTAATAACACTTTGTATCGAGTCAATGCATCGCTTCAACTAATTTCTCAAGATATCAAAGAAGTGTTCTTTGATCCCCTGACTCGTACTTTGGCTTTTCGCACGGCGAACGAACTACAACTGTACAATTTCAATGGCAACAACAGCTCATTGATTACCCGAAGCGTCCAGGATATTAGTTACCCGGCAGTTATCAGCACCATTGGTTACGCTGTATATATCCAAAACAATACCATCCGCGCAATTGAATTAGATGCTTTAGATCATCAAAACAATTACGACCTGGCCAAATTTGCTCGGGTTTCGCGGCTGACTGTGGGCGCCAATGGCAAATTTGTTCTTGTCCTCGACGGCAACAAACTTCAACAAATTACATTTCGTTAAATCCAGTTTGGAGTAAATTCAAACTCCCCGTAAATGCGCGTCTATTGCTTGATTAACCATAGCATCCGCTTCTTTGTTATATTCACGACGAACATGAGTGAAACTATAAATTTGAAAATGTTTGAGTAACTCGAATACTTCTCTGGCCAACCCTTGTAGCGTTGGTTCTTTTATTTTGTATTGTCCTAACATTTGTTTGACGATAAGCTCCGAGTCCATGTTTATCTTTGTTGTCGTCGCGCCCATTTCATGAGCAATTTCTAATGCTTTGATTAACGCTTTATATTCCGCCACGTTATTAGTAGTTTCTCCCACGTAACCGCCGTGTTGATAGACAATTTCTCCGCCCTCCGTTTTTATTACAACTCCAATGCCCGCCGGACCGGGATTACCGCGAGCGCCACCATCTGTATTGATCACAACTGTTTTAGACATTTTCGATTTTATTAATACCTTTTGTCTGTGCCACTTCAAATTCTACTCCATCTGTTTTAATGACTGCATACGCCGTATTCTCAACCGCATAATGCGGCAAGTTAATATGGTCCGCCCAACCAATATGCTGGAGCACAGTATTTAACATCCCCCCATGACTGACTACTAATACTGTTTGTCTCGCGTATGTCACGGCCACTTCCCGTAAAAATACTTGAAACCGCATAAACATTTCCGCAGATGTTTCAACCCCGGCAGACAAAGGGGTCTTAAGGTATTCTTCCAATGATAGCGTTTGTAGTTTTGCTAATATATCTTTATTGCTCGCCTCAAACATATCGTAAGTAATCCCTTCTTGATGAGCAAAATTGCGCTCGCGCAGTAACTCCGTAGTATTTAGAGCCAGTTGTTTTTGCATAACTACCACTTCAGCCGTGCGCTTTGCGCGAAGTAAATCGGAAGAAAAAGCTGCATCAAATTGAACATCCTCCAAATGAGCCGCCAATGTAGCAGCTTGAGTTTCTCCGTTCGCGTTGAGCGGTGCATTGACACTTTGGCCGTCAATAATTTTATCGACATTGGCGTGGGTTTCTCCGTGACGCACTAAGTAAATAGTAGTCAAATTATTCTGGGATGATGGCATCGCTGACATGTTTTTTAATACTTATTAATTTAAATTTTAATCTTTTGACCCCGTTCCAGGAATCAGCAATTAATTCCCCGGCCGCGTCTATGGTAGCACTAGGCTCTAAATCGGCCGCCATGCGAGCCATACTAAAACCAATGCAATCGATAGCTTTATCCCCCACTACTAATTGCATTTGCAAATGCGCTTGGGTAGACCCCACTAATTTGAAATTTTGCACTTTCGCATTGATCAAAGCAAATATTGGTTTTATATTACCGACACCGAATGGTTCTAGTTTAGCGATTTCATCAAATGTATCTAAAGTTAAATCTTGCTCGGTTAAACGCGCTTCTAAATTCAAAGTTGTCTCTTGTGGCTCAGTTGGGTGCTCCTGAGCATATTTCAAAATAGATTCATAAAATGCGTCTAATTTGGCATTAGCCACAGATAGACCAGCAGCTTGTTTGTGGCCGCCAAATTTTATAATGTGCTCAGAAGCCGACTTCAAACAATCAACTAAATCAAAATTGCCGCTAGTCCGTCCTGATCCAGTAGACTCATTGTCGCCTTTTGATAAGACTATGACCGGTTTTTTATAGCTTTCGGCAAGCTTCCCAGCAACTAGACCGACTAGGCCTTTTGGCCAGTCTTCGTGCGATACCATAATAATTAAGCGGTCAATAATTAACTCAGCCTGTTCCTTGGCTTGCGAAACAATTCGCCCTGTCATATCTTGGCGTCGTCGATTTATTTCTTCCAGTCGATTCGATAGCGTAATGGCTTCAGCAAAATCTGTGGCCAGTAGTAAGTCTAACGCAATGTTAGCATGTTCCAGTCGGCCGGCTGCATTAATTCGTGGGGCAATAGTAAAACCTAATGTGCGACTATCAGGCGGCGTTGCTACCACATCTATGTTAGCATTCTCCATTAATTGCTTGAGACCCAGCCACTTAGTTTTTGCCAAAACCTTCAACCCAAATTTTACTAAGATTCGATTCTCGCCGAATAACGAATGGCAATCGGCCACAGTACCAATAGCCACTAAATCTAGAAGCCACTTATCCCATTCCCCTCTATATTCATCTTCATGAATTTGTAGTTGGCCAGTCACTCGAATGCGATCGCTCAATAATGCTTTGGCCACTTTATAAGCCACACCTACTCCGGTTATTTGATCGTCCGGATACATATCGGCCACATTTTTAGGATTGATCAAGGCAAGTGCTTCCGGTGTTTGTCCAGTAATTTCGTGATGATCGGTAATAATTAAATCAATCCCATTATCGCGGCAATAATTTGCCACATCAATAGAATTAGTGCCGCAGTCCACGCTTATCACCAGCGTAATATCTTCGGCTTTAAATTTTTCAAACGCTTCCACATTTAATCCATATCCTTCGGTAAATCGTTCCGGAATGTAGTTTATTGCCGGCACATCTAAGAACCGAAAGGTCTGCATTAGAACCGCGCTGGCAGTTACGCCATCGGCGTCATAATCTCCATAGACGACAATTTTTTCGTCGTTTTGAATGGCCAACCAAATTCGCTCAACGGCCTTTTCCATATCCTGAAACAGGAATGGGTCGTATAAATTTTTATATTCTGGAGAGAGAAAATTTTCAATTACGGCCGGTTCTGTTATTCCTCTATTATAGAGTAATTGCAGAACAACCCGGTTTAATTCGGGAAAAGCGTTCTGCAAATCTTGCGGGGCTTCGGTGGCAATTTTCCACTGTTTACTCATGGAATTTATAGTAGCACAGGGGTCACCACGGCGCAAAAATCTTTCTAAACGTTGTCAGATCCCAATATATCCAGGAGATTAATGCCTTTCATTTCGAGAGGCTTGGCAATACCGAATAAAGCTAGTACTGTAGGGGCGACATCGGAAATTACCCCGTCTGGGGTACGGGCAGATAAGGATAAATAATTTCTCGTCTTTGGCTCCTTAAATCGAAACTCGTTGGCAACGATTAAAAAAGGCACCGGGTTAGTAGTATGGTCTTTATCTATCTCACCACTTTTTAAATTTAACATTTGCTCAATGTTGCCATGGTCAGCAGTAATGAGCAACGCTCCGTCAGCCAACAATGTAGCTTCCATAATTTTTTCTAAGAAACGGTCGACATATTTTACTGCTTTAATAGCAGCATCCAGATTACCAGTATGTCCCACCATGTCCGGATTGGCATAGTTCGCGATAAAAAAGTTAGTCTCTGTTTTGGAAATCCTGTCTATGAGAATATCTGTTAATTCCATACCCGACATTTCCGGATGGTCTACATAGTTATTGGCATTGTTGGGACTTTTTACAATCACCCGCTCTTCTCCAGGAAATTGCACATTAGCCCCACCATTAAAAAACGACGTTACATGAGCGTACTTTTCACTTTCGGCAATATGGAACTGAGTTAATTTATTGTCTGCAACCACTTCTCCCAAATTATTTTGCAGACTTTCCAAAGGAAAAGCTACATGCACAGGCAATCCAAAAAAGTATTCAGTCATTGTAACAAAATACAAATTATTCAAAACTTTGTGTTTACTTTCAATGTCCATTACATCTGGTAAAACAAATGCCTGGGTTAGCTGTAAGGCTCTGTCCGATCGAAAATTGAAAAATATCACAGCATCATTCTCACAAATTTTCGCTACTGGGCGAAGCTCGCTACTATTTTCTACGTTTTCTACTATCACAGTTGGCCTGATCATCTCATCAAACACTCCTTGATTGTAACTATCGAGTATGCAATCTTCCGGAGTATACGATGATGCCCCAATCCCATTTACCATTGCTTGAAAGGTCATCTCAGTTTGATCCCAATGGCGTCCTCGGTCCATTCCATAGAACCTTCCGGTAATAGTGGCAATCTTGCCAACCCCAATTTCTTTAATCTTCATTTTTAGTTTTTGAATCGCTTCCAGGGCCACCTTTTCGCCAGTATCACGACCGTCAGTAAACATATGAATGTACACTTCTTTTACTCCCTCCTGCACCGCTAAGCCTAACAGTGCGTACAAATGTTCATCCGAACTATGAACCCCACCACTACTGACCAAGCCAATGAGATGGAGCTTGGAGTTATTATCTTTAGCATGTTGGCAGGCCGCCAAAAATGCCGGATTTTTGAAAAACGCACCCGATTGAATATCCGAATTAATCCGAGGTAAATCTTGGCCTACAATCCGACCGGCTCCAATATTTAAATGGCCGACCTCAGAGTTACCCATTTCTCCCCAAGGTAAGCCAACTAGTGGGCCTGAAGCTTGCAGAGAGAGGCTGGGGAAATGACCTACAATAAAATCTAGCGCTTCAGCATGAGCCAAAGAAATAGCATTACCATGACTAGAAGTTGCAATGCCAAAGCCATCTAATACTACGAGAACGACTTTTTTGTATGCTTTAGAATGCATTAAAGATTTTGTTCAATTTCTACTAATCGATTATATTTTGCTAATCGCTCCCCTCGTGCCGGTGCCCCCGCTTTGATATACTTGGCATTCACGGCGACCGCGAGATCTGCAATGAAACTGTCAGTGGTTTCCCCACTACGATGAGATATCACAATTTCGTAATTGTTGGATTGAGCCATTTTTATAGCGGCGATAGTTTCGGTCAGTGTTCCGATTTGGTTAACTTTAATTAATGCGGCATTGGCAATCCCATTAATAACACCGTTTTGAATCCGAGCTGTGTCGGTCACAAACAGGTCGTCCCCCACCAACAAGGTTTGTTTACCCAAGTGCTTCGTCAACAACTGCCACCCTAGAAAATCTTCTTCCGCACATCCATCTTCAATGATTTGCAAACCGTAGTCTTTCACCCATTTCTGGTAGAGCTTATATATACTGGCCGGTTTGTAATTCAATCGGCTAGCTTTCATTTTATAAACTTCACGTTCGGAGTTAAAAAACTCACTGGCCGCTGCATCTATGCCTAATCGAAAATCTGTCTTTACTTTATAACCAGCTTGTTTAATTGCTCGGCTCAAATACTTCAGCGCTTGCTCATTAGCACCCAAATGGGGAGCAAAACCTCCCTCATCACCTAAGCCAACACTGTAGCCATCGCTGGCTAAAATTTTCTTTAACGTATGATAAACTTCTGACCCTTGCCGCAAGCGTTCAGCAAATGTACCGCGTTGAGGAATTAAAAAATATTCTTGAATATCAAGACCGGAGTCAGCATGTACCCCACCGTTTATCACATTGAATAACGGCACGGGCAAAGCCCGCGGTTTATAATTATAATGCTGAGCAATTGTTTTATATAATGGTTTTTGTTGCATCTCAGCCGATAGCCTCATAGCGGCAAGAGATACGGACAAAATCGCATTTGCACCGAGTTTGGATTTATTAATAGTTCCGTCCAGTGCCAACATTGCCTGATCAATTTTTTGTTGATCTCGACAATCCATCCCTTTAACCGCATGAAATATTGTTCCGGTCACATTCTTGCAAGCTTTGCGTACCCCTAACCCTAAGTACCGGCGTTTGTCCCCATCGCGTAATTCCACTGCTTCATGGGTGCCGGTTGATGCCCCACTCGGCACAGAAGCAGAACCAGAAATAGCCCCGGCCCAAATGGTGGTCTCAATGGTTGGATTGCCCCTGCTATCAAGAATTTCTTGAGCAACTATTTTTGTAATTTTTGTTTGTTTCATTTTCTAGTATCCACGGTCACCTTTACTAAAACCCTGAGCTTTTCTTTATTATACAGGAATTGAGCGGCTACCCCAATGCCACCAGACCTGGAAGCTTATTACCCGCCAAGTATTCAAGCATAGCCCCACCCCCAGTGGACAGATGATCTATATAGCTGGCTTGATGAGCCTGTCTGATGGCTGTCGCTGTTTCCCCACCACCAACCACGCCAAACGCTCTACCACTGGACACCGCTCCAATAATGCGCGCTAAGGCCATGGTGCCAGTATGGAATGGCTTGACCTCGAAATGACCCATCGGTCCGTTCCAAACGATTGTTTTCGCTGTTTTCAAAATCCGAGCGTACTCTAAAATAGTTTGTGGCCCGATATCTAAAATTACTTCGTGATCTTTGACATCGTAAATAGGAGTAGCGCGAATTGATGCCGGAGTCATTTTTTTGTTAGCTACTACTGCATCCTTGGGCAAAATAATTTTGTCTTTATAATTTTGAAGTAATTGCTTTGCCAGAGCTTCTTCATTCAGATCTACTAATGATTTACCTATATTGACGCCCGTAGATTTCAGTATTAGGTTAGCCAAACCTCCGCCCAATAGCACTATATCTGCTTGCTTCCCGAGATTTTGCAAGGTTTTGGCTTTATCTGCCATTTTGATGCCCCCCATCATTACCACAAATGGGTGAGCCGGGTTTTTCAATACTCGATCTAAATTTCGAATTTCTTTTTCTAACAATGGGCCGGCATATGACGGCAAATATTTCGTAATTGCGGAAACGGAAGCGCTAGCCCGATGGGAAACAGCAAAGGCATCGTTAACATAGACATCCGCTAATTCGGCCAGACGCTTGGCAAAAAATGGGCTATTCTCGTCTTCGCCTTTATAAAATCTTAGATTTTCCAATACCACTACATTTTTACATGAGACTTTATCCAGGGCCAGTTTAGTTTGACCATCTTCAATGTTGCCTGTGAAAAACACCAAGTGATCAGCAGGAAAACTAGTGACGCTCTTGGCGCTCTGGGTAAATTTCAGCTCCAGTAACGTTGCCAAGCGTTCCGCAATCGGTTTTAAGCTTAAAGTTTTATCCCAAGAACCGTCGGGTCTCCCCAAATGACTGCATAAAATCACTTTGCACCCATTTTTGTGCAAGAACTTTACTGTAGGTAATATGGCCTGTATTCGAAAATCATCTATTAAATGCTGATGAGCGTCCAAAGGCTCATTCACATCTATGCGAACTAATACAGTTTTATTTTTTATTGATGCTGAATTGAGAAATTTCACTGAGCTATATTTATATTCGTTTATTTTCCGCCCACCATAATCACTTCTTCCACTAACCGGTTAGAGTAACCAAACTCATTATCATACCAAGCTATGACTTTAACAAAGTTTCCATCTACCACTTGAGTCAAGGACAAATCAACAATTGCCGAAGCTGGATTGCCAATAATATCGGACGAAACCAAAGGTTCGCGGGTTGTAACCAATTTGTTTCTATACATAGAGGTATTGCTGGCTTCAATGAAAGCGTTGTTGACATCTTCAATGGTTACATCTTTTTTCAATAACACTGCAAAATCAGACAAGCTACCAACTGGCGTCGGTACTCGTAAAGACAAACCATTAAATAGGCCTTTCAATTCGGGAATAACCTGAGTAGCGGAAATGGCCGCTCCGGTAGTAGTCGGAATAATATTGACCGCCGCCGCACGGGCTCGGCGCATGTCGCCCGACTTGCCCCCGGGAGGGACACCGTCCACTAAATTCTGCTCCGCTGTGTAGCTATGAATGGTGGTCATCATAATTTTCTCAATACCAAACTTAGCATGAAGCACAGCCGCAACTGGAGCAATGCAATTTGTAGTGCAAGAGGCGTTGCTAATAACTGTTTCTCCGTTGTATTCATGATCATTTACCCCAAGCACTATCGTTTTAGTAACCCCTTCGTCTTTGGCCGGAGCAGATATAATAACTTTTTTTGCGCCTGCGGTAATATGAGCAGAAGCGGAAGCGGTATCGGTAAAGCGACCAGTGCTTTCAATAACCACATCCACTTCTAGCTTTCCCCAAGGTAACTGGGTCGGATCCTTTTCTGCAGATACTGGATACTTCACGCCATCTATAATAATGTGCGTTTCATCTGCTGCTACTTCATGAAGATAAGGACCGTAATTAGTATCAAACTTTAACATTTGAGCCAAAATTTGGGGATCTGTTAAATCGTTAATCCCCACGACTTCGAGTTCAGATTTTTCTAACGCTAATTTAAAAGCTTGCCGCCCAATCCGACCAAACCCATTAATGGCAACTTTAATTTTGTTCATCTTTTAGTGCCTTTCTTAACTGGTCATTTTGGCCAGACTGTTTTAATGGTAGCGGTTTTTGAGTTAATATCTTAGGTCTGGGAAACTCAATATACATACTAACTGTTAATAAGGTTATTGCAAAGTGTTACGAGTGGCAAACTGCCGTAATTTTAACCCAGCCGCCTGCTTTACCCCTTCAATAACCGGTTTCATAATGTTACGTGGGTCGACTTCATCCGGCTGATCAGCCAATGACTTGCGAAGAGCATGAGTGTAAGCAATGCGCAGCTCAGTATCTATATTAATGATAGCTATGCCGGCGGCAATAGCCTGCGTAATCGTTTCCGCTGGAATACCGCTAGCCCCGTGTAACACTAACGGGATATTAACTTTTTGATGAATGGCTTGAATGCGCGGTACATCTACGTGAGCCGTGACTTTCCCTGTCATTTTAATGATGCCGTGAATTGTTCCGACAGAAGAGGCCAAAGTATCTACGTGAGTGTCGTTATAAAACTTCAAAGCGTCTTCCGGGTCTGTCAGCAAAGTTTCCGCTTCTGTTACCGAGACCCAATCTTCGCTCCCCCTCATGCGACCGATCTCACCTTGCACCCACGCTCCTTCGGCATGAGCAAATTCGACCATCGCCTTGGTGTCCCGCACATTCTCTGCAAAACTTAAACCCGAATGATCAATCATCACAGAAGAAAATCCCAGTTCTATTCCCCGACGCAATTGCTCCATATCCTTACCATGATCCATGTGCAATGCAATCGGCACTTTGGCTTTAATGGCTAATGTCGCCATGATCTCAAAAATCGTATCCAGGCCAGCGTACTTAATCGCCCCTTCACTGACTTCCATGATAATGGGAGTATTCAGTTCTTCCGCCGCCGCAATAATACCCATGGTCATCTCTAACGTTTGCGTATTAAAAGCGGGGTAAGCAAAATGCCCTACGACATCATGTTTAAAAAGTTCTTTGATATGTACGAGCATGCTAATCTTTCTTTTTGGAGACCACTTTTGCAATTTGCGCTTTTATTTTGGCATCCGTAATAGCAATGGGTTGATACTTTGTCATCTTTTTAAGACGTGCCTCTAATTGTGCCCGGGTCAATAAACCATCGAGTGGCCCCACATGCATTACCACACTGCCGGCATTAACCGGACCCCAACGAAGAGCCTCTGTATGAGTTTTGCCATAAGATAAAGCGGCGATGTAGGCCGTAGTAAAGCTATCACCGGCGCCAGTAGCCTCAATGCGCGGCCCAGGAAATTCGGAAATGTAGAAAAAACCTTCATCACTATAACTATAAGCGCCTTTGCGACCATCAGTTAAAGCAATAGCTTTGGGGCCAAGTTTGCGCAGGCGTTTGCATAACTCTTCTATGTCATTAATGTCCTTGCCGACCCAGCTCTGCGCTTCCTGCTTGTTCACTGACAGTAAATCGGTGCGCTCTAACATAATCTTGTTAGCTTTGGGGCCGGCCCGCAGTTGAAATGTACCGGGATTAAAACCGAGTTTGACCTTATTGTGATCCAGATAGTGCGCCAAGTCTCCGTAAATTGCTTTGAACCCCTGGGGCATGCTGGTTAAATAGATCCATTTGCTAGGCGCCAGTTTTGGCAGTTTGTACTTGCGATGTTCGTGGAATACGAAGATGGTTCGCTCTCCCTGGTAACTTAAAGCGGTGTGGTAGTTCGTGCCGTGCTTATCATCTAGCTTAATATACTTGGTATCCACTTTTTCCTTGTGCATTTTATGAAGAATTTCCCGACCGCCAGAATCGTGAGCGACCACGCAAAACAAAGCGGTTTTTAATCCCAGTCGGGCTGAACCTATGGCATGATTGGCTCCGTTACCAGCCACACTCTTGTAAAACTTATCGACAGGCAGTTTGTCACCCCAATTGATTATCGCTTTTAATTGGCCTTTGATTCGCTTAACTTCAATGTCATGGATGAACAAAAAAGAATCAATTACTGGATCACCAATAGTGATCATGTCGTGTTTGGTCTTCATAAAAAGTTTGATTAACATTATTTAGTTTTCCTTGCCAACACTTTCTTAATTGCTGCTTTGATGGCATCTTTGCCCATACCAAACTTCTCAATTAGTTCGTTCGGCTCGCCGCTCTCACCAAAGTGGTCATTCACACCAACCATTTCAATTGGTACTGGATAATGCTGGGCTAATACTTCTGCTACTGCGGAACCACACCCACCCATTATCTGATGTTCTTCTAATGTCACTACTGCGCCCGTTAATTTAGCGGCCCAAGTGATAGTCTCAACATCTATAGGTTTAATAGTGTGATTATTAATTACCAATACACTTATTCCCTCTTTCTCCAATTCCAGTGCGGCCAACATGCCATTATAAATCACCGGACCTGAGCCAATTAAGGCCACATGACTACCCTCTTTAAATACTTCGGCTTTGCCAATTTGAAAAGGAGTATCCGCGGTGGTCATGACAGGAGTTTTTTCTCGCGCAAACCGGAAATAAGCTGGTCCTTGAGTTTCCCCCAAGGCAATTGTGGCTTTCTTAGTTTCTAAATAGTCGCACGGTACCACCACTGTAATATTGGGTAGTACTCGGGTAATAGCAATGTCTTCTAAGGCTTGATGCGTGGCGCCATCAGGACCAACAGAGATGCCAGTATGCGCCCCCGCCACTTTTACATTGGCTTGACTATAGCAAACCGATACGCGCAATTGGTCCCATGACCGTCCTGGAGAAAATACAGCGTAACTGGAGATAAAAGGGACTTTACCGTTCAGAGCCATGCCGGCGGCAATACCCATCATATTTTGCTCGGCAATGCCCACTTCAATAAATCGGTCGGGAAACTTGGCGCCAAAATCAGCCGCCTTAGTTGACCCCGCTAAATCACCTGTCAGCACCACCACATTTGGATTACGCTCCCCCAGTTCAACTACGCCTTCACCGTAACCATTGCGTGTCGGCACTTGTTCAATGTCGAGTTCGCCAATTTTTGGATTCAGTTTTACAGTTTCATTAATCATACCCCAAGTCGCTTTTACTAATTATTTGATGAAGTCATTAACCTTTTCACGATTTTTTTGATACCCGAATGATGCTGCTAATAGTATTACTCCCAAACTAATAAAGGATACAACGCGGTAACCTAGGTCTAGATTTTGGACATCGTATAAAAATACTTTGACAACTGCTAGACCGAAAAATGCAATAGCTAACTTTCGAGCAACTACTGAATTATACACCGACCCGAAAACCGCTAAAATTACCCCATACGATAACCACCACAAGCTAAGTAATAAATCACGAATACCCGATAAGTTTGATGCATCAAAGTAATGCCACAACTCAATTGATACTAGGGCCCACAGCAAAACAATTGCAGCTCCTACCATAACCTGACGAGTACCTTTCTCGCTAGTATGAGATACTTCTTCTTTGGGGTAAAAATATGAAGCCAGCGCTAGAGCTACTACGCTGGCAAATCCAACACCAAATTTAGAATTTATAATGAATTGATAGCTAGCTGGATTATAGGTAATAAATAGAGACTTTATGGAAACAAGCACTAGTAAAGCGGCTGCCCAAAAACGAATTTCCAATCGACGTTGTGTAATTCCCACAGCCAACAAACCTAACGATACTATTAGACCAGAGAGAATTTGACCGATCTCTTGAAATTGCCAATAACAAGCTAAGACTAAAGCCAACGTGGCCACAAAAGACAAAACACGATTAGTGGCCACATGTTCCAATCGATCAACCATGACGTAGGCCAGGGCAAAGATAATGGCTACCAATAACATTATGGCTGAGCGATAAACTTCGTACTGACCAACTAATGTTGCGAACAACATGATTCCATAGAGCAATGCGACTGCACCGAAGAATGCGCCGACTGCATCATCACCTGACGGCTGCTCTTTAATCATTGTACTGTTATGCCGAACGATAAACGCGTGCACTATAACTATCATCGCCATGTTACCAACCAAAAATATTAACGTTAGTAAAATAGTTTGCGACTGGCCAAAATGATCATACCAAACCCAAAAATTTAAGGCAGTGCCAATTAATCCAGTCAGAGCCAACTCATACCAATATTTTCGAAGCAACACTAATAATACGCCAACATTCAATATTGTTAGGTATGAGAATAGTACGGTAACATTACTGTCTCCCACGGATAATAAGCGCGGGGCCAAATAACCCCCAGCCCAAGCGATGGTGCCCAACACTTTTGAGTCATTGCGCCAAGCCAACAAAACACCAATGATGGAGAAAATAATCATCAAGAATAAGCCTGAAAGCTGATTGATAACGTGATAATATTCATACCCGGCAAATGTGGTCAGGTATAGGATACCTAACCCACAGCCAGCCAAAGCCAAAGCATATTTTCTGTATTTCGCAATCCATAATTGAGACAAAATTAGGAACAGTCCTCCCACCGCAAAACCAAGGACCAAACGCGTCCATATGCTTATCCAGCCCTGATCAATGGCAAACTTCAAGAAAAAAGCTAAGCCAAACAGCAATGCTAGTACTCCTACCTTAGACAAAATACTAGAGATGGAATGGTCTTCGGCAATTTTAAAAGCATGGGATGATTGAGCTGACGCTGGGGATGTTGTACTCGGTGCGTGTGAGTCAGCATTAGCAAGTGGCGATCCTGGCAGTGGTGGCAGAGGCGGCAAATGGGAAGTATCCACGCCAGTTGGTGGCGCGACAATTGCATTGTTTTGCCCACCCTGATTAGTTCGCTTTGATACATTATGTATATAAGCGAATAGTACCAGTATTAATAAAAAATTAATGATTTCCATAATTTATTTATGGTTAATTATTCATGCTCGCCGCGGATTCTACCGCCGAGCGTTCTTAATTCATGCAATGCCTCTGCTCCTTGCTTATCTTTAGCTGGTGCTCCAGGCACATCTTGCACTCCCGGTGGAATACCATGCCACTCAAATTTCTCTTCCATATAGTCCACGCCCTTGCCGGCAATAGTGTGGGCAATAATGACAGTCGGTTTTTCGTAAATTGCTTTAGCTTCATTGCAAGCATCAATAATTTCTTGCATGTTGTGGCCGTCTATTTCCAACACATGCCAATTAAACGATTCGTACTTCGCTCGTAAGTTATCAATTGGCATGACGTCTTCGGTGAACCCATCAATCTGAATGTTGTTGCGGTCTATAATCATAGTTAAATTGTGCAATTTTTCTTTTGCGGCAAACATAGCAGCTTCCCAAACTTGGCCTTCATCTTGTTCCCCGTCACCCATAACACAATAGACATGATTGCGCTTATGATCCATTCGCAATGACATAGCTATGCCGATGGCTTGAGATATTCCCTGCGCTAACGGACCGGAAGAAGTTTCAATGCCCGGCAACGCCCCATTATGCGGATGGCCATGCAAACGGGTACCGAGTTTGCGCAATGTGAGCAGTTCTTCTTTCGGGAAATAGCCAGACTCAGCAAGGGTAGCATACAAAACCGGACATATATGCCCGGCGGATAATACAAAATAATCACGCCCCTCCCACTGTGGGTTTTTTGGGTCATGCTTCATCACATTAAAATAGAGCGCAGTAAACACATCAGCCATATCGAGCGGGCCCGCAGAGTGACCAGACCCAGCCGCCAACAACATATTAATGATATCTTCCCTGATATCGTTCGCTTTGATTTTCAGTTCGTGGACTTTCAGTTCCATGGATTTGGTTTTTATAACTGATTTTTATTTCTTTATGAGGGCTTGCTGCACTTTTATGTAATTTTGTTCCAAGTTTTCTGTTTCAAACAAAGCTGAACCTACCACCAGCCAATCAGCGCCGGCAGCAATTAAAGCGGGGGCATTACTATCTTTCACTCCCCCATCTACTTCTATTGTAGCATGGGGCAATAGTTTTCGTAAGTTCTCCACCCTCTCATAGGTCTCTGGGATAAATCCCCGCCCTTGCTCTCCTGGGCGAACGCTTAGAAGTACAAATTGACTAATTGTATCGCCGAAATAACGTAATACTGAGACGGGTGTTTCTGGGTTGATAGCAATGGCCGGCTTCATGCCCATTTTAGCAATTTCTGAGGCGGCGTTATCCAGCGATTCTTCTGTCGGGAATGCCTCATAGTGCAAGACAATTATTCCAAATCCAGCAATTTGGTAATCTAAAAAGTTTTTTGGTTCGCGGACCATAAGATGGGCTTCCCAGCTGTAGGCCGGATTGAGAGCATCAATATCATTAATAGTTAATGATTTATTTGCCACAAAATCCCCATCACAGAAATCTACTTGAATTCGGTTCACTCCGGGCAAGCGCTCAATTAATAACGCCTTCCGGTTAAACTCGGTGCGATCATGTTCTAATAACGCTGGAACAATAGACATAACTACTTATTTATTTTCCAAATCAGTAATTTTGCGAATACGCCGGATATGGCGCTCTTCAGAAGAATAAGATGTGTTTAGCCAAATGGATAAAATCTGCTCGGCTTGTTTGTCAGTAATGTAATCGCTAGGCAGGCATAGTACGTTCGTCATGTCATCTATGCGGCTCATTTCTGATTCCTTCGCATTCCAAACTAAACCAGCTCGGACATTCGCAAATTTATTAGCTACGATACAAACTCCTTGACCACTGCGACAAATTAAAATACCACAATCGCGGATAGGATTACGCGAAATTTTCATCGCCACTTTAGCGGCATAATCCGGATAATCGTCATCGGCTTCAAATTTTTTGGGGCCCAAATCTGTGTGCGCTAATTTTTGATTAGCTAAAAACTTTTTTAGTTGCTCTTTTAATTTGAAACCGCCGTGGTCTGAAGCAATGTATATCATAAAAGTGATGTATTAATCATGGCGTTAAAATCATCTGATAACAAACTAGCACCGCCAACAAGCAGACCGTCAATATGTGGCTCCGCCAAATAAGCACCAGCATTCGTCCGATTAGAGCTACCACCGTATAAGACTCTATTTATTTGATATTTGGTTTTGATAAACATGGCGATTTTTTCGGCGTGTTCTGGGCTAGCCGGACTACCTGCACCAATGGCCCAGACTGGTTCATAGGCTACAACAATTGTTTTCGTATCAATATCTCGCAGGCCTTGTTCCAACTGAACTTTCAGTATGTCTACCACGGCTAACTCATCTGCATCGCGAATTGTGCCATGACCAATACACAATATAGGAATGATCTTATTTTCTAGTAAAGCTACTATTTTAGCGTTTATCTCGTCATTGGTCTCCCCTAGTTCGCGGCGCTCACTGTGACCGACAATGCAGTACTTCACACCCATGCTCTTTAGCGCGGTTGGCGATGTTTGGCCAGTGTAAGCCCCTTTGGCTTTCCAAAAACAATCTTGTGCTCCTAACCGAGGGTAGTCTATTTCCGCTAAAAAGGCCGTAGGTGGGCAAATAACTGCCTCATGTAAGGGTGTGCGGTCAATCTTAGACGCCAACTCTGTGGCCTCATTCAAAGTCAGTGGATTTAACTTCCAATTACCAACAATTAGTTTTTTCATATAATATATTATTTCTTACGCAAAAACGCGGCCGTCATTTCGGGTGGCATAGGGTTAACTGGTAAACCGGCGGCGTACTCAAACCCGCCCCAGGGCAAGCCGACATGAGGAAAGACCGTCAAGTGCCAATGATAACTATCCTGTTCTAAAATAGTGTGCGCATCTCGGTGAAACGGCAAAGTGTGCGTATAAAAATTCAATGGCGGGTCCGACAATTTAATATATAGCTGACCCACAACTGTCTTCAACACAAAAGCTAAGTGTTTTCGCTCTTCCGCTGTCATATCCTCAAATCTGGCCGAATGACGTTTCGGCAAAATCCACGTTTCAAAAGGTTTACGCGAAGCATAGGCTGAAAGCACGACGAAATGATCATTCTCATACACCACTCGATCTTTATGAGCGAGTTCTTCTTTCATAATGTCGCAATATATACACTTTTTATTTAGGTTGTAGTAATGCTGACAGCCCGCAATTTCGGAATGAATGTGCGGGGGAACCATAGGTAAAGCAAATAATTGGTAGTGCGGGTGAATCAACGACGCTCCAGCGTCGCGACCATGATTATGAAAAATCTGAACGTATGCCACTTTGGGATCACCTTTGGCTTCATTTATTCGTTCAATTAAAATTTCCAAAGTTTTTTCCACAGTGGCCAAGGATTGCAAAGCTACTGGCTCATTGTGTTTGCGAGTAATAATAACTTCGCTCTCACCATAGCCCGCTCTGGAATTATAAAAATCACGATTACTATAAATCTTAATATGTTCTAACGCAGGATATTTATTTTTAATCACTCTCACGTCCCAGTTTTTATCATTTGGGATGCGGCACACATCTATGCACATATCAGGGTTTTTATCTTCATTACCCGGACAAAAAACGCACTCAGGGTCCAACTCTGGCAAATCTTTCATGACACTACGGGAACTATAATCTTCCGGCCGCTTAGCGCGAGCTGGAGCAATTAACACCCACTGCTTAGTAATTGGATTTTGGCGAAATTCTGACATAAAATTACTGTTTGTTTTTATCTAAATAGTTCTGTAAAATAATTTGCGCTGCCAGGCTGTCGACATTAGTTTGACCACCTGGTAAATTGCGGGCCATACTGCTCGACAAGCGCTCGTCCATCAACTCAATAGGTATGGCGAGCTTTTGTTTTAGCTTATCAGCAAATACGCCTACTTCTCGGCTTTTTTCAGTGGGGCCACCCGACATATTAAGCGGCAATCCTACTACTAACTGTTCAATCTTATTATCCGCAACTAGATTTTCAATCTCGCGCCAGAACTGTTTGGGCGCTAATATCGCTAGCTCGCGAGCCAATGTGCCTGTTTCATCAGAAATAGCCAGTCCAATACGTTTCGTTCCATAATCAATACCTAACATTTTCATTATTATTTTGTTTCATCCAAGGTTACACTAACGGTTTTTTCTGCCCCTTGATGATATATTTTGAGATTGATAGTGCTACCGACTTTAAAGTTTTTCAGCTGAGCGGCCAAACTATTTTTCTCGTCTATGCGAATGCCATTGACTTCCAAGATTATATCGTTTTCCGCTAAACCAGCTTTGGCTGCGGGACTTCCTGCGATTACTGCTGGGCCTGACGCGTTATCACCAACTAGCAATGCGCCATAATCACGTGGTAATTTCTGCGCCGCCGCTAACTCTTTGGTAATAGGCATATAACGAACTCCCAACATAGGCCGTTGAATCTTACCAAACTGTTTGTAGCTATTTAGCGCATAGGTAATATCGTTAGCTGGAATTGCGAAACCAACAGACTGACCTCCTTGGTCAATCGCCGTGTTGATACCAATTACTTGCCCTGCCAAATTTAGCAGTGGTCCGCCAGAGTTGCCGGGGTTAATTGCTGCGTCTGTTTGAATTACTCCCTCAAGTTGCTCACTTCCTGCATTATCCCCTGCTTGGATGCTCCGGCCGATACCGGACACAATTCCGCTAGTAACTGTATTCTGATATTGGCCCAGGGAATTGCCAATGGCTACTGCTTGCTGACCAATCTCAATTTGGCTGGAGTCACTGAAAGATAGCGTGGGCGCATTAGTAACATCGATTTTTAAAATAGCCAAATCATTAATAGGATCCCGCGCTAACACTTTGGCGTCATAAGATTTTCCATCGCTCGTAACGACTGCGTATGTAGCCTGCTCATCGGACACCACATGTCGATTAGTTAAAATTAAACCATCAGCACTCACCAGAAAGCCAGAACCAGCGCCAATTTGCTGAACATTAGGCGTAGGTTTGTTGTTATTGGACCGGTTTTGATTGTTTGGAAAATAAGGAGCAAAAAAAGGATTATTGGCAAAAGGATTATTGGCTTCATAATTAGAAGCTTGGCTAACATCCTTAGAGATAACAATAGACACAACTGCTGGGCTCGATTTTTTGACCACATTAATAATGGCAGAGTCTTCTTTGTAAACCCCGCGTTGAATGACATATTGGGTAGTAGTTGACCCCAGTAATCGCTGTAAAACTGGGGATCGAGCAACGTAAACTGCACCGCAAAGACCACCCAAAAGGCCAAATAATAAACTTAAAAATAGCAGACCAGCAAATTTTTTGTGAGATGGTGGTTTGGGTATATTTTCCTCAATTTCCATAAGTTCATTATAACACAAAGTCAGTTCTATGGAGCTGGCGCACCGCCCGCTGAGCCAACTATATCGCGACAGTTTTTGACTAACGATTCATTGGAGCTGTCTTTACTTGCCTGAGGCAAGCTGTCGTATGTGGCGAGCATGGTTCGACAAGCCTGTACTTGAGCATCCGCAGCAGCTTTGGCATCACCAGGGTCACTTGGTCCGGCCACAACTGGCTTATACTTAGCCGTACCTAAACAAATATTACTTTCTTGAACAACGCCTAAACCTCCAGCATGATCACTGGAATTAACGGCGGTAAATATAAATTTGGTAGTCAGGTTTTCAAATATCCCGGCAATCGTAACCGAAATCAGGTTATCAGCATTAGTGCTCCCTAAATTCAGAGCCGAGCTGACAGAACCTTGCTGAACATCCAGAATTTTAGATAACGTTTTATCGACGCTTCCTTTAATTAAATCCCGACCACTCTTTACACCCGGACTAGTTACTTCCTTAGTTGCGGCATCGGCGGCGGCGGCTTTGGATTGAGCGGCAAAGCTGGAATAATAATCACTCCAATAAGCTTCCGGATTTATTTGCGCAGCAGTTCCTAGTTCGGCCAGAGCGTCATAGAAATTTGGCGAGTTTAAAGCTATGGTTTTGATATCGTATTTCAAGAGCTGCTTAGACTTGGCTTCAAACACTTGCTTCAGTTTATTCAGATCGGTCGGAACACAAAAATAATCTGGAATAAAATTAGCCAAAATATTCTGATCCGCCAACGGCACTTTAAATTTTTTCCAATACTCATTGGTATACAATTTGCCCAGTTCCTGTGAATAGTAAAGTTGGCTAGTAATAGTGAAATACTTATCAATCTTAGCGACCAGTTTATCTATGGCTTTAATAATAAAAGTGGAAAAAGCTTTTAATAATCCCTGTTTTATCCCATAAATAATCAACTGAGGAATATCGCCTACAACAATAGTGGTATCAGCGATCCCAAAAATTGCATGCGCCTCATTAATCAAACCGAAAGATGGTTGCCCGCCGGACACAGAAGAATTGCCGTCACTCGCAAATATAGGCAATTGGCTTATGCTATATTTTTTATCAAGCTGTTTGTACTCTGTGCTGATAATTGTCGACTTATTGCTAATGATGGCGTAATCCTTGTATACTTTCGGCCATGGTTGTTGGGTATCGTCCCCACGAGGGCGTAATTGTTCCGACACAATTCTAGGATTGTAACTTTTGGCCGTGGTTAAAAAATCGCCATACTGCTGGAGAGCCACAATTTGCGCTTTGTGAAATGCTAACGCTTCCGTAGGAACAGGCATACGCTTCAGATCTGATACAGCTTTGGCTGTTTCAGTTATCGCTGCATTAACCGTCTGACTATCTTGCAAATCCGTAAATACCACTTGGTTAGCTACAGCCACTTTATCGTTATAGCTCTTTACATAAGCGCCGGACTGGTTAAAATAACTAACAACCGCCTCTTTGCCACCCCGGGGTTCGATAGCCAGTTCGGTGTTTGAGACATCTGGTATAACAATTTTTTGGCTGGTATTAAAAGATGCATTAACTTCTTCTTTGACTACCTCTTGTGTCGCAATTTTTTTCAATGCTACTTCGCTTTGGGCTTGAGTAACATTAATAGACGCCAAAAGTTTATCGTACTCCGATTTGTCTGCTTGGGCTTGTTTAATCTGGGCAGCATAATCGGTTTTGTCCTTATAACCAAAATTGGTGGGTTGCCATAAGGTGACAACTAGCAATATTACTATCAGCGCTCCCACAGCGCCAATGAAATATTTCCGAGGCACTTTGTCGATATTGAACATGTTTTTTGTGTCTAATTTTTTGGCTTAGCTTTGGGTTAAGTATATCATAAAAATACTACTACTCAACTAATTCACCACCAAATACTTTTAGGGCATCACTAATGGCATCTAGTCCTTGTGTCAGTTGTACTTCTTCCGATTCTTTGACCAAGTTTACAGCTACTCTGACCCGCTTCCCTGTTGCTTCCATAATAGCATTAGCTAAAAGTGAATAATGCTTTTTGCTTTCCAGATGCTCTTTGTGAAATAAGTATTTGACGGTAATGGCTACGGAACCATCGGTAGTAGACTGTAATGGTGAATTTTTTACTAGAGTAGCCAACGGACTATTAATGATCCTAATTTTATCTATTACTGCCGGCCAAGCCAAAGTAATCTCCTCTAGGGTGATGGTATCGCTCGTTGGAATGATGGTATCACCCGTGGACGGACTTTCAGTGAGCAATTCTGCCGTCTCGACGGCATGATGATCAACCGCTAACTTCGGTCCAGCAACAGGAGCGGATATGGGAGCAGAGATAGACTCGGGAGCATGGGTTTTACCTCCAGTGTGGCCTTTCAAAGCGCCCTCCATAGCTGCTAATAGCAATGGTAAATCTGGTGTGGGGGCACCAGCAATATCTTTATAAGAACGCAGAAACAATCGAGTAATATGCATTAGTTCCATTGGGGTGGCGCTAGCCGATTGTTCGTCTAATATTTTTAAATCAGCTGGGAGTAGATCTATGATAGCTTTAGCCCCAGCGATTTTACGCACCAACAGCTTGCGCACATACTCTAAGATGTCTCGATTAAACGCCAAGAAGTCTATCCCTAAACGGGATAATTCCTCGAACATAGCAGGCAAATCTGCGGGCTGCCCGGCTAATATATAAGTAATGAGTTGTTGTGATAATTTAATACTAGTGACGCCGAGCAAGGTTTGAGCTTCGCCTAAATCAATTTTGCCGCCCAAGCTTGCCAGCTTATCGAGTAATGAAAGCGCATCGCGCAAACCCCCTTGGGCTCGCATTGCAATAAGAGCCAAGACATCGGCATCCATTTTTATTGCCTCCGCTTTTATCACCTTTTGTAGTAATGACACAATATCAGATTCCTGAATCCGTCGAAAATCAAACCGTTGAGTGCGAGAAATTATGGTATCCGGCACTTTTTCAATGTCAGTAGTAGCTAAAATAAAAATAGCGTGCGCCGGTGGTTCTTCCAATGTCTTCAATAATGCATTGAATGCGGCCTTAGACAGCATGTGCACTTCGTCTATAATAAATACTTTGTATTTGGCGCGAGACGGGGAAAACTTGACGTGTTCTATTAATTCGCGAACATTGTCTACACCGGTGTTAGAAGCCGCGTCAATTTCTATTAAATCCAGTAAATTGCCGTCAGCGATCGCTTTACATATGTCACAAATACCGCAAGCATCGCCTTTGGTTTTGCTAGCGTTCAAACAATTCACAGCTTTGGCCAAAATCCGAGCGGCAGAAGTCTTTCCCACCCCACGGCTCCCAGTAAACAAGTACGCATGCGCGACGCTACCAGTCTTTACAGCGTTCTGCAAAGTCTGGACAAGTGAATCCTGCCCAACTATGTCAGCAAACGTTTGAGGTCTATATTTTCGATATAGTACGGCCATATATTCAAGTATAGCACACTAAAAAATCGCTGTTTCTGGCCACTTGCCCCTGAGGAGTACTAGGAATTAAAGCGACGAGGACAACGACGAAGGGTGTAAGTGGTTAGGAACAGCTTGGTTTTTTAGTGTGCTACTTCTTGAATACAATCAATTTGTAGCCGAGGAAGTTCCAAACCAAAGATACAAAAGTGGCTAACACTTTGGCCGCGTTTTTAATTAAGTCAGCGTTCTGTTGGAAGAAAGCTAACTCAATCAGATAATAAGAGATGAAAGCTACAATCACGCTATTTATAACAATTCCAATAATGCTTACCAATAAAAACGTGGTGAGCTGATGGCGGCGGTCCTCAGTGCTAATCTGTAGTTGATTATTACCAATACCAAAAATAGACCATGCACTAATTTGCACGACCAGAAATAGAACCAAAATGATAATGTAAAATAACGGCGAAGCGTTCATTTTGGCGCCAACGATAACTGCAATAAACCCCACACCACCAGTACCCCCTATAACCACTAATCGCCAAAAGTTTTGAATAACATTAGTTATACCACCGGCAAAGGTCCAATACCGATTCCAATAATAACTCTGAACCAGAGCGGCAGCCGTCCCAAACACATTAATAGTACCGAGCTTCAGGCCAGAATCAATCCCTAAAGTCTTGGAAATAAAATTTAAGATAATAAAATCAAGCGCCGTGTTAAGGACACCAATAGCGACAAATCGCAGAATTTGCAGAATAACTGGCTTCTCAATAAGTAGACGCTCAAGTTTCTGTTCCATATATTATTTAAAATTCGTCGTCAGTATCTGAGACCATGCGACCCATGGCCGCTTCTTCACTACCCGGCTCACTAACAGAACTAGCAAACCCATCCCCATGAGTCATTTCCATATCAGCGCCACCTTCGCCACGCTTAATGACATGTTCTACGGCGGCCCAATCGGAATTAATATCTTGCGGCACCACAATGGTAACTTCATCGCCTTCTTCGGCTTTGAAGTAAGTTAAAGATGCCAGCAAGACCTTAAAGCTCTTGCCTTCAGCCAAGACGCGATAATCGCCTTTCTCGTCTATCATCAGCAGCCCGAGAACTTTACGTCGCTCCACTGGACCGATTTGTTTATATATAAAAGAGCCGTCATCCGCAATAGTCAGCTTCAAGACATCGCCTTCAACTAGCTTACTCTTGCTGGCATAGTTGGCCGGCACTGGGTATTGTTTAGTATCGGGGCCAACCATATTTTGGCCATCAAATACACCTTCAATAACTTTCCCGCCTTCGGAAATGTTCAATCCTTGGGCTTTTTCAGCATATGCCGCCGTATTAGCACTGCGGCTCGATGTGCCGCCAAGAACAACGCCCCCTTCTCGCAACAGTTGCTTAGCCGACTGAATATTCTTTTCTGCCGCTTCAATCATTTGAATGACCAAAGCCAAATTCTGCGATTTGTCCATATATTTGTGATTTTTGTTTGGGTTTCTTTACCTACACTATAATTGAGTATATTATACTACACTCACGAAAATTTTACCAATATTTTTTATTTTATTTCAGCCATTCGAGTTTTTTGCTCATCTGTCCCATATTTTTCAATTAGATGCTTTAGGATTGATTCTTGATTTTGGACCTGCTGACTAGTCACTGTAGTACTAGGATCCACTAAGTACCGAGCCCAATCGAGTACATTGTCTTTATCGCCATGATCATTGCCCTGATTCTTCCAAGCATTATAGTAGTCCGATGTTGGTTCATCTATGCCATAAAGCATAGTTTTATCATCGAACTTCACCTGCCCTAACGATTGATCTTCGGTAAACGCAAACTCATTCTCTGGATCCATTTCGTACCAATCTTCAGCTTCCTCTTCCGCTTTTTTTAAAAACTGATTTTTGTCGGGGTTGTTTGAATGAACTTGCTCTGCAATATTTAAGTAGGCTGTCAAACGGGCTTCTGGACTTAGTTTCTTTTCTTTTTTTGCGCCTTTGACCTCAGAAGATTTTAAAGTCTTGGGAGTTTTCGGAGTAGTTGAAATTTTGTCTGGCGGTGTTTTGATTGTATCCTTTTTTGTTTTTTTCTCTGGAATTACAAAATTCTGTGTTGGTTCAATAGGCGTTGATTCCGTGGCTTGAGAAAGATGGGGCACTCTTGGTACTAATTTCTTCACAACAAATTTACGCTCCGATTCTGCATTTTCCTCATCCGCGTCAAACTTGGGGGTATTTTTATACTGCTCGTAAATTTTGGCAATTTGCAAAACGTTTTGGGCCGAATCCACGTTCCGGTTCAGAACCAATATTCCTTTATTCAAATCGAAACGATTCATTCGTCCACCTCCAGTAAAAACAATTGTCCGAAAAGTGTCGAGCGGGACATTGCTACTTTCTAATTGTTTCATTATTTGCAAAACAGTCGCCACTGCTCTCGGTTCTAGCCCTTGAAAAGATTGATTTTTAAAATTTGGGTTTAACTCCTTTATTCTCCTTATTTTTATAGACCGAATTCGGCCTTCTAGCATTTCGGCAATCTTGTCCTGGGCATCATCTTCTCCTGCAAAAAATATGCTCCACCGGATCTCCCCTGGTTTTGGCTCAACACTGTCTGGTTCTTTTTGATTCCCGTATAAGACAATTTTTAGTTGGGTTAGCTCTTCAGAAAACATAGGATCCAGCCCATTCACTGCCTGAGCAATATTTTCTACTGCTTTGAGTCTTTTGAAATAATCGGCTTGAGTACCTTCTGCCCAATCAATATCCAAATGTTTCTCTGTGCGGAGACGCTCCAGAGTCTGGTTCAATGGACTATTTTTTCGCTCTTCATCAGTTAGAATTTTTGGACCATTTACCCAGAAATTTTTGATCTGCTCTTTTACACTAGCCCAATTGTTACGGTCAGCGATTCTGTCATACGATACATAAATACGCTTTGAATCATCATCGCTATTAGCTCGTCTATTGTTGATAAGAAAAACCAGCTCTTCAGCATTTTGCCAATCTTGCTCGGTAAAACCTAAGTACTCTGTAAAGTCAGAACACTCTTTCACTGCGTTCTCTATATATTCTAAGTCCGTTTTCTTTTTAAAAACAATATCAACTGCTTTAACTTTAAACTTGTCCTGAATTTCTTGGTTTAATTCCCCTAACCTATTTTTGCGCTGCTCACCTAGGTTGAGAATTTTTGCTTTTGGCTCTGGAGCCGCAATCGGCTCTAAAGTAGTCTCTAAAGTAGGCTCTGGCGGCAGTTCAGCAATAGGTACCAGCTCGCGACGAGTCCGCATAACTTCCATGGCTAACTGGTAATCATTATGCGATGTCTGCTCCGCAAACTGTGGATAGCGCTCGGCCAACACTTCCCGATATACTCGATTTTCAGGAAGGGAAAGGAAATAAGCTTCCAAGCGAGTGCGCGGATTTTGTTGTTCATCGCGCCCTTCCAAATCTGGATGATCAGGGTGATGCATGCCGCCATCCGACTTGGGGTAATGGATATCGAAATATGCCCGACTTTCATTTTGCAAAATTTCAGCTTGTTTTATAAACTGTTGCTTCTCATCGTCAGGGACATTAGGGTGACTGGCCGCTTCTTGTAGTAATGAAATTAATTCTTCCACCGGCACACCTTCCATTTGCGTTCGACCATCTGGCAGTTCTACTTTTATTTGCCCTTTGGATTCAGGATCGGCGTCCGCTTGAGCCAGGGCATTGAATGTGATTTCCACAGCATGTCGAATCCGCTCTTTCGTCAAAGGGTCCTCCTCTGCCATAGAAGTGCGGTACAATGACTCAACGCTACGAAAAGCTTGGAGCAAATGCTCTCGTGGGCTATCTAGGTTAGCGTCTTCTGCTTGCTCTATGTTAGATTCTGCTTTAGATGCCGCATGGACCGGAGATCGCTTTTCATACTTTTTTTTGATGATATCAAAATCGCCGTCTTTGTGCGGGTCGTCGTTAGAAAATCGATTTTCCATGAAGTCTTGAATCTGATGCTCTCTCATATATTCATTGTATCAAATAGTGGGTCTAATAGAAATGGGTAATGAAAAAGGCCGAGTGAAAATTGTTTTCAATTCCACTCGGCGCGTTAATCGGCATTTACAGTTTTAGTTATACTTTTGCTTGTTTGGCTAATGGGAGGCCGCAGAAACATCTACTGCTTTCGTAGTGGCTGAGCCATTTGATGAGCCGTAGGAATTCGCGCCTGACTGACGGGGCTGCCCGGCTGTGCTGGCTATTTCCGCCATCAACTGTTCCCCAAAAATAGCAAATAACTGTTTGCGTTCCTCTATTCCCGCCTGACTTTCTTTCATCAACTCGGATTTGATCCCGAAATTATCTGCACCTTTGAGTTGCCCGAGAACTGTGTTTGGCCTGAGTATCAAAAGAGCAGCGGAATCTGGACCGGCTGCTTTCATCCGAATATTGACAGCTCCGGGCAAAGGCCGTTGCTCAAAATAAGCCTTAGCCAATTCCTCCCGAAGTCTAGCGCCCAGTTGAACGGAGCTAGGAGGCAAATCCTTGCCTATCACAACTGTTGGCAGTGTCTCCTTAATTAGTAGTTCCACCGCCTTCACAGCGTCTGACTCTACCGATTCTAAGACTGTCGGGTCAATTTCAGATTGCGCCAATATCTCTTTGGCATCATTCTGTTGCTCGTCCGAAAATTTTCGACTGGTTGCCACTGCCAGTAATCCCAGCAAAGTCCCTTCCGGGATTTGAGTAGGCGGAACCGGTTGCATAGGAGCCGTAGGCGACGGAACGGAAAAGTAAATCGGCCGCGTCGGCGGCTGACCGTCTTTATTAGTCCACCATACGTATGGCAACGGAAGAGTTTCGCTATCGGCCCTGTATGAGGCTCTAAGCAACACGGCAAAATTCTTGCCATCTTTCACGGCTGGACATCGAGCAACCTTAAGCAATAATCGCTCATTAATGCCTTTGGGATCAAGCTTGCGCTCCAGTCCCACCAGCAATTTTTGCTCCATTTCCGCAGTCCATTTGTCGCCGACGAGAACCAAAATGGCTCCCTTATCCTGACCCTTTTCGTACTCATAGTACTTGTTCTGGGTCAGAAAGTTCAAAGCATCTCCGACATGTTCTGTGAACACGCAGTTTCCGGCCAAAAGCCGATCCGCTCCGTGCAACAATAAATTGCGGATGTCATTGAGATCCACGTCCACCAACGGGTTTTGCAGTTCTTGCACCACTTTGGCGATACCGACGCAAGCGAACGCAATGTCCGGCGTAATGGTATCCCATCCTTTCTGTTTTGTGGTACTGCGGTTTAATTTGCCGGCTCTCTCGTTCAGAGGTTGAAAGAACGGCAGTCCTAATTGTTTTAGGGCTTCCTGTTTGTCCAAAATCTGCCTCATCCGATGCGGCCTCACTTCGTGTTTAGCCGGCATGATGAACATACCAAAGACCACGATGCCCATGTTAACCAGCATCGAGTATATCTCCGGGCCAGCCCCTTCACCGGTGCCGCCACCCCAAGCGAACATCAAAACGACATAACGTATCCCCTTGAATTGAGCGCGCAAATCGGCTTCCGACTCCTGAAAAGCTAGCTTGCCAATTTCCGGACGCATTCCGGTACCTTGGCTTTCACATAGCTTAGGGCCCAACACAAAATGCTGAATGCCCAACTCTGGTTTGTTATTACCAGACCGTTGTCCGTCTGTGTTGATGTCCAAAAAGGATATGCTGTCATCCTTTATCCATTTCTGACTCACCGCTTCCTGCACTTTTCCAGCTGCTACAACCAGTTGTTTAGAACCAGCATTGCCCACGCTGACAAAGTAAAAATTATCTTTTCGTGACCTCTCTGGCGTCAGTTGTTTGTTCATTTCCTTTCCCTCCTAAGTCAAATTCAAACCTAAATTCGTTGCCCGAGCATGCGAATTGCTTCGCTTGTTCGAGCTTTCCATAAACTCATAAACTGTAAACAAAATTTTTCCCCCTCATTAGTTATAAAAGATCAGAATATATTGCCCTGGAAATAGTATCCCAGACATCGCATTATATGCAAAATATGGGCGGAAGTCAATGCCTTACCCT
>JBBRMG010000011.1:0-35105 GCA_038230955.1 Candidatus Doudnaibacteriota bacterium | reverse complement strand
CCCCGTCATCCTTGATCCGCTTTAGTATTTGGTCTTTAACGTCTTTTGTTACACTAGGCATTCCTCTGGGCATGTTTGTTTTCCTTTCATACCATCATTATACCGGAAGGAATGAGCTTACAGGATTTGGGGTACCCTCCACTTGTTTGTGTTCAATAAAACCACTTTTGATTTTGAACCATACCGCACCCCTCACGATCAAGACGATTGCAGAAACGGCGGATGGACCTTATACAACCCGACTACTGGGCCGTATCGCGACGAACAGCATTGCGTCCAATCTGTAGGCGAGGATGGCGGAAATGGCGACGATGGAAATCACTAAATTCATTCCGTAATTAAAATGTACGGTTAAAGGCACGGCTTTGCTCGTGTCTTTTTTCATTTTCCTCCAAACCCTCAATCCATACTTGACACAATACCCCTATGGGGTATAAGATGAAACAGTCATTAAATTATGCTTATGCTAAAAACATCAGAATCTAAACTGACCAAACGGTTACGTATCATTCAAGGTCAAATTGGTGGCTTAGAAAAATTAGTAGCGAATAAGCAATACTGCCCTGACATTATTCGCCTATCTTTAGCTGTGCAAAAATCCTTACAAAGTTTTAACCAGGTAATGCTGGAAAACCATCTGCTGGAGCATGTCAGCCATCAATTTAAACAAGGAAAAGACAAGCAAGCCATAAAGGAACTGTCAGAGATCTATTCATTAAGCAATAAATAATATGGATAAACATTCTTCTATGACAGACCATACCCAACACCATGATTTAGAATCCACCCCAAAAGAATACGCAAAATTCATTGCCGTAATTTTAGGGATATTTATTATCTCCTATTTCGCCACTTATCTTTTCTGGGGATTATCTATGCCCAATTTCTTACGGATGTTTATGGGTACTTTTTTCTTAATATTTGGGTTATTCAAACTGCTGGATTTAAAAGGTTTTGTAACATCCTATATTGGTTACGATATTGTTGCAAAAAAATATACAAACTATGCCTATGCATATCCTTTCATAGAAATTGCCTTAGCATTAGGGTACTTTTTTCATATTCCATACACAGATTGGGCTACTCTTATATTCATGGCTATTGGCTCGGTCGGAGTATTCAAAGAATTAATGCGGGGTAGTAAAATTAAATGCGCGTGTTTAGGTACTTACATTAAATTACCACTGACCACGGTTAGTCTAATTGAAGACGTAGGTATGGGCATAATGGCATTAATAACATTAGTTAAAATATTTTAAAATTAACTAGAAAAATATGAACAACAAGACTATAGGAATGGTGCTAATAAGCTTAATAATTGGAGCAGCTATTGGTGCAGGAATTACTAAAAGCACCCTCGCAAAGAAGGAGTCTGTTAATTTACAAACATCAAAACCGACGGAACATTCAGCCATGCAAGCAGACAGCATGACTGCCGGATTAAAAGGCAAGGTTGGCGATGATTTCGATAAAGCATTTCTCATTGGCATGACTGCTCACCATCAAGGGGCAATCGAAATGGGTACTCTTGCATTACAAAATGCTAATCATAAGGAGATTAAAGATTTAGCAAAAGCAATCATCTCGGCCCAAACCACCGAAATCAATCAAATGAACCAGTGGCAAAGCTTGTGGTATAGATAGCTTACAGGACCAAATGCAAGAGTGGCAGTGCAAGGCATACAAAAACCATCAAATAATATGATGGTTTTTGCTTGAACTTAATGCTAAAATTATTATATGAATATCCTCAAAGAGAAAAATTGGCATAGACTATTCGAGTTGGGTATTACTCTGAAAGGTATTAATGGTGTTCTAGAAACTGTTGGTGGCCTCACTATATTACTAGTCAGTAAAAATTCTATCGGTCGGATTATTCTGCATTTCACTCGAGGTGAACTGGTCGAAGACCCTAATGACCCATTGATTCATTTTCTGACTAACTACATGCAACACTTGTCCTCCAACACAAAAACATTTGCTGCTATATATATTTTGACCCATGGCCTACTCAATCTATTCTTGGTGACCCAATTATACCGTGAACGCTTATGGGCCTACCTTGTGACTATTGGTTTTATGATTATCTTTATGTCATACCAACTAGTACGCATTAGTCACAATCATTCCCTCATACTCACCCTCATTACTATTTGGGATGTTATTTTTGTCAGCATTACTTGGCACGAATATAAATATCGTAAATCTCAAATTAGTCCTAGTGTATGAAAAAACTAGTCCTGCTAATTTTACCCATTATCTTACTGGGAAGCGGGTGTTCTCAGACTCCAACACGCACAACAGCTCGGTCTACACCCAAGGTAGTTGTGTCTGAAAAACCGCCATCACAACCCCCACTCGAACCGACAAAAGTGGTTTATCTGACTCTCGACGCAGACATGAGTCCGAGCATGGAGCATAAATTGCATAGCTCTAATCCGCCGCAATGGTATGATGAGCAATTAATATCATATTTAATTGATAATAAAGTTCCGGCCACCTTTTTTGTCTCTGGTTTGTTTGCTGAAGTCTACCCTAATTTAATCAAACGTCTCAATGCAACCGGCAATTACACGTTTGAAAATCATAGTTACGATGAATCGGGCTTCACTCCCCACTGCTACTGGCTGCATCCACTTTTAACAGATAAGGAAAAGACGGACCAAATCAATCAGACCCAAAAAATTCTGGCAGATCTAACGGGTCGCCCACCGATTTATTTTCGTTATCCTGGACTTTGTCATAGTGACGCTGACAATAAACTAGTTACCAATATGGGGTTCAAAATTAACGAAGGCGATATTGTAGCTAGTGACCCTTTTAATCCTGATAAAGCTAAGATTGAACAAAATGTTTATCGACAACTTAAAAATAACGGCATTATAATAATGCACGTTGGCGGCCCTAACGCCCCTAAAAGTTTTGCTGTATTAAAAGACATTATCCCCGTTTTAACTAAACTGGGTTACACCATAAAACATTTATAAATTTATGTTATCATCCTAATATGAACACATTCAGAGACCCAATTACACACAACACTGAAGACGTCCCCGAAACATACGCCGAAACCAACAAGCCCCGCTCTGGAGCCAAATTAAACTGGTTGAGAGCAGCTGTACTTGGGGCTAATGACGGTGTAGTATCCATTTCATCCCTAATAGTTGGTGTAGCGGGGGCTACTAACTCAGCCCACTTTATTGTGACAGCCGGCATAGCTGGCACAGTCGCCGGTGCTCTATCTATGGCCGTAGGAGAATTTGTGTCTGTCAGTTCCCAACGTGACGCGGAGAGAGTATTACTCGAACGCAAACGCTTAGAACTGATTAACGACCCCGAAGGCGAATTAAAAGAATTGGCTAGTATATATCAACACAAAGGACTATCCCCCCAGACGGCTCAACTGGTAGCCGAAGAGCTGACTAAGCGCGACGCATTCGCCGCTCATGTGGATGCAGAGCTCAATATTGACCCAGACGATTTAACTAATCCTGCTCACGCTGCCTATGCCTCGGCTATCGCATTTTTCTGCGGCGCCCTCATTCCTTTGCTAGCGGCGCTATTGTCTCCCCCTCGCTTACACATCCTAATGATATTTATTTCTGTCATTATTGCCCTGACAATTACTGGTACCCTGAGTGCTCATGTTGGTGGGGCTAGCAAGATAAAAGCCACAACACGCGTGATTATTGGTGGGGTCTTAGCCATGGCGGTTACCTATGGGATTGGGAAATTATTTGGTGTATCAGGAATATAATAATTGCATGAAATATAACGTTACCACAAAAATTCAAGAACATTACGATTTAGCCTCTCCCTATTACGAACAATTGTGGGGTCAGCACATTCATCACGGCTATTGGATAAATGGACAGGAGACTAAAGAAGAAGCGGCACAAAATCTCATAGAATTGCTAGTCAACAAATCTAAATTGAAACCAAAATCAAAAGTGTTAGACGTGGGCTGTGGCATAGGTGGCACATCAATGCATCTGGCACGAAAATATCTGTGTAATGTCACAGGCATTACCATTAGCCCAGTGCAAGTTGAAATGGCTACTCATGCGGCAGCAAAATCAAACATAAACAATAAACCCACTTTTCTTGTTGATGATGCAAATAATATTTCTGTTAAAGGCTCTTTCGATATAATATGGTCCGTAGAAATGATCTCCCATTTAAATAACCGAGCCAATCTATTTAAACGTGCTAGCGAATTACTCAAACCTGGTGGAAAAATGTGCATCACCGATTGGTTAGCCGATGATAATTTAAGCAAAGCTGACAAACAAAAATATATCGAACCAATAGAAAAAGGTATGTTAGTGTCTCTGCCCACTCTTTCAGAATACAAACAGCATATAGACGCAAACGGGTTCCGATTGTTGTATTATGATGATATTAGCAAGGATGTGGCTCAAACTTGGGACATAACGTCGGAAGCAATTAGAAACAAAGCGTTGTGGACTTTAGCCCGTAAACATAGTAAAGAATTCATTGCATTTCTCCAATCTTTCAAAGCCATGCGCAGTGGGTTTAAAAGTGGCGCATTCCGCTATCCTGCCATGGTGCTAGAAAAAAAATAATTAATATACAATACATGTTCAAATACACAACAGCATTTTCCGGTTTTTCTGTGGATGATTTGCAAAAAGCCAAAGAATTTTATAGTAACGTTTTAGGGTTAGCTGTGTCAGAGACTCCTCAAGGGCTAGATATTGGTCTTGCCGGTGGCGGCCATTTATTCATTTATCCAAAACCAAACCATGCACCGGCAGGTTTCACTCTGTTGAACTTTGTTGTAGATGACATTGACCAAGCAGTAGATGAACTAACAAGGGCAGGAGTAAAGTTTGAAAAATACGAAGAAGAGTATTTAAAGACCGATGTCAAAGGAATTGCTCGTAGCGATGGTCACGGCCCTAACATTGCTTGGTTTAAGGATCCGGCTGGCAATTTTCTGTCAGTGCTCGAGGACAAATCTTCTTAAAAATGCTATTATATAAGCGAAGATTTAGTAATAATTAAGAAACAAAACATATGGATTCGCAAAATATGGGAGCTTCCTGCTCCTGCATACATCACAAAATGGTCCCAATATTCATCATCCTGTTAGGCCTAGTATTCCTGCTTAATGCACTAGGTCTGATTACTCAGCAAGCAACGTCTATAATCTGGCCGATTATTATTATTTTGATTGGTCTGCAGAAGATATTTGGTAGAGTGTGTAAATGTGACATCAAAAAAGTAAATTAAAGTAACATTATCAAAATTGAGCAAAAAAAGTCAGCAGTATATCTGCTGGCTTTTTTATTACACTCGTTGACACAACATAGACCAATATACTTTTACGGTCACTCGTAAAGTGAAATATGAAACAATATGTTCTGCCATAAACTATACTAAATATAGGATTTTATGCTATGTTTAGTATAATATTAACTATTATTAAAAGTAAATATATGTCCAATCCACTAATCCATTTCGATGTTAAAGCTGACGATGTCGAGAGAGCCAAATCTTTTTACCAAAACGTGTTTGGTTGGGAGATTACCCAACTAATGACCGCTGACAAAAATGGGTTCGATTACTGGGGCGTAACAACCCGCGAACCCGGCACCCCCGGCATTAACGGTGGCCTTATGAAACGCACTACAGAAAGCCTCAACTATGAATGCACCATTCAGGTTGATGATATTGATAAAGCCATTGCTGATATTAAATCCAATGGCGGCACTATTACCCGCGAAAAGAGTGAACTGCCTGGCGTGGGATTCATGGCCAGTGCTAAAGACAGCGAAGGTAATCCAATCGGACTGATGCAAGCAACCGACTGGGAAGCTAAATAACAATTAATCGCGATAAAATATATAATTTGGCGATGAATACTCTACCCTCTCTAAAGTGGATAGCCGCAATTATATTAGCGCTCATTAATATTATCGCTTTTATTCTTGTGGCCGTAGATAAAAGAAAAAGCGAGAGCGCCGGTCGGCGGGTTCCCGAAGTTTACTTTTTCGTTTGGGCCATTTTTATGGCGTCGCCAGGTGTCTTAGCCGGAATGTTTGTGTTCCGCCATAAAACCCGTAAACTCAGTTTTGTTCTAGGAATTGGGCTATTGCTTATCCAACAAACCCTACTAGCTTACTTGTTATATAAAACTCTTGCCTAAAGAAGCCGGGTTACGATAAAAATGAATAAGGCGCCAGACACAGTTAATCCAATAATTTTGAGTGAGCTGTGCTTACTATGAGCTTCTGGCAATAACTCGCTAGCACCAATATACAAAAGGAAACCAGCAAAAAAACCGAGGTAAATCACTAGTCCACCGCTGGGAATTGTAAACAAGTACGTTGCCCCAATACCCAACAACGGGGTGACTGCATCGAGAATCAGGAATTTAACCGATTTTCTAATCGTGTTTTTATTGATCAGCATTAAGCTGACTGTATTCAGTCCATCGGAAAAATCGTGAGCAATGACTGCTACTGCGATTAACAAACCCACGTGTGGGCTAACATGAAAACCCAAACCAATGCCTACACCGTCAAGAAAACTATGTATTGCCAAGCCGGTTGCACCAACGGATCCCACTAACGGATGCTTATGATCAGCATACTCATGCTCATGACTACTATGTATGACGGCAAGTTTTTCCAAAGTATGAATGGCTAAAAAGCCCGCAACAATGGCGACCATAGCATAGGTAACATTCAGTGAGTGCTCTTGGATGAGGCTGAACATCTCAGGAATGATATCAAAAAAGGCTACTGCCACTAATACGCCGGCCGTAAAACTAATAATTAAATGTAAGCGTTCGCGATTCTTAATCCCAAAAAAACCACCCGCTAATGTGGAGATAAATGTTCCGATTCCAAATAAAATTGCTTCCATGGGTGTATTTTAACACGCTCTCTATAAAACAGAAAGACCACTTTGATCATTTTAGTTTTCTGCTATAATCAAAACATGATCCCCATTACTTCCCTCTTAACCGAAGATCAGCTAGAAAAGCTGGCGTCACGGTCCAATTTTCGATACGGCAAAGACATCGCTAAAAATGGCAAAGTCACTTTTTCTAAAACCAACACTTTTAACTTACTGGCAATTGTCGAGTACAAAAATGGTAAGCCCAGCAACACAGAGCTAGCTTCAACCTCTAAAGGATTGCGCTGGAAGTGTTCTTGCACAGGTCGCAAAGACCTATTTTGCGAGCACTGTGTAGCAGTCGGATTAATCGCTAACACACCGATCGCTAAAACCATTTAATCATTAAGCTGCCATGAAAAATTATTGGAAAAAAATATCATCAAAAATAGTCCATAAAAACCCTTGGTATTACATAAGACAGGACAAAGTCATTCGTCCTGATGGGCAAAAAGGAACCTATAGCGTTATGGTTGCAGTGCCAGCCGTGTGGATTATTGCTATGAACTCGCGAAAAGAAATTTGCGTAGTGAACCTCTACCGATATACAACCCGCATGCAGTCAATAGAAATTCCAGCAGGAGGCTCTGACGGACAAAAACCTCTGATTGCGGCTAAGCGGGAGCTAATGGAAGAAACAGGGATAGTAGCAAAGAAATGGAAGTTAGTTGGCAAATTCCAAATCGGTAACGGCTTAATGGACCATCTAGGCTATGCGTTCTTAGCTACGAATCTAACTTTAGGAAAGAGCCATCGACAGATGGAGGAAGGGATCTCTAGTCACAAATTTATGTCCATAAAATCAATTCTGCAGCTCATAAAAGCAGGGAAAATTTCAGACAGTGAATCAATTACCGCACTAATGAGTGCTTTGCTGGAATTAAATGTAAAGCTGACTTGACATTAGATTTAAATCAGTATATAATGGATATATTAATGAAAGGATTAATATGGACGACACAAAAATGGATATCAACGAAGAAGAGTTAAAACAGAAACTAACGCCCGAACAATACGACATTCTACGCAACAAGGGTACAGAAGCTCCTTATTCCAGCGAATTTTTACACAGCACAGATAAAGGAATGTTCACTTGCAGGGTTTGCGACAACCCCCTATTTCATTCCGATGCTAAGTTTGATTCCAAAGTTGCTGGTCTTAGCCCTTGGCCTAGTTTTGAACAAGCCATTCCGGGAAGCATTGAAATGCATCCCGATGATAGTATGGGCATGCATAGAACCGCAGTCACCTGTGCTCGGTGTGGTAGTCATCTAGGACATGTATTTGACGACGATTCAGAGACTAAAACGGGCAAACATTTTTGCATCAACGGTGCCTGCTTGCTTATGAACCCGGACAAATCCTAACTTTTTAAAAACTCTGCTTTTTAGAGCTCAGATTGTACACTGAGCTTTTTTTATTGACCTAAGAAATCTAAAGGATTATAAGTATAACCGTTAGGGATGGCGTAGTCACCGTAAATATCAACATGAGCACCCGGAGTGACATGATAACCTTGGACATCAAATACGGTAAAGTGCAAGTGATAGCCACGTTCTGGCCCATAGATTAACCGAGTGGTATTACCAGTATTACCTTCATAGCCAATAAGGTCACCGCGCTGTAATTTTTGCCCGCCTGATACTTTATAACTACGCATGTGCCCGTACAAAGTAATTATCTCCTTCGGTCCACTCTTAGTGGTAATAGTATTTCGCATAGTACACCAATTACCATAAGCCGTAGCATCGCTGTGACATTGTAATACCACGCCGTCAGATGGGGCATAAATTGGCATGCCGGCCGGTCCGGCTAAATCAATCCCATTATGAAACGAATAGCCCAATGAAGTAAACCCAGTATTGCCATAACCTTGGGTCAGTGACCCATCCATGGGATAGGCTAATGCTCCCTTTGTGGCTGAAACATTGGCTCTCCCACCAGACTGTGCGGCTCTGTTTAAATCTGTAATTTCCTTATCTATACCAGCTTCTTCTTTTTTATTAACCGCCAATAACTTCTGATAATTGCTCTCTTGGCCTTTAGTTTGGTCCAGTAATTGCTGCTTGCCATCACGCTGATTTTGTAAAGCGTCTTGAGTAGTTTGAGCCTGTTCCTTGGCTATTTCTAATTGCTTAACTTTAGCCTGCAATTGATTCTGTTGGACTTCCAACTTTGCTTTTATATTTTTGATATTGCTAATTAAGTTTAAAACTTTTTCTGACACATTTTGATTATACTGCACTTGATCAAGAAAATCAGAAAAATTGCTGCTACCCAAACTTAATAACAACACAGAATTATTATCTAACTCGTATAGTTGTCGGACCAACTCTCCTAGCACTTTTTTGTTGTCCGCAATTTCCTGTTCTCGTCGGCTAATTTGTGTGGTCAGTTCGGTAATTTGTAAGTTTGAGTCTTCTATTTGAGTGCTATTGGCTTGAACAGCAATCTCGGTTGACTGAATTTGGTTGTCATAAAGAGACAGTTCATTCTTCAAAGATGCGCCACTTTGTCTTAGCTGGCCGATATTACTTTGCAGTTGCGATTGTTGTTGATCCAATTGCTGCTTCCTTTGCAAAAGTTCTTCTTTAGTAGATGCACTAACAGTTGAAATACCGACTGAAGCAATAATTAGTGTAATAAGGCCAGTACGAAGCACAGTTTTTTTTGCTGACTTAACAGCAGGCTTTTTGGTCGGGTGAGGAATTGGATGAAACTCGGGCGTCGGACACTCTCCCAACACGACTCCACTTTTTTTATGCTCTAAAGTATCTGTGGCACGCGAAGTTTTACCCAATTTATTTTCTTTCATCAGTTTGCGAATTAAGTGCAACGCCGCGTCGGCATGGTCGACTAAATGAAACAATTTCATATCATCTGCGCCAATAGCGTGATCTTTCTTATTTACAGTTTTATCCAGCCATTTCAGTAACGGTGTCCAAAACTCCTTGTTCACCAATATTACAGTGATTGGAGAAACTTTTTGAGTTTGCACCAATGTCATCATTTCAAAAAACTCATCTAATGTACCGAAGCCACCAGGGAAGAAAATATAAACTTGCGACACCGAAGCCAACATAACTTTGCGTGTAAAAAAATAATGGAATGACGCCGATTCAGTAACGTAAGGATTAATGCGTTGCTCTGTCGGCAACTGAATATTCAAACCAACGGACTTACCACCTGCTTTCATCGCTCCTTCATTAGCGGCCTGCATTACCCCTGGACCCCCACCAGTAATTACGGCAAAGCCGTCTTTAGATAAACTATAGCCAAGCTTGGTAGCATCTTTATAAACAACGTCACTAAAACCACAACGCGCTGTACCAAATATACTGACAGCTCTCTTGTAATGTCGAACAAACTTATACCCATTAATAAACTCATTCATAATTTTAATGAGCCGCCGAGAAGAAAATCCGCCTTTATGGATGCTCATCAAATCTTTCATCTGGAGATCTGTCCAAGCCATATCATTTTCTTTTATACTTGATGGCAGAACGACTTTAGTATGAGAGTGATGTTTAGTAATTTTTAACATTATTTTTTGATATAACTAATAATTTTCGCCCGGTTAGATGCGCTACGTAAAACATGGACTACTCCCGGTAATATCGATATCACAATGATCACTGCGACTAGGGGAAGTAAATATTTGTCGGCATTGGGAATGATTCGACCTAAAAAGTAACCGCCCAAAGTTAGCCCAATAGCCCAGAGAGCTCCGCCAATGACATTGTACGATAAAAATGTTCGGTATTTCATTAAGCCGACTCCGGCTAACACCGGAACAAAAGTTCTTACCACGGGAACAAACCTAGCCAAGACAATAGTTTTGCCCCCATGTTTTTGGAAGAATTCATTGGCTTGATGCAAATGGCTTTTGCGAAATAGGAACGAGTCTTTGCGGGTAAAGATTTTGGGGCCTAACTTTTTTCCAATACTATACCCGGTGCTGTCACCAATGACCGCGGCCACAAAAACTATGGGAATGAGGATCCAAAGATGTAGGACTCCTTGAGAAGCCAGGAATCCAGCGGTAAAAAGCAAGCTGTCGCCAGGCAAAAAAAAGCCCACTAGTAACCCAGATTCAGCAAATATGATTGCAAATACCCCCAGATATCCAACCGTTTTTATTATTGATGTCGGGTCCAGTAATATCATTACTCTATATTATACCAGATTGAGGCCATTTTTGTATTCACTTAGAAAAGATTTAGCTTGCTCAGTCTCATCAATCGCTTTTTTCATAGCCTGTTCATAAGGTCTCAACATCCGTTCGATAAAATTGGCGAACCTATTGGTTGTAAAAATGGGCAGTCCTATGAAAGTAGTTCTTGCTTCATTTATATGTACGTTTAAATTTTTATTGACTGTGTGAATAGTATTGCGCCAGAAAAAGGTCCGTAACTGATCTAGATTCGTTTCAGAATAACCGGCCGCAAAATACTCCTGCAAGAGCCATGCTACTACACTGGTCAGTTGTCCGCGTGCTAAATCGACTTCCCAATCATGTGCGTCATCATTCAACTGTCGCGCTATTAAATAATGGTGAAAGAAATTGTGGACTGCCCGATATTCAGGTGACCCCTTATCGTAACCGGCCGCAAACATTACGATCAGAGGACCTAGCGAATGGCCCATACTCTTTCTGGCCAGATGACCCAAATTGTCATATTTTGGTAAAGTACTTTTGTTGATTGCAATCTTGTCATAATCAGCTCGTGCATGAATCAGCTCCCATGCGTTGGCTTCATCAATGCCATTCATGACCGAATTAAATAATGATTGCATATCTATATTTAGTCCGGCCACTTTTAAATAGCAAGTTCCCAACTGCCGTGCGCATACTTGAGCCACAGGCGCCAACTTAATAAGCTTGGCTTCGTCCATAATTTGATCGTAGATAGTGTAAGCTATCCAACCATATAAATTAATTTTGCCTAAGTCCTGCAAAAACTTGGTCGGGAGTCCTGCATTCATCGCTTGGGCAAATCGACTAGATAATAATGTAATCTGATGGTCTGTATCTTTTTTTATTAATCCCCTCATAAAGGAAGGACCGCTCATGGCAATTTCTGGGCCCACTTTAACGAAATGATGTTCCACCGCAAGCACAATTGACTCATGGATAGATTGTTCTCCCGACACCACAGACAAAGTGCCACAATTTATTGTCTGGGTCTGAGACATTGCAAACTGCTGCATCGCCTGAATGCACAGAGCAGCAGTGAGGTAAGGGCTCCCTGCGAAATATTGTTGTCCTTCATGAACTGGATCAACACAAAACTGATCAGGCAACCAACCACTCGCGTAATTCTCTTCTATGTATTGCGCATACGGCTTCATTGCTTTTGTGGCAACTCCAAAGTTGGATAATGTCAGCACCATCAATGCTGCGTTTTGAAGAGAACCTAAATATTCCTTATCCATGTCGGAACTAAGGAGCAAGTCAATTAGCTTCTGCTTATATGCGCCCTTATACCAGCGCGAAATAAAAAACAGCACGGGCAACACGTTCGGATAATAGGGAGAGCTCAGATTCCCCGACTGAATTCTTGTTTCTACAAAAGTATTAATACCAGGTAAATCCACATTTTGTTGCGACAAAAACCAGGCAATATTACTATTTACTACCAAATCCAAATCTTGCCACTTAGGGCCAACCGACGCATCTATCAGCCAAGTCCGATACGGACCGCCCGGTTTCTGCTCAGTTGTAATCAACAACTTCGAAATCTGTGCCAGTACTAGGCCATCAATTAAGTCAGGTCTAACTTTAGACAAAGCACCCAGTGCACAAAACGTATCGTCTAAATCATCCGGATACGGGATGCTATTATACTCCGCCGATTGACGAGACCAATAATTAAATGACCCGTTACCGCTTTTTTGAGCCACTAAAAATTTAGTCAGTCGCTCGGTAATTTTCCGTTGTCTTTCATCTGTTGAATCAAGGCAAGGCAAAATAAGGGACGAAAAAAATGTAGTTTGGTAGGATTTGGCGAATTGAAAATCTTTATGCGGCGACGAAAGACTATCAAAACTGCCATCTTTATTTTGCCCCTTCTGCAAAAACTGCAAAGCCGAGTTGGTAACGCTCGTGCAATCAAACAACTATCTCAGTTTCATTATGGGGTGCAGTAATGCTAGAACGGGGAATTGTGATGCGAAAAGTGGTTCCTTGTCCAATGGCAGTAATAACTTGGATCGATCCACACAACTCCTTTTCTACTATTTGCTTTGTGGTCGCTAAACCTATGCCAGTGCCTTTGTCAGATGGTTTAGTACTGAAGAACGGTTCAAATATTTTTGCCACAGCGTCATTTGCGATACCAGCCCCAAAATCACGCACTAGAATTACTACCATTTCAGAATCCTGGCTAAGTGTTATTTTAACCTGACGAGGGCGGGATAAATCTACCTCTGGTTCATCATAGGCATCTATTGCATTAGAAATTAAATTAACCATTATTTGATGAAACTTCAACGGGTTTTGGTATGCCACAACATCTTCAACCAAGTCAAACTGTATCACCACTTGGTTTTGCCAAGCTTTATGCGCCAGTAAATCGGTAGCATGGCCAATTCCGTCGCGCATAGAAAATAATTCTATTGCTTCACGATGCTGTAACTGCTTTTTGACCGCAATGGCGAACTGGTCTATCTTTTTACTTGCAGCAAACGCTTTATTCAAAAAGCCTTTCGTTTCATTGAATAACTGTGGATTAGTTTCATTCAATGCGCCTAAATGAAGTGACATACTGGTTAGCGGTGTCATTAGATCATGGAATAATCCCGATGATAACCGGCCAAACTCAGCAAATCGATATAGCTGGGCAATTTTTTCCGATTGCATTGCATGTAATTCTCTAGTTCGCTCCAGTACGGTTACTTCTAAATTATCGCGCTGAGCTTTCAATGCTGCTTCCGAAGCCCTAGCTCGCTTTAAAGACCGTTCAATCTCCCTATTTGATAACCACGAAACGGTCATTATCAAAAATAAGATGCAGGCAAACACTAAAGCGTCAGTAGACTGTGGTTTATTTTTCCAATACCACTGAACAGACACAATATGATGAATCTGAAAATACCATAGGGGTAAAATGATGGCACAAATGATTAACGTCACAATGAATGCGGCCCGAGTGCTTATCAGAATGCTAGATATAACGATGACCAAAGCGTAACTCAAAATCACTGGTTGCAAATCTACTCCCCAGTTGACAGCCCCATAAGTTATGGCCAATAAATAAGTAAATATGAGCAAGTAAGCTGACAGCATGACCTTGCCGATTCTTGATAAAAACAATAAGCCAATGAATACAACCGGTATCGCGGAAAATGTCAGAAACGGCACACCAGGATAGTCATCGCCCTGGGAAATAGAATGGTACAGCACAGAAAAATCGAGCATCAAAAGAAGGACTATCGACCCCACCAATATAATGTTTAAAATAAACTCTCTTCTTATCGAATCCTCAAATCCCGTTTTTGGTTTAAGCAACAACGAAAACAAAAAGCGGACACTTTTATTAAAAAGGTTTTTCACAGGATTTATATTCCATGCGTACGATTCCATAAACATGTCCGCTATTTGAATTTATTTCGAACCGTCCCAAGCCACATAGGCCTGAGAAGATGCTACGATTTGCTCTAGCACCTGAGGCTGTCGTGCAGTCTCATCAGTCAAAACTGTTAGTAAAATGTTTTGCATTTCGATATCTTTAATTATTCTCTTGGGCAAGCAGAGCTCTCGACCTTGAACTCATGTTAATATCATAAACAATAGGGGTTCAAGGAAAGATAAAGAAATATTAAACTTTTCCAATAATTATGCGCCTCGATGAACTTTGACTTTGCTATTGCACCGGCACCCATGTGGTTTAATAATTGCATCAAAATAATCTTTACCGTAGTTGTATGTGATTTCTTCTCCCATCTCAATTTTCTTGATTGCCTGAATCCACATCCCCTTGTTATGCCAAACAGGTTCCGCATTAGGCCGACATGCATGATTAACATAACGCGCGGTGTTGGTCCGCGTAGTTCCATTGATTGTCTTCTTTGAATTTATTTCAAACAAGTACTTACCCCCTATTACATCCGCTTGTTCATTAGTAATAATTTTTCCTTTATACTCAATGATCCAAGTATTTTTTTTTATTTCCTGATCAGCAAACAGCCCTAATCCTGCATATGATCTCTTCACCTTCACTTTAACTTTTATCTCGGGTTTCTGTGTTGTCTTTTTTGGCATTCGGTAATTAATAACTAATAAATAACTCATATATTTTATCACAAAACTGACGATTTTAACCTATTCTAAAGTTTTTCTAAAATATTAATAAAATTTAGGTAAAATCTCGCTTACTTATCAACAGAAACAGCAATTATAGCATTGTGCAAGACTTGTTCTCCGACTATACTCAAAACAGATGTCAAATAAAAAAAATAACATTATGCGCATACTAGTTGTAGAGGACGACCGAGATATTTTAGAATTACTCAAGATTCGATTGAAATCGGAAGGGTTCAGCGTTGATATAGAAAGCGATGGCAATAAAGGTTCGTATCTGGCGCGTACCAATAACTATGACGCTATCATTCTAGATTATATCCTTCCTTATAAGACAGGGGCAAAAATTTGTCAGGAAATGCGAGAACGGAAACAAAACACACCGGTGCTCATGATGTCGGTACAAAGCGAGGTCCCCACCCGCATCGAACTGCTCAACATTGGTGCAGACGACTTTATAGTTAAACCTTTTTCATTTGAAGAATTACTAGCTCGGCTACGGGCGCTGCTGCGTCGGCCTAATCAAATCCAAAACGAAATCATGTCCATTGACGACTTAACTATCGACACTACAAGATGCCATGCTGAACGCGGAGGGAAAGATATTAAACTAACGCGCAAAGAATTTGGATTACTAGAATACTTGTTACGTAATAGAGGGGCAGTCATGTCTCGCGGAGCCATTATGGAACATGTTTGGGATATTCATGGCGATTTATTTTCCAACACCATAGAAACTCACATTCTCAATTTACGGAAGAAAATTGACCAACCCGGCGCCAACAAAATTATTCATACTGTTTCCGGCCGGGGCTACAAAATTGATTTAGAAAAATAGATTGCTTGACTTATGGCTCATTTTGGGGTAGAATATTGAGTCATGAATTCAAACCATAGTAGCGAAAATATATGGAAGATAGCACTCATAGTAATATGTGTGGCTTTTGGCGCAGCCGCTATATACTGGATTGTTCCCCAAAAAAATAAAGCTAATTCTGAAATTAACAGAACAACTATCGTAGATGAATTTAAACCCTCTGAAACACCGCCACAAGAAACAAGCTCTAACCCTGCCAATCCTTCCACTCCCCCCCAAACAGCCAATACTGATGCGCCCCGCGGTCCGGGCTCAGTATTGGGAACGAGCACTGGCATACCAGCTCCCGTGGCAACGAAGACGCCGGTCGCGACAGCTCCGGCCACAACAACGCCACAACCTATATCTAAAACTGCGCCCGCTATTACGCCTGGCCCTGCTCCTACTCCAACCACAAAAGAATATCGCGGCGATTCATTTGCATTCCGGGCATCTGCTCCCTACAATGCTGTTTTTTCTACCACCGCCGACACAGTCACTGCCGGTCATCCTGGGGGCGGCGCCTACTGGATTATAAATATATATACAACCAAGGAAACACTTCATGATGTCGAACAGCAATTGGCTAATAGCCCATCTGTAACTAGACTCAGTCACACCACATATGTCGGAGAGCCCGCATTGGAGTATTACGCAAATAACTCTAATAGCAAGACTATTGCAGTAATACACAACGGTCGACTCTATTATATTATGGGCTATCCCATAAACTTCGAATTCATTTAAAAATCCCCGATCATAAGTGCGGGGATTTTTTTATTTCACAGTGACAACGCCTTGGTTATCTATGTGAACTTCATACACAGGTAAGCCGTTAGCTAACCGACTCAGCGTCTCCGTTAACTGAATATTAAATCCTTTGGTCAAAGATTCTCTTACCTGTTCGATGGTTTTTGATCCATCACCAAATAGCTGGGCCGCCATTTCCAATGCGAGCTTGTCCAACTGCTTGTTATGCAATGTTTTTTGGTATATAAACGCTTCCACTACTGTGCCATCAGCGCCATGGACTAAGGGCTTCAAACCATAGTTTTCTGAATCTACTACTACAACTGCCTGCTCAGCATGATCCCCATGTAAGACTTCCTGATGCGCTCCTTGGTGTTTAAGCTCTGGTAGTTTACTTACAACTAAATCGATCTGATCTTGTTTTAGCCCGTAGGCCTCAGCATTTTGCTTAGCAAGTTTAATATGACCACAACCCTGGCCTGCGCCCAGTTGATCTTGTTCAGCATGATTGTCAGTATGAAAATTAAATTTGTCTGTACCTCCGACAGCATCGACCACAATTTTTAACACCTCTTCTGTGGAAGCATCGCTGTCCAACAAATTGATAGCAGCCAACGCGGTCATTACATCGCCCACGTCACCACCAGGCTTGGCAATAACGGGAAAATTTTCTAACCCTTCATAACGACCATCTACGCATCGACTTATCATGCATGCATCCGTGGCTTGAATTTTAGCATTGTCCGCAAACGTTTTTACCTGTTCTTTATTCATACACTAGTTTCAAATTAATACTTATAGATTTTAGAGAACTATTGAAAATTAGTCAAAAAAATGAGGCCAATCTTACGATCGACCCCAAACCAAAGCAACTGCCTGCTTGTTAGTAACGGCTGGCTTCGCCGTTCCACATTATTTCTACCTGGTCTTTGCCGTCGGCCGACACGATTGCTCCGAGCATTGTGTGAACCTGGGGAATCCCTTCTCCCTTGGCCTGAAAATACTCGAATATCCGACTCTTAGCTTTGACTAATTGAACACTGTGAAATGAAAGTTGCCCCGTGCGATCGAGACCAACATCGGCTCCTTTATAGCCTTTGCAGCCGTCGATATGATTACCGATAACAATTTTGAATTCTGAAATAGGGACTGCATTACCTTTGGCCAAACCGATGACAACCTCAAGCTTACGCATCATAAAGTTGAACTTGTCATCTGTGCCGGTCAAGCACCGAGCACCACCGGGCATCTCTTTGTACCAAGAGTCTTGTGGTGGCAATCCGAGCTTATCTTCAATACTTGCAGTAAACGCCGGATTAAACCGAGGGTCGCCGCAAATGAGCACGTAACCAGTTGTGCTAATTTGCCCTAATGGGTATAGAACTCCTTTTTCCGATACCAAACCTGTCTGTAACATTTTTCTCCGCTCCTTTGTGTTGTCTAAACGTAATTTCTGCCCAGTAAAACTTAAATAAATTTTACCGAACTGATGAATCATACTCTTTTTAAGGGAAAAAGTCAACGGTATTTTACTCTCAATCCTGTGTTGGTATTAAATATTGTAGTATAATTAATCTACTAATTAAAACAATATTATGTACAGACCTAAACCATTGTTGCCTTGCGATATGCCTGCTGCCGACCTTGAACTGAGTGTGCTGGTACTTAACGCTTCGCTCAAACACGCCCCTGATATATCTAATACTGAGGAGTTAAGTAATTTGGTCATTGAAAATATGAACAAATTCAGCGACAAGATTAAGGCTGTAACAATTCGATTAGCCGACAAAAATATTCCGGTGGGCTTAGGCTTTAAAGAAAGTGGTGACGACGAATGGCCCGAAATTGTTGCTAAGATCAAAGCGGCCGATATTGTCATTTTTGCCACACCTGTTTGGTGGGGTCAACGCTCCAGCTTAATGCAACGCGTGATTGAACGGATGGATTCACTCGACGAAGAATACATTGCCTCCGGCCGTAGTGCGCTATTGAACAAAGTCGCCGGCATCACTATCACCGGTAGCGAAGACGGCGCCCAACAAACTCTTGCCTCAATTATGGAAGTGCTGACATTCATGAACTTTACTCTTCCACCAGAAGCTTGTGCTTATTGGGTGGGTGAAGTTGGTCAACCACCAGCAGAAGACCGCGAGAAGCGTCTAAAAAATAAAGCCACCGAGCATATGGCTCACAATCTAGCACGCAACTTAGTGTTCTATGCTCAGCTGCTAAAGCAGCACCCTCTTGTCCCCAAAGAATAATATGTACCTCCTTCGAACCAGATTCAAAAAAGATATTGTCACAGAATTCCTGCCACCCACTCGATCTAGCAAAGCCATACGGGTTATAATAATTTGCAGTGGCATGCCAGGATATCCACGCAAAGACGAACTCATGGAATTCTACAGCAAAAAAGGTTACTGGGTTTTTCTGCCCCGTTACCGTGGGAGCTGGGAAAGCGATGGTGAATTTCTAAAAATCTCACCCCATCAAGATATTTTAGATATCATAGATGAACTGCCAAAAGGGTTTGTGGATTTATGGAACAACAAACGTTACAAAGTAAAATTCGACACACTCGATATACTAGGTACAAGCTTTGGTGGTGCCGCCGCGTTACTAGCTAGTCCTGATCCCCGAATTACTCGCGTTGTGACCCTATCCCCCATGGTAGACTGGCAAGCCAAAAGACAAAGAGAACCATTAGATAAAATGTTCAAGTTTATGGCTGAAGCTTTCGGCAACGGCTACCGTACCACTAAAACGAGTTATGCCAAACTTAGCACTGGCAAGTTTTATCACCCCACTTATGAGGCCAGAAAAATCGCTGGAAATAAAATTATGATAATCCACGCTGAAGATGACGATGTTGTGAGCGCGGATTCAGTACGCAAATATGCCAAACTGACAGCGAGTCATTTAATCTTACTCAAACGTGGGGGGCATTTGTCATCAAAACTGTTCATGCAACCTCACACATATACAATCATCAATAAATTCCTGAAACACGGAACTAAACATTAATAGTTGCTAATCTGGTCACAAACCAGTACTATACACTTTATGATTAAACACGTAGATATTACTATTATCGGAAAAGTTCAGCGAGTCGGATTTCGCTATTGTGCCCTTGAGCAAGCGATGGACTTAGGGTTATTCGGCATCGTCCGCAACCAGGACCAAAATGTTTTCGTGGAAGTGGAAGGTGAAATCGATCAGTTGAAACAGTTCCTACGCTGGTGCCACAGCGGCCCAGCAGGCGCCCGAGTCGAAAAAGTTGACTATGAATCAACCGAAGACCTCAAAGGATACACTGAATTCAACGCTGAGATTTAAAAACTGCCCCTATACGAGTCAGTTTTTTATTATTTCTTTAACATACTTTGATGCTCACTTTTGTATGATGGAATAATGAGCACTTATTACAGAAATTTCAATAAATGGAATGTAAAAAAGCGGTTAATCAATGAACGCGATAATGAACCTTACTTTAAGGAAAGAGAAGTATGGTGGTGTGCTTTTGGCATTAATGTTGGGGTAGAAATTGATGGGAAGCATGATAACTTTGAGAGGCCGGCACTAATACTTAAAATAATTAATGACCACATGGGATTGGTAGTACCGCTCACGACTCAGCAATCAGTTTTTTCAATTGATATTCAAATCAGGGTAAAAAATAAGTTACCAATCGCAAAAGTTTCGCAAATTCGAACGATTAGCAGTAAGCGCTTACTAAGAAAAATCTGTACGATACAGGAAACGGATTATGAACAGGTAATATTATCAGCTATGACTCTAATAACTAAACGGAACCCGTCAAAAAAATGACGGGTTCCTCGGAGGCCGAAGCCAACAATAAAGTAATTGTATTCTATTTACACTGCGTGTCAATGCTAAAATCTAAAATCTTTCTAAACTTTAGTCCGTAAAAAATTTATTCCTTATTCAATAAGGTAAAAAACTTTTGACAAAGATAGTCCTTGATTATTAGACCTCGCCTAGTAGTCTCTCAACTTGTGAATATCCACGTGCTCTTTAATCTTTTCCAGCGCTTTCGCTTCAATCTGACGGATACGCTCGCGAGTGACACCGAACTCTTCACCGACTTCTTCCAATGTATGAGTCACACCATCTTCTAGACCGAAGCGCATTTTCAAAATCTTCTGTTCACGTGGGTCTAAATCTTTTAAAATATTTTGCACGTATTCTTTGAGCAACTGACGACCAGCCATTTCGGTTGGCTTTGGCCTGTCTTCGTCCTCAATGAAATCTTGCAAGTAAGAGCCTTCTTCGCTATCGCTGTCGTCACCCACGGGGGCATCTATGGACACAGTTTCCTGAGAAATCTTTTTTAGATGATAAACTTTTTCGACGTCTACACCCATTTCAGCAGCAATTTCCTCTGGCAATGGTTCGCGACCTAAATCTTGCACCAACTGGCGTTCGGCCTGAGCGTATTTGTTCAAAGTTTCCACCATGTGCACCGGAATACGGATGGTTCGGGACTGATCGGCCAAAGCACGGGTAATGGCTTGACGAATCCACCAAGTGGCGTAAGTAGAAAACTTGTAGCCTTTGCGCCAGTCGAACTTGTCGACCGCACGGAACAAACCTAAGTTGCCTTCTTGGATTAAATCAAGCAAGCCCAGGTTACGGCCCATATACTTTTTGGCAATAGAGACTACTAAACGTAAATTAGCTTCGGTCAATTTCTTGTGAGCGGCAACATCACCCTTGCCAATACGTTTAGCCAAATCAACTTCTTCCTGGCCGGTTAACAAAGATACTTTACCAATTTCACGGAGGTACATCTGAATGGAATCATCGTAAATATCACCGAGGTCAAAACCGTCGAGCAACTCATCTTTCTTTTTTTTGCCGGCAGTCTTAGCGGCCGACTCTTCCACGCCATCTTCGGTTTTGGTTTGTTCCCATACGCTAGCCACCTCTTGATCAACAATTTCCACGCCACGTTTTTCTAATCCATCCATAACGCGTTCGAGGCCGAGAATGTCATCTTCCATCAACGGCATGGCGTGCATAATTTCAGCTTCAGTAACGAAACCGCGACCAAGACCTTTTTCCAGCAATGCTGCTAGCGCAAGATCCAATTTGGCTTGAGTTTCAGGTGATAATTCAACTTTAGACTTACGGCCCGATGACTTTCCTTTGGCTTTCGTGCCGGTCTTGGCGATACTCTTTTTATTTGATTGGGCACCTTTAACTGGACGCTTGGCTAATGCTTTTTTGGCACTTGGTTTATTTGCCGATTTTTTCGCTGCTTTATTTTTAAGCGCAGTGGGTTTCTTGTTAGGTGCGACTTTCTTACTAGCAGTTTTCGCTGCCAATTTTTTTGGTGCAGACTTCTTCGTTGTCTTCTTAGATGGGGCCATATACAAAAATTAAATTAGAACGATACAAAAAATTATTGAAAAACTCGTTACGTTACTGAGCAAGTTGCGCTTCTATATTTGATCGTTGTCCGACCAATTCCGCAAAAATTTTGGTGAGTTGCTCAACTCCTAAATTGTCATTTTGTTTTTCCAGTTTTTTGATTTCAAGAGTTAGTTCCTGCTGGCGGCGCTTGATCGATGCAAGCTTTAGTAAAAACAGGCTTTTTTCCAACTCGCGCATAAGCGCCAGTTCGTTGTTGTCTAGATTGTCTAACTGTGATTCTACCATAAATAGAGCCTCTTTGGCTAGTACCTCACCATTGACAGCGGATTGGTCTAATTCCCCCAGCAAGGCAGCGTTTGCGAGCTGTTTCAGGGTAGGATTCTCCATTTCATCACCCAAACCCTGTTCTTGGGCAAATTTTACGTACTCAGGGCTAAATAGTAGCCCCCCGAGGACTTGCTTCTCTAAGCTTAACTGGGCTCTTGTGGCCGGGTCAGCTTGAGCAAATTGAGCTTCAGAAGTCTGGGCGCTAGTCACACCTGCTAGTTGAGCAGATGCAGTCTTCTTTAACTCATCACGAATCACTTTTTCTGATATCAAAAAATCGGTACTTAGACTATGGACATAGTGATCCTGCTCGACAGGATCGGTAATATAACCCAGCAAAGGCAAAACAGTTTCGCTCAAGTAATGTTTTTGTTCCACTGAACCCGATGGATGCAAATTAGCGGCACGATTAATATAGTAATCGATAAACCAAACCGCCTCTTTTACCGCTTTCTCCCATAACCCGGAGCCTTTGCGAATTAATTCATCCGGATCTTTTACATCTGTCAGTACAATAATTTTTAAACGTAACCCTTGCTGCAAAGCAATTTCCCCCGCACGACGAGTGGCTTGTAGACCGGCGCTGTCAGCATCAAAACAAAATTTAATATTCTTGGTTAACCGGCCAAGCTGTTTTAATTGTTGTTCAGTTAGGGCTGTGCCACTGGAAGCCACGGTGTTAGTAAACCCCGCTTGGTGCGGCATGATGACATCCATTTGCCCCTCTACTACAACCACTTCATCAGCTTTGCGAATGGCTTCTTTGGCGGCATGCAAACCAAACAAGACTTTGCTCTTATTATAAATTGGTGTCTCCGGACTGTTTACGTACTTAGCTTGTTGCGCTTGCCCGGTATCGTCGTCTAAAATGCGAGCGGTGAACCCAACAACGTTGCCGTAATAATCTTTTATTGGAAAAGTAATGCGGTTACGAAATCGATCATACATTTGGCCGCGATCATTCTTCACACTGACTCCAGCCCGAACCATCTGTTCTAACGTAACTCCTTTTTGCTTCAATGCACTTTCTAACAAATGAAAATCATCAGGCGCAAAGCCAATCCCCCAGTCGGCAATAGTACCGTCTGTTAGGCCCCGGCTATGTAAATAATCTAGGGCTGTCTTACCGTGTGGCGACAGAAGACTTTGATGATAAAATCGGGCGGCGAAATCATTAATCCGAATTAGGGCTTCCGATTCATCTGGTGTTGCGTCTTTGGCCGCGCGGTTGTACTGAGGCAATTCTACCCCGGCGCGCTGAGCAAGCAATTTTAATGAGTCCCTGAACTCAATGTTCTCATAGCGCATAACAAACCCAAAAATATCGCCGCCTTCGCCGCAACCAAAACAGTGCCAGATTTGTTTGGGTGCCGACACCATCAAAGACGCGCTCTTTTCATTGTGAAAAGGACAACTCGCTTTGTAATTCGCTCCACTTTTCTTTAGAGTGATGTACGAACCTATAACCTCGATAATATCAAGGCGGTCTTTAATGTCTTGCAGAACTTGGTCGGCCATGTTTATTTATTAAAAAATTGGTGTGCTTGTTCTATAATAGCTTCTACTTCCTGAACTAGCTGATGATTAAGTCGTTGTTTAATAATTTTCAAACGTTTGGTATCATACTCTATCATTTTTGCGCCATCGCCGTGCCAGTCCACTCCATTTTGCAACGCGTGCAAGGTGTCTGTACGGTTGGCTAACAAGTCAGCGGCGCTAATAGCGCAAGCTTCAACCGGCCCCTCGCTGAGTTGTTTTCGATAAATGATTTTGCCCTCATCGGTTGGCAAGTCTTGGTCATAAGTAACCCACCGGACCAAATTAGCTACACCCTCGCCAAATCTAGATTTAATATCCTCATATGTATATTTTGTATCTTCAATCACGTCATGCAAAAAACCAGCCATAACAACTTTGTCAGGGAAACCAGCTCGTGAAAGAATTAAACCAACCGCCACAGGATGAGATATAAATGGACCACCTTTAATTCGGACTTGATCTTTATGAGCCTCGGCAGAAAACTTAATTGATTCCAGAGTTTCTTGGCTTAAATACGGTATATTTTGCGATTCAAAGTTTGTCATTGTACCTATACTTTACCAGTAAACCGCACCTCTGGGCAACTCGACATGAGCACTATTTTATGTTAAAATTTGATGGTTACAAATATTGGTAAATGTACAATTTTTTGCTTGGGCTCGCATGCGAGTTAAGCAAAAAATTGAGAGGAGTACGTTACGGAGACGGATGAAAATGTGCTGAGGCGCATTTGAAGCAGTCGCAGTGACGGACGACGAGGAGAGGTCGCATAGTGGTCTAGTGCGCTCGCTTGGAAAGCGAGTAACCGGTCAAACGGTTCGGGGGTTCGAATCCCCCTCTCTCCTCCAGAAAAACTAATGCGGCCATATGGCCGTATTTTTGATACAATTACTCTATGAATAAATTTCATCTTAAAACTTTAGGCTTGATGGCAATTGCGCCAGTTATTGTACTAGCAATTCATAATGTTTTTGGTATAGACTTCGGTTTATATACAAAATTCCATTGGTTCGATATACCCATGCATCTTATTGGCGGCATCGCGATTGCTATTAGCGCTAACATATTCATAGATGCTGTTCAAAAAGAACACCGGGCTGAGAATATGAACTGGCAACTGCGAGCAATATTCATTATATCCTTAGTAGTTCTAGCCGCGGTGCTATGGGAGTTCGGGGAATTCACTGTTGATACTCTCATTTATCACCACCCACACTTCCAACCAAGCAATGCCGATACCATGAAAGACTTATTCATGGGCTTACTGGGTGGCACCATGACAGCTATTTACTACCTCATCTAACCGTAACAGCTTGCACTAAGTTCATTCTCTGACCCAGAGGGTTACCGGCCACTAACACTACTTTGTCACCTTTCTTAATCAGTTTCAGTTTCTTAGTCTGGGTCATAAAATAATCCATGAGATTGCTGACATTCTTAAATGCGGCTAGACTTTGGACATAGAGTGGAGTAATGCCCCAGAGCAAAGTCATTTGGCGATATACTTTTGGCCGATCAGTCATTATAATAATGGGCGCTTCTGGCCGCTGATGGGCAATAAACCGCGCAGTAAAGCCAGTTTCTGTGGTGCCGATAATGGCCTGCGCACCCACACCCTGAGCTAATTTCCCTACAGCTTCAGCAATGAGTGATGCTCCGGCATGGTCCTGCGGGCCCACAAAGGGGTGCGCGTCATGCGCATACGGCGAGCTTTCCGTCGCTTCAATAATCCGATTCATTTCGCTGACCGCTTCTACCGGATAATTACCAAAGGCAGATTCTCCCGATAACATAACGGCATCAGCATGATCAATAACAGCATTGGCAACATCCGATACTTCCGCTCGAGTCGGTCTAGGATTACGAATCATTGAATCCAACATTTGCGTTGCCACAATTACCGGCTTGGCTGCAGCCACACATTTAGTAATAATAGTTTTTTGAATTATCGGCACTTGGGTGTCCGACATTTCTACTCCGAGGTCGCCCCGGGCTACCATGACGGCATCAACTTCTTCCAAAATGCTATCAAAGTTTTCCACTCCTTCATTCCGTTCAATTTTGGCCACAATTCTGGGAGCTTCATTCCCCCGGGGGTTGTATTTTTTTATCAGCTCTTTCATTTTGATAATGTCCGCTCGGTTGCGAACAAATGATAACGCCACTAAATCCACATCTGATTTCAAACCAAACTTCAAATCCTGAATATCTTTTTCTGTAAAAATGGGGAATGTAACTTTTGACCGTGGCAAGTTTACTCCTTTGTGTGATTGAATTACCCCTGGGGTAATCACTGTACAGAAAATTTTACCGCCATTGTTCTTACCAGAATTACTGCCAGACTTACTACCAGACTTGCTCGGCGTAACCTTAGTCACCAATAATTCAATCAGTCCGTCTTCAATTAAAATATTATCCTTTGGCTTAATAGACCCTGAAATGTCAAAGTCCAAAGTAAAATCCTCACCTATAATTACCTTTTGGCCTTTCTTTACACTAATGGGCTTCGACAATGCTGATACCCGAATCTTCGGCCCTTGTAAATCCTGCATAATAGCCACCGGGATTTTTAATTTACGAGAGACCTCACGGATGTTTTTCATCAACACTGTATGGTTCTCATATGTGCCGTGAGAAAAATTTAAACGGGCGACGTTCATCCCGTTTTTTATCATTTTCGTTAAGACTTTTGGGTCCTGGGAGGACGGCCCAATAGTGCAGATAATCTTGGTTTTTTTCATAATTGCAGTTATTTATACTCGATAATTATACCACGTAAATATAAACCTCATGAGTTTTGTTGAGCTGAATGTGATCAGTTTGAATTAAGTTAGGAATGCGGAAATCCCGAGACACCACGGTAGTTCCCGGCTTACACTCTGCCATAACTTTTTCGCCAACCTTGGTCATAAGATGCGGATAAAGATAGCAATATACAACAGTCGCAGTGCTTAGGTTTTCTTTTAAAAAATTGCGCCGAATAAATTGCGCTCTGGAATGCTTCATGAGGCCCAACGTGCGAGCATAAATGTGGGTCCATCTCATTAATTCGTACCCCGTAGTTCGCGCTCCGCTCACGCTCTCTATCTCAAATAGTACGCGACCGTTGCCACTGCCTAAGTCATACACATGGTCTTTGGCCGACAACCCCAAATGCTGAGCCACAGTTCTGACATCTTTAACTGGGCTAGGGATAAACGGTACTGCTGTAATGACAAAACTAACCAAGCTGCTGATCATTACAAATACCAACCCAAGGCTAAGGATTAAAGTAACTCCTAAAAAAATATAATACAAAGTCATAATTGTAATCAAGGATTAAGCTTCTCTGCTTGCTGGAGTTGAGCCAAAGTGTTAATCCCAAAAGTTTCTTTAATATTAACTGTCTGCGAATGTATAACCACTCCTTCCTCAATAGCTACTTCAATTATATCTGTCAGATAAAATTGATTCAGCGCGTTATCATTCCCAATCTTATCTATATTATTCCACAGCCAGGCAGTTCGAAACATATAAATGCCAGCATTCACTTCTCGAATCCCTTTTTCAGCTGACGTTGCGTCCGCAGCTTCCCGAATTTTTTCAATCTCACCATACTTATTGCGTAAGATACGCCCAAATTCATCGTACACTTCATACTTACCGCCGAAACTTGGCACGTAGCCAGTGAGCATGGAAATCACTGCCTCCTGACTGGTATGTAGTGATATCAATTTCTTCAAACTGCTAGCGGTGATAAACGGCATGTCTCCATTCACTACTAATATATTTTTAGCAGTAATCTGTTGCTCAGCGGACCATACTGCATGAGCAGTTCCCAACTGGTCCTGCTGAATAGCATACCTATACTCCGATCCTAACTGTCGCTTAACTATAGTAGCCATATGGCCTATCACTATAATTGGGGGTGGTAAATCCTTGATCTTCTTAATCTGCGCCAATGTATACAAAATAACCGGCTTGCCTTTCAGTGGAATAAGCACTTTGGGTAATGTCTTGTGGCCAAGCCTGCGCCCCCGCCCAGCAGCCAAAATGACGATTTGAACATCCATTAGTTTAAGTATACTTTATCTTACCAAGATAACAAAAAACTCCCAGAATACTGGGAGTTTTTATGGGTAATATGAAGATATTGGCTATTGATGGGTTCCTATAGCAATATTCAAAGCAAACGACTGATCAGCATTCGCAGTATATTGGTCAGTGAGCGCTAAGTTAACTTTGAATGTACCGGCTGATGTTGGGGTACCATGAATAGTCACTGAAGCTAGACCATTTGGGCCTTCCAATCCCGGAAGAATCCCTATAACTGTATCGTTTCCTGATGAACTGCCTGTACCCACTCCTGCAGGTAACCCTCGGAACTTAGCATTGGAAGCAAAGTTAGTGGCTCCTTTTGCAATGACATAACGGAAATAAATTTTGGCTGAGTAAGGCACACCGACTGTACCTTGTGGTATGTCCTTATTTAAAAATTCAAAGTGTGGGACTACTGGCTTGTCGGTAGTACTTGTGTCGCTCGAATTTGTTGGCGGAGCCTTATCACCATTTCTAGTATTAGCAGGAGCAGTAGTCAGTGGCATAGGGTTTTTCTTGCCACCTGTAGTATTAGGCAATGGAGCACCATTGTCTTCTACTTCATCAGCTGGCTGAGCTGCAGTTGTATCTTGAGCAGCCAATACGGTGAATGGTCGATCTTTCGCTACCTTCACACCCTTACCGTTCACTAAAGAAAAATAAGTGACACTATAGGTCGCTCCTGGCGATAGACTAAACCCGGTTGACTGTTCACCACTACCACTAGCATTTTCTACGAATGAATTACCATTGATAAAAATAGATCCTTGGCGTTTTCCTTGGCGAGCCCATGAAATGATGTAGCTCCACTTGGCCGTAATACTGTCGTACTGATCTGGCTTAGCCCAGACTTTGACATTAGCATTAGCGTAAACTAATGATTTCTCAAAAGTTTGTTGGCCTAAAACTTGAGCCAGTCCTGGGGTAACTGAGACTGCGCTACGAAGAGCCATATTGGGTACATCGGGGGACTCTGACAGCTCAATTTGAGCCACAGGGAGCATAGCCAATAACGCTATGGCAGCCATGGCAATCATGCCAAACGAAGCAACTCTAGGGACTGGAGTACCAGCCACAGTGTCCTTCGTAAAAGACAACAACTCCCCAAGTGAGGATGATTTCTTCATACTATTAGGTTTTAATTTTGTTTCTTGGGCTTTTGCTAGTTTTGGCAAAGACCTTTTTGATTAACTTAACTATATTATAGCAGATATGATGAGAAATTGCAAGCACGAAAAAACTCCGGTTTGATCCGGAGTTTTATCATATAAGGGCAGCTACCTACTTTTCCACCCACATGCATGGGAGTATCATCGGCACAAGCAGTTTTGACTTCTGAGTTCGGGAAGGGATCAGGTCGGGCCCTGCCGTAAATGCCACCCAAAGGAATGCATGCATCTAGTATGTATGCGGCTCCTTTGGAGGGCCTTTATTAGAGGCTCTTCAATTTTGACTAGGGCTTAAGCGACAGCGCTAAGCCCTGGGAGATATGGTAGAAAAAAAATGTAACACTTAGCAAGATGAGAGCAATCGCTCCCAGAACCATTATTTGTTTAAGTTTAGACATTCATCGTATCGTTGAATAATTTTGCTTTCGCAAATTACCCGTCAATCAGTGGTGCAATTGCACCATCGAAAAGGTCAAATTAAAACTTTCGGTTGATTAGTACCACTCGGCTCAACACGTTACCGTGCTTCCACCTGCGGCCTATAGAACCTCCAGCTCGCTCTGTCTCGGTATTGCTACTTCGACAAATAGAACTATTGGTTTAATACGCGGTAGTCTTCCGCGAACCTTTCGTCTAAATAAATTTAGACAACGAAACCTAGTCTTGTGGACAGCTTCGCGCTTATATGCTTTCAGCGCTTATCTAAACTCGACCTAGCTACCCCGCCATGCTCCTGAAGGAACAACGGGTACACCAGAGGTCGATACTTCTCGGTCCTCTCGTCACGAATTCTTCTATCACTAGAAGCGCAGACTATATCTTCATCCTATCAGTGGCCTTAGAGTCTAGCTCATAGCCTTCTGTTTTCTCATATAGGAGTCGGCGTATTATTCCAGTATTCTGGAATCTCCCCTTTCGGGTCAGTCGTTACGGGGTCAAACCTAAAATTGATTCTAACTCAGACTTTGACTTTTTGTACTTAGTACTATAGTTATTATTCTGAATTATAGTGATGCAACTAATAATCTCGGCCAGTTCCAATCGATTGAGATTACTGATAGTTTTATCACTCAACACGCATACCGCTTTATAAAGAGCCTGTGCTTGATGCTGCTTAAAGATAATATAGGGCATAAGCTCACCAAGAATATTCTTAGTTTGCTTGAACCCATTTATCCTTAATTCCGCCATCCCATCATTACGATGGGACAGGTATCCAATATTAAGTTTGTTCTGAATCCATAGAAGTCCTTGTTCATGCCTGACATCCTGATAAAAACAGATTGTCGACATGAAACGAACTTTTGGGCTATCAGAACGTTTCTTAATTTGAAGCATTAAGCTGCCGTCTCCATCCAGGAAACCGGCAATATATGCGAGTTCAACCTTAGATCGACTTCCCACGGTATTGTCTTTAATAATATCTTATGTTCCATTGTGCTATACAAACGGGACCGTTTATATAGTATAGCTATCAACACATAAAATTTCGCTAAAGATTTCACCGTTATTAGCCGAATTTTCAATGCGAATTACTTCGCATGGTAGCAAATCTTTACTAGAGAAGTGACCACACAAGTTTCGTACACCCACAGCAGATAAGGACCAAACTGTCTCACGACGTTTTGAACCCAGCTCGCGTACCACTTTAATAGGCGAACAGCCTAACCCTTGGGAGCTTCTTCACCCCCAGGATGTGATGAGCCGACATCGAGGTGCCAAACCTTCTCGTCGATGTGGACTCTTGGAGAAGATCAGCCTGTTATCCCTAGAGTAACTTTTATCCGTTGGGCTTTGCGTCTTCCACTCGAACGCATCGGATCACTAACTTCTACTTTCGTACCTGCGCGAGTCGCCACTCTTGCAGTCAAGCAGGCTTATGCGTTTGCACTACCAGCATGATTTCCATCCATGCCTAGCCTACCTTAATAAACGCCTCCGTTACCATTTAGGCAATTATGTTATCTTAATTTTGTATTCCATTGAAGGAATAATGAAGGGTCTAACTAATGTTACGAACTTTTCTATCTCAGTGGAAGGAATATATAATTGCATTCCTTCTTTCTGGTTCCTTAAAGTAGTCTTGATATTAAATTTCTTTAATAACATATCTTGGAGTCTTTGAAGACTAACTGCATCAAACGATTGCGTATTGATTATGCGCGCTCGATGAGCTTTTGACTTCAGCGATCCATCATCCATAAACCAAACTGCAAGGGACAACGGTGTAACGAGTTTGGATATTATTTGCGGTACCACTTTTTTATTGCGTACATAGAAAAGTTGTCCATAATATCTGAACGCGCCAACACTGATTGTAGAAAACCAATATTTTTGATACTGTTTTTCGTTTACAACTTGCTGTTTCAGTTGCAGGCCGGTTAGCGTTAAGTTTTTAAACTTTGCGTATAACCATTCTGCGTACTCTTTTTGATTTATAGAGTGATCTACTTTAAGACGAAAGGTTCGACCTTGATTTTGAGTTTCCAAGTGTCCGTCACCAAGAATTGTACCAACTAAGATTTCTCTTTGTTGCTTATTCAATGTAACTGACTTTGCAAAACTCTTAATATGGTTACTATTCATAATTAAGCGTCTTAATAATTAAGACTCTGCATGTCGCCATGCAGTTCAGACTATATCATCATCCTTTTAATTATTGTTTCGAAACTGGAGTCGAAACCAATTCTCACCATATGAGAATAATAAAAGGATGTTCGGCATGTAGTCGTTGAGGGGTCAATCTCGTTCTTTCTTGCGAAAGATCGAAACGACTTCCCTGCTGATTGTCCGCACTCAAAGATTTTCACGAACAATTATTTAAAATTGCTACGTACTTTGAGATACTCGGAGTTTCCAGCATACAGCCAAATTTGCGTCTACTGTTACCAGTAGACCGCCCCGGAATACTCTTCTCAAGATTGCTCTTGAGCGTAACGGATGAGTATTCTGTTGAGGCAACCGCCCCAGTTAAACTACCCACGAGCCACTGTCCCAGAATAGGTTAAGTCCTGGTTAGAATTCACATCTCAACAGGGTGGTATTTCACATTGCGACTCCGATCCGGCTAGCGCCAGACCATCAAAGTCTCCCACCTATACTAAACAGCTGAAACATAAATTCAATGACACGCTATAGTAAAGCTTCATAGGGTCTTTCCGTCTTGCTGCGGGTAGACGGCATCTTTACCGCCATTGTAAGTTCATCGGATTGTTCGTTAAGACAGTTCTCTACTCGTTATGCCGTTCGTGCGGGTCGCAACTTACGCGACAAGGAATTTCGCTCGGGCAAATCAGGCTTAATTAAGCCATCTTTGTCGATTCTGTATGTCGCCATACAGTCTGGACTATATCTTCATCTAACAAATTTGTTAGAGCCTGGCGTGTAGTCTCTGAGGATTCTAATTAGTTTTTCTCGTGATTTTTTATGATTCATTGCTTGAGTAAGTTTAGCAATTTCAATCATGCCATCTAATATTAGATGATGATTTTGTTGCATTAACCTTACACATTGAGCAAAAAGTGAAAAATCATTTTGCTTTGCAGTGTATAAAGAATACTGCTCGAAGAAAGGGATAATAACATGGAGTAAATCATTTCGATTGGTAACTTTGTAGTTATACATGTCTTCCTTGTGGTTGTCATGTCGACGATTAATGTATATCTTGCCCACTCCAAAGAAATTCTTAACTTTCTCAAGAGCAGCAAGACTACGTTCGCCCTGCGATACTGCAAAGTGGTGTGAAATTTGATACCCAGTTTTGTATCCTCTACGGATTCTCGTTAGTTCTTGGCGGTCAGGTTGTTTCGAAAAATTAATCGAAAAGCATCCTTCCCCATCAACAAATCCCAGAATCCAACCAACTAGTCTTTCCTGCTGATTGTCTGCACTCATCAGATTTTCACTTGAAATTTCCATACCATAAGTATGAACTATGTCAGTTCAAATTACGCTAAAGATTTCATCAAGTACTGTGAGATACTCAGATATTCCAGCATATAGCCAAGTTTTACTATGGCAGCTTAAAACTTTCAAAATTATTTTTTGAAAGGAATTCCGTTCACCATAGAACAGTTCATTTATGTTAGCTTGCAGTCTCCTGCAAGATCAGACTATATCATCCTCTGCATCAATGAGGTTCGGCGTGTAGTCGTTGAGGGTTCTTATCATCACTACTTTAATTACTAGATAAGCCTTCCCTGCGGATTGTCTGTATCTGTTAGATTTTTACTGCCATATTTCAGACGAGTACTAACAACTTTAAGCACATCACTTTCATGTGTGCACAGAGATTCCCGCAAATAGCCAAATTTTATAACTACAATTGTTCATAGTTACTGCCGGCGTTCATCAGGGCTTGGACGACGAGCTTGCGCCAATCGTTTTAACCTACTGACACTGGCCAGGCATCAGCCCGTATACATCAGCTTACGCTTTAGCACGGACCTAAGTTTTTGGTAAACAGTCGGAGGAGATCTTTCGCTGCGGGCCTTATTAACATGCTGGGAGATGGAGGCAAAGTGGTATAAATGACTAATAGATCTTGTTGAAGAAGACAGAAAGTCTACAAGACGTAATATTGATTTATCCACTTTGCCAAGACGGAGAACGGGAGAGTAAACATAATGGTTTCAAGCCGCCGCTTTAAAGCACCTTGAGTATCATGTTTACCCTCACCGAAGTGAAGAATGAAAATGGTGGTCAGGAAACGCCCAGCCTCGCTAGGTTGGCTTCCCGGATCAACTATCTGTCGGGCCACCACTACATTTTCATTGGCGATCGCGTGATCACCCCTATGAGCGCGTACGGAGTGATCCGCACTAACTTTTCCGTGAGGATTTCCCCCCTCTTTCAAGGCTTTCAACGGGGACTCATAGTCTTCGAACTGCGAATGACTTGATGTGATGTTCACTCCAGAATTAAATCTGAAGCAAAAAACTTTTGTAATTACAATTACACATCAGCCACAACGCAAACTTTTCCATCACCCAGCATGCTAAAAGGTCAAGGTATATACCGAAGGTACACCTGCTTTTTTGCCGAGTTCCTTAACGAACATTGGTCCGGACACCTTAGGATTCTCTCCTCACCCACCTGTGTCGGTTTGCGGTACGGGCACCACATGACGTGACTACGACGCTTTTCTTGGCACCTGGATTCACACCAATTTCTCTTGCGAGATTTCTCCATGCTTTCGAGTTTACAGTCCAGTCTCGAATCTCTTGCGAGGTATCGAAATAGGACATAGAGGTTCCGGATTTGCCTGGAACCCCACCCTACAGAGCATAGCAACGCACATACTCACAGTACGCTAGTGTTATCCTGATGCGTCCCGCCTTAGATAATCATGCGGTGGTCAGGGAATATCAACCCTGTTTTCCATCGGGGCGACCTCTTAAGGCCGCCTCTTAGGCTCGACTAACCCTGGGACGACGATCGTTGCCCAGGAACCCTTGGGTATTCGGTGAAGGGGGTTCTCACCCCTATATATATTACTTATTCCAACATTCTCACTTGTATGCAGTCCACGGCTCCTAACGGATGCCGCTTCAGCCCACATACAACGCTCCTCTACCGCCATACGATAATAAATTAATGTATGACCCACGTCTTCGGCACCTAGCTTAGCCCCTATATATTGTCGGCGCAGGATCGCTTGACCAGTGAGCTGTTACGCTTTCTTTAAAGGATGGCTGCTTCTAAGCCAACCTCCTGGTTGTATGAGCAACCCCACATCCTTTGCACTATAGCTAGAATTTGG
>JBBRMG010000010.1:0-39070 GCA_038230955.1 Candidatus Doudnaibacteriota bacterium | reverse complement strand
TAGCTTAGCCCCTATATATTGTCGGCGCAGGATCGCTTGACCAGTGAGCTGTTACGCTTTCTTTAAAGGATGGCTGCTTCTAAGCCAACCTCCTGGTTGTATGAGCAACCCCACATCCTTTGCACTATAGCTAGAATTTGGGGGCCTTAGACGGTGGTGTGGATTCTTCTCCATTTGTCCAGTGAAGCTTAGACCTCACGGACTGACTGCCAAGTTATTTATCAGTAAGAATTCGGAGTTTGGTTCGAATCTGACGCTTGCGCACCAGAGATCGATTCAGTGCTCTACCTCTTCTGGGAACACCTGACGCTAACCCTAAAGTTATTTCGAGGAGAACCAGCTATTACCCGGTTCGATTGGAATTTCTCCTCTACCCACAGCTCATCCCCTAATTTTGCAACATTAGTGGGTTCGGACCTCCCGTTACTCTTACATAACGTTCATCCTGGCCATGGGTAGCTCACACGGGTTTCGGGTTTAGCTCATGTGACATATAGTAAATTGAATGAATATGCGTAGATTGGGATATTACCGTTTCCAAAACCAACTGCGCTATTTTTTCCTAACGGAAAAAATTACGCTCCGAATGGTTTTCTCAAACAGTAATATCCCAACCGACAACATAAACATTCAAAATACTATTACGGACTATTAATCCTCGCTTTCACTGCAATTTCGTGTTTGATAACACTTAATTAAGCCACATAAGACTAACTCGTTGGATCATTCTTCAATAGGCACGCCGTTAGCCTGACCAACATTGCTGTTGGGCTAGGCCTTCGACTCCTTGTAAGTATATGGTTTCAGAAACTATTTCATTCCCCTTCCGGGGTGCTTTTCACCTTTCCCTCACGGTACTTGTTCACTATCGGTCATTATGAGTATTTAGTCTTGGATCTTAGTCGACCCGACTTCACACCAGATTTCTCGTGTCTGGTGCTACTTAAGTAGCAGTACAAGAGTTTATAATGTATTTCGCTATACGGGACTCATCACCCTCTCTGGTCCGCCGTTCCAGGCGTGTTCTGCTATACAAAAAATAAACCTCTTTAGTAGCTCTACCGAACTACAATGACTACACTTGTAACCCCTAATGTGCAAGGCCGGTAGGCTTTAAATCTCCATCTTACGATTTTGAAAACACAACACTAGGTTTAGACTAATAAATTATTTATTCACTACTCAAAAAGCTATTCAAGCAATGAATAAATATTTATATTTATCCCCGTTCGCTCGCCACTACTAAGGGAATCTCGATCAGATTGCTCTGAATTGATTTATATTCCACGCGCTACTGAGATGTTTCACTTCACGCGGTTCCCGCACAATACTGGCCCACGCCAGCACGGCATGCATGCTTCACATGCATGGGTTTCCCCATTCGGACATCTCCGGATCAAAGGTTATTTGCCACCTCCCCGAAGCTTATCGCAGGCTAACACGTCCTTCATCGGCTCATAATACCAAGGCATCCACCATATACCCTTCTCTGTTTTAATTTGAATGCTGACAGAGCAGCATAGTCTTTTCGATAAGCTTTTGACACTCACGAATTGACAGGTAATTTGCGGTCACCATGTGTAAGGATACACATGACGGACAAATTACCGGATACAATGTTCTAATCTTAAACTTACATTTTTTCTACCCACTCAATGAATTTAGGTTGAAGTAATTCATTGAGCTATTCTTTTATCAAAGTGCTAGGAAGTACAACCGTTACTTTCATTGCTACCATATAACTACTGCCCACTTCTCCGTATCTACGAGCCTGTATTCCCAAAGTAAAATTGGAACGGTGAGATCGAGCTGAGAGCAGCAAATATATAGATGCAATGTTGGAAGGAACTAGTTTTGGCCAGATGGCCGGGGCAACAAAAAAACCGCTTTCGCGAGTTTGTGGAAGCGCAAAAAAATGACGCTAGTTACATAACCCGCTTGAGATTAGTCATCGAAACAGTTTGTATCATGTTTATAAGGGTTTCTCAGATGAATTTAATGTGAGTTAAACCGTAGAGGTATCTTAAAACATTAGAGATACCTTGTCAAGGGATTTATTGAGCTATATCTGGGGAAATGTTGTGGATTTTATGTGCACTATCACAGCATTGACTTATGGCCGAAAATGCAGTAGAATTGTGAGTTGGCAAATCAAAAAACAAAGCAAACTGGAGGGTTTAATTTATGAGTTCACGCAAGCGAACCAATCGTCAAGAAAATCAATCTTTATTTCAGAGAAATCGAAAACTACTGTGGGTAGCGTGCATAATTTCTTTGTGCTTGGCTGGAACATTTCTAGCCCTGCCACATTTTTCGAAACCGCTGTTTCCCAGCATTTACCGGAAAATGTTCTTCCAATCAATCGATCACGCCGTTGCCACTGGCATCAGCAAACAAGCGATGCACCAAATTAATTTCAGCATCAAAGAAGAAAGTCCGATTACCGGAGTTCCAGTCAACCTGCCTAACATTGACGTCACGGATCAGGAACTGATTGACCATGCGGCTTTGGTAGAAATTATCACGGACCCGATTAAAAATCCGTCCGTGTCCGTCAGGTACTATGCCAGTCTCAATTCAGCAGTATGGATATTAGATCATTACAAAGCTTCAGCCATTCCTGTCAACGATGAACTCTTTATCGAACCAGTCGAGGGCAAAGGATACTTGCTGAAAACAGACCAGTTTCCCATTTCTGCAGAGTCGGTCCAAAGATTTATAAATGATCCAAATACGGACCTATTCGTGCCGGCAAAAGTTCCCTGCAAAATATCAGTAGGTAATCCTTGTGATGCAAGATCTAGAAATGATCGATTGCTAAACGACGTCAAAACGGAATACCTAAAACTTGACTCGGGTATCGGTGAGATTATGGAGGCGAGATGGGTGCAGATAGCATTATTTGGATGTGGTTTTTTCTTCGCTGGCCTACTAGTTCTTACCAGGGAAAGTAAGCGCGCTCAAGTGCGAGCCGTACAACAGACCCCGCCACCGATTCAACCGGTTGGCATGAATTCGATAGCCCAGCGACCAGACAGCAATAACCACAATGCGAAGGTAGTTATTCAAAAATCACCTCCAAAACTGGCGTTTGCCTCGAAGCCTCATGTGCCAGACCCGAAATATAAAGCGGGCCGCACCGCCATTGCATTGGATAACATGTTGGACAAGCAAATGGCTATGGCGTCAGTCAATAACGACCGCCGAGAAATCTTACGCAAAGCTCATGTGACCAAAGATGCCGCTGAACTTCTCCATAGCCAGGAAGAGTTCTCCAGGGCACTAGGCATGTACGAACATGCGATTGGCCTTTTGAAGGGCTAACAACTAACAAGGCGCAGAAGTCGATTATCCAATCTACTCTTGCGCCACTTTTTTTATTTTAGTAGTTGTAAAAACTCAGACTCTTCTAAAATTGTCACACCAAGCTTTTTGCCCTTTTCATACTTACTCCCCGGCTCACTTCCCACTATAATATAGTCAATATTCTTGGAAACCGACTCAGTCATTTTACCACCCAGCTCCTTGATTTTGGATTTGGCTTCATCGCGACTGAGGGTATCTAACGTTCCGGTCAGCACAAATGTTTTGCCGGTGAACTTGCCCGCCAGCCGCTTCTTCGGCTTCTCTATAATAACACCGTTGTTAATCAATTTTTTTATAAACTTCTGATTCTCCTTGTGCTGAAAATAATCGTGCACGCTTCTAGCCACAACTGGACCAATATTTTCTACCGCATTTATTGCCTCTGGGGAAGCGGATTGAATGGCTTCTAAAGTCCCAAAATGAGCAGCCAAATCTTCTGATGTTTGTTCACCGACATTAACTATCCCTAAAGAATAAATAAAACGCGCTAAGGATACATGACTGTGATCTTGGATAGACTTAATAATATTCTCGGCGCTTTTTTCTCCAAACCGTTCCAATCCCGATATATCGCCCTCTACTAAACTAAATAAATCGGCGGCGTCTGATATGAGCCCTTCATCTTTAAACCGGGCTATAACTTTTGGGCCAATTGTATAAATATCTAAAGCATTAACAAAGTGCTCCAAACCGCGCTGTGATTTAGCCGGACAATGCGGGTTAATGCAATAATAGGCCACGGTATTCTTGCCTTTTTTCGCCGCTACTTTTTCCCCGACCCCTTTCTGTTTAACAGGAGCATCACAAACAGGACACACTTTAGGCATTTGGAAAACTGATTCCTTGCCAGTGCGCATCTTAGGCAAGACTTCGACTACTTCCGGAATAACGTCACCCGCTTTTTGGATAACCACAGTATCACCCACCCTAACGTCTAGGCGGCGTATTTGATCTAGGTTATGCAAAGTTGCTTTGCTAATAGTAGAGCCAGCCACTAATGTTGGTTCAAAAACAGCAAACGGGGTCAGCACCCCAGTACGCCCTACATTAGTTCTAATTTCCAACACTTTTGTGGTAGCCCTCTCTGCCGGGTATTTATACGCAACCATATAACGAGGGGCCTTGCCCACAAAACCTAACCGAGAATGGAGTTCAGTTTGATTGACCGAAATAACGATTCCATCGGTGCCATAGGGAAAACTGTCTCTCAATCGACCAATCTCCTCTATATATAGAGCGACCTCCTCCAAGGTTTTGCATCGCTTTTCATGTTTATCCACTTTAAATCCGAACTGCCGCATTAGCTCATGTTCTTCGGAATGAAGTTTCGACTTAGGATTATTGAGTAATATATCCCAGCCGCAAAAATCGAGTTTACGGGACGCAGACAGAGCTGGGTCTAATTGGCGCAAACTGCCGGCGGCGGCGTTACGGGTATTGGCAAACGGCGGCTTGTTATTGGCCAACTGAATTTTGTTTAATTGCTCAAGTACAACTTTGCGCATAATGGCTTCACCGCGCACCTCTGCTCGCTTCGGCACTTTATTGCCGCGTAATTTGAGTGGAATAGAATTAATCGTTCTTAAATTTTGAGTGATGTCTTCACCAATCTTGCCATCGCCGCGCGTCGCACCGCGAATAAATATCCCGTTCTCATATATTAGCGACACAGCTAATCCATCTAATTTCAATTCACAAAAGTATTCAAACTGGGCGCTAGCTGGCAGTAATTTTCGTATGCGCTGATCCCACGCTTTAACTTCTGCCAAACTAAAAGCGTCGTTTAAGGACAACATGGGTACTTCATGTTGCACTTTCACAAATTTATCCAATGGTTTTCCGGCAACCCGGTTGAAAGATGAATTTAAATCGATTAATTCGGGGAATTGAGTTTCTATTTCACGCAGTTCGCGTGACAAAGAATCGTAAACATCATCCGTTACGGCAGGGTCATCTAATACATGGTAGCGATAGCGCAAATCTTCAATTTGATTGCGTAACTGAATCACTCGTTGTTGGGCCAATTGCTTGTTCATACCGACATTATAACAAATTTATCCACATATGATTCAAGAAAAAATAGAGAAATTATGATATAATGAATTATATGGGTACATCAAAAAACAAAGTCAGATTATCCCCGCGCCTGAGGCTTGGAGTCGGCCGCGGTTACTCAAAAAATAACATATTAAAATACAGCGGTTTTCTGTTCCTGTTAGTCAGCGTCGCTCTTGGTGGGTGGACTATTTACGTTATTACCAGTCATGTTAACTCCCCCGGGCAAGCCTCCCCAAACCCACAAGTCCTCGGTGCTACCGACACTCAAACTCCTCCATCCACATTTATTACAATCACTATAGCTAAAGGAGACACGATTTTTAATATCGCACAAAAATACAAAGTTGAATGGACCACTTTAGCTACAATCAACAATATCACTAGTCCATTTGCCCTAAAAATAGGACAAAAACTGAAAGTGCCTCAACAGTAAAAAAGCTCTTAATGAGCTTTTTTTTATGGCAGTGGAATGTTTACAGTGTATTTACGAGTGATGCCGAGATAGCTCGCGGTGATATCCAACACCTGCCTACCCACCAATGGAATAGTATTATGATTGGCATTAGTAGCAATAACATCTGTTCCCTCTAAACTGGCTATAATACTGCCGCCACTACTTAAATTTTTTAAGACCAACTCATACTGGCCATCTCCTGATAATGGATTATAGCTAGTGTATCCCCCCGGTAATAAAGTGGTATCGGTAATGTTAGTTTTGAGCCCAGTAGAATCATATTTATTAATTATGACTTCCAGTTGACCGTTAAACCCATTATTAAAGTAAGACACGCCAATATGGGAATAGGCCTGAACAAAACTATTCGGTGCTGCCGGATCAATAAATAAATACTGATTCGTACTGCTTGGAAAAATAGTATCTATCCGGGGTGAGGTATCAAAAACTCGGGCGGTTGGAGATGGGCTACTCAAGCTTACGCTATTCAAATTGCAAATGTTAAACCACGACGGGGAACAACCAACAACACTTAACAGGTTATCCTGTACGTATCTTTTATACTTAAACAACGCCTCTTCAGTCACTCCTTGAGTCGCGTATAAAGCTGGCTCAGTGCGTAATACATCGCCGGCAGACCGAATTTCTATAAAGACAATTGTAGCCAAACTGAAAGCAATAGCAGTAATAGCGGCTAAAATCATTATGGACAACATTAATGTTATTCCATGTTGCCTATTTCTAATTTTATCGGTGAGGTGTATCATATGCGTCTGTAGAAACGGTTGTTTGATAAGGTAAAGTTATAATTGGATCTAATGGGTTGACTTGAACAGCAAAATTCATAGTTAACGTCACAAACGGCTGGATGCCCCGATAGGCACCCTGAGTAGATACATATGGGTCAGTAGAAGGCTGAACATAAAAATGGAACGCATTAGGACTAATATTTACATTAGATGGATTCACTTGCTCGGTAACTTGCTGACCATTGACCGACAATCGTGATATCATCAAATTCGCGTTCTGGGAATCGATAATGGCAAGGTAAAAGCACTCTCGATCACCATTATGATTAACTAAAGCTAGAGACTGATTTCTTGTGGGATCATAGGTCGGATTACCTGAGGGGCAATGAGCCGAATCTACTGTTCCCGTATAATCAACGTTGCCATTGCGAATTTCACGCACAATAAATTCTGTAAAGTTCCTGCTGGCTTGAGATAATTGCCGCAATGCTTCCACCCGGCGATTTATTCTCAAAGTGTAATTAAATAATACTAACATCATCAAAAGGACACCAGCAAAAATACTAGTAGCGACCATTATCTCCATTAAGGTGAATCCTTGTTGTCGGTTACGGAATGACATTATTTTTAAAAGGTCTTCCAATTAGTGAGGTACATCTGCAGTTCAATAGAACAATGGCCTTTGCCTGGCCAAGTTTGGGTTTTTGGGCATTTGCCATCGGTCCACCATACTCGGGAGGTAAGCAATACCCGTGGACCAATATCCTGACTAAATACACCGGTATTAGTACTGGTATCCATTACCACTTGACGATAAAAACTAGAGGGTGCGTAACTGAGGTTGTGCGAATAGAAACCATTAACCCCTGCATTCGGATCATAATTTAACTGATAACTTCCGGCGCTTACACTGTGGTCTACAGGAGCCCAGAATTGTCCTCTAGTGGCGTCGAAATCTACTGTGAATGTGGGAATAGAAAGATCCCGAGGCTGAATATTGTAACCAGCACTTGGGTTGAGCCAGTTACGATAACAATATGAGGGAGTCGCGGCGTTTCCTTGGTTGTTTCCTTGGCCGTCCTCTTGGTTGTTTCCTTGGGCGTTTCCCTGGCTGCCAGTTGCATAATTATAGCAATCACTGCTAAGAGTATCTACAAGCCAATTGGTATCCCTCATATTCTTAAAAGCCTCAACGCCTTCTCGCGCCAATCCCATACCAATAATCTGATTACGAATGCCGCTCGAAGCATTGAGCGAATAGTTAGCCAGACCTAGTGCTGCCGTAATACCCATAACCATAATGAAAACGGCGACCATTGTCTCAATAAGAGTTTGGCCGGTTTCTTCGAAACTTGTAGGATGATTTTTAAACATACTTTATTTACTTGAACTAACTGTGCCAGACACTCCATACAGAGTCACCGTTTTTGTCAGCTGAGATTTCTGATCGGTTAAAGTAATGGTGACCTGTCGATCCGCCAGCTGTAGGAGGCAAGATGGGTTTCTATTGGCAGTGGGAAAATCGGACGCGCAGTCCGTACTCTTCCCAATGACATACATTTTACCATAGGGAGATGCATAGGCTACGACTGCCTGATTCACGTTGTTGGCAGGATTAGCTATTTGAATCTGTGATATCACTACCCCTTGTGGGAGTTTAATGGTTTCTAGCGTGGTGACAGTATTAGACACTGAGTCAATTCCTTGCAAGTCATAAGAGGTGCCGTTTACAAAGAGAGAAATAGCATAGTCATGTGGGGGATTAGTAACACCGTTTCCACTAATATTTCGTGATGATAATATATAGCTTTGAATTTTACGAATGTTAGTACTCAATTGGCTTTGAGCAATTTTCACGCTCCGGACACCGCCTTGTCTATTGTAATTCACAACTAAAATAGAGGCGATAGTGCCCATAATGGCTATAACTACCAATAATTCAATTATCGTAAACCCTTGTTGTTTTTGTTTCATCATTGCATTATTTTCTAATACCATTATACGACAAATAACCTCTAAAAACAACTATAGTATTAAGCGCATATAAGCATCCCACAGGGTCATTCCATAAAACATAGCTATGGCACTCCCAACGGCTAAAAATGTGCCAAAGGGTAACCGGCTATTCATGGTTTTTTTTCCGGTGACCATGAGAATTCCTCCCAAAATGGCACCTAACCAAAAAGAGCCAATAAAACCAACAAAGGCAACTGGAAGACCTAAAGCCAACCCCAATAGTAAGCTCAGTTTCACATCACCAAAGCCCATCCATCTGCCTTTAGAAAAAGCCCACAACCCATAAAAGAATAGGGCAAATCCCGCTCCAGCTATCACACCGCCGCCAGTAAGCGAATGGAGTGACAAAATTGTTTGATGATGTAATAAATCCAAAATTAGATTGCTAATCAATACAACGACAACCGCCGGAAAGATAATAACATCTAAAATTAAATAGTGCTCTAAGTCAATAACGAACACTGCAACTAATACTGCCAAAACAAACATCAATCGGGCTAATGCAACGTACTCCGCTAATAACACAGGGTGTAAGAAAATCGCGGCACTGGCAAACAATAAACCAGTAATAATCTCAATTAAGGGATACCGAAATGATATCGACTTACGACAGTGATGGCATTTTTTGCCTTGAACTAAATAACTTATTACTGGGATCAAATGCACCGCACTTAATCGGGTATCGCAATTTGGGCAATGAGATCGGCCACCCAATGACTCCTGACGGGGCAACCGCCAAATGACGACATTGAGAAAACTACCAATAACCAGCCCAAAGACAAAACTAGCGACAACAATAATAGTTAAATCCATTGGTCTAAGGTTGAGTTAACTTGTTCCAACCTGGAGCAAAACCGTTCATAGCTTTAGGCAAACAAAAGCTCAGCTCATAGCTTTGCTGATTCGCACTATAATAAGAAAATGTTTTAGTGCAACTTCCTCCCACAATGTTAGCGAATGGAAATACACTAAAATATTGCAACATAATATTTTGATCAACAAATTCTTGGGTACTAGGATATCGGTTTTGGTCACGAAAGAACAACTTAAGCCCGTCTGAGACAGATTGGGTGTTTTTTAAAACGACCGTACTCTTCCCCGCTCGACTACCGGCAACTACCCCCCACAAAACCAGAGCAACTAATACGATAGTAGCTCCACCCAATAATAAGTTTTGAGATATGCGAGTTGTGAACATTATGGTATTAATTATCCCTAGAGGTCAGGACGTGATAAATAGTTTTTAAAATTATTTCTAAATCGAATAGCAACGAATTATATTTGATGTAATATAAATCATATTGTAACTTGGCCGCAGAATCCGCCACTGATCGAGCATAAACATTGAGCTGTCCCCATCCAGTAACACCGGGCTTAACCATATGACGCTCATCATAAAACGGAATGTCATTACGTAATTGGTCCACAATATGGGCTTGCTCAGGGCGAGGCCCAACTAAACTCATATTGCCTCTGACTAAGTTTATGACCTGAGGCAGCTCATCTAGCCGCGCTCGACGCAAGAACGCTCCAACCGGGGTAATACGCTTATCCCCGAGGGTAGTCCAGGTATTTCCCGGGTTGCCCTCTGAGGCCATAGTTCTAAATTTGTACACTGTAAATATTGTACCATACTGCCCCACCCGCGGCTGTTTGAATAGGATTGGCCCATGGGAACTGAACTTTATTAACATAGCCACTGGATAATAAACCACCGCAAGCAGGATTAAACCAATAATTCCTACCGACATATCTATAGCTCGCTTAAAAAAATTATAAAAACGTCGGGTACGGTAACTGACATTTTCTAAAAACCAGGCTTCATTTAAACTAGTCAGATATACTTTGCGTGCCAAGGTTTCGTACAAAGTGCGATAATTATGCAAGACTACTGAGTGCGAACGCAAAGCATACAGGCGCTGAAGTAAATCTGGGCTCATGTGCTGCGTATCGGGAATCACTAACTGAGTCTCAGTCAAAACTTTCAGCTGATCTAGATCCGCATAATCGATAATCCCGACAATTCTGATTCCCATAAACCTATACTGTTCCAATTCTCCTACCAGATTTGGTGTATCGTCCCCTACCGATAGAACGTACAAATGCTCCACTAAGCGCTCTGCTAAAATGTACCTTACTATTAATAACCATAGAACTATGGTTACAAAAGTGAACACTATATGCAGCAGCAAAAAACGGCGGGGAGTTAAAGTTAAATTCGGTTGAAAATAAAAATAGGCGACAGCAATAACTAAATTAATGGTCATCGCTGAAACAATATTTAAAATAATGTTGCGCGGGGTTCTTAAAAATTTCGCATCAAATACTCCATGAATAAAAAAGATTAACATCCATAATATATATATGAATGTGAAGTGGATAAAATGCAGTCGAAAACGCGCAGGATCGAGCCCAGCGGGATACCAGATATGGATAACAACATACAGACTCGCATAAAAAACCACTAATGTTGATAATGCCAGTAACCACGACATAGCTGCTTTTCCTAGTGTGTTCATACTTATTTAATAAACTGTTGTTTAACCCGATTGAGCATCCCGATACCAAACAACATTATAAACCATGTTTTTAATTGCATTGATAAATAGGATCGATAAAAATTGGGGTATTGGCCGCGAAACTTCTTTGCTAATGCGATAAACGCCTGATACTGGGCGATGCTTTTAGTTTGGGTCAACCCCAGCGGATTAATACGGTAGCTAACCATATTTCCTGGCAGCACAAAAAAATTATAATGCGTCCCTAAACGAAGCCATAATTCATAATCTTCTACGTATCCCTCTGTGCCCATATAACTACCCAGTTTTTTGACAATTTCGGTTCGGAACATAACACTGCTATGAATAAAACAATTGCGCCGTAATAAAACTTTACGGATGTCCTCATCTCGTTCGGGAAATGATAAGTCAAACAAAAATTGCCCTTGCTCACTCACCGCTTGGCCAGATGTTCCTACCAAAACGTATCCAGGATGGTCATTCAAAAATGCAACTTGTTTCTCCAGTTTTGTCGGATCAGTCCAATAATCATCACTATCCAAACGGGCCACCAAGGACCCTTTTGCTTCTGCTAAGCCATGGTTTAAAGTAGAGACTAAACCCTGATTATGCTTATGATAATAAATTTTAATACGCGGGTCAGTTTTCGCTATATCCTCAATAATCGACTGCGTGTCATCCACCGATCCATCGTTTATGACCAGCAATTCCCAGGACTCAAATAATTGCTTCTGAACACTGCTAATTGCTTGACCAATAAACTGGGAGTTATTATAGGCTGGCATAACTATTGAGACTATCGGGTCAATCATGCTTGCCCATCTTCCGCATTATCGCCCCGCGCAAAAGCTTCGGCCCGGCGTGCCATAAACTGCGGATACTCAAGCTGCGCGGATGAACTAGCGATAACTGACTAATAAACGTTGTGGCGCGCGCGATTAGCAATGCCGGATAACTGTGGATCACATCAGTTTTAACAAAGAACATTATATTTTGAGCGTACCACCAATCTATCTCGCTATTGTCCCAAATGCGCCGGCGCAATGGGTCAATAACTTCATACCCTCTAGCAGCAAATTTTTCAACCCAATACTCGGGCCATTGTTCATTGACATGAGAAGTGCCTCCCTGATAAGGCGCAGCCGCAGAAAACAACACAACCGGCGCAGAGTCTGTTAATGCTTGCACAAACTGATCGGCCTTGTCCGCCGGAATATGTTCTGCCACCTCCACTGACATAGCTAAATCATACTGACGTAGCGGGGACAGCGGAACGGTTAAATCGGTGGCAATAAAACAGTCCCTTTGAATCCGCAACTGTGTCCGATCCACATAGTCCCCGTCTAATCCTCGGATTTCAGAGACTCCTTGATCGTGGAAAACGGACAACCAGTTGCCTACGCCGCAGCCAAAATCAACCACGCTCTGAGGCTTTATATATTCCAACACCAAGGGTACGATGATTTGTGCTGAACGATAAGAACCATCTTTTTGTTCTTTGTAATAATTGGCGGAGTATGGCTGGCTCATTATTATTATTTTACTTGCGCTTCATAAACAGCAAAATATTCCAGCGGAGCTGACCAAATAAAATTTTTCAGCCAAACCGCAGGAATTAATACAGGAATTTGTCTGCTAATATACTCCACTATTATACCAAAAACATTAATTACGGCATACAAAGGATATTTTAAGAAATAAGGTACTGGCAATCTATACATTATACTATTGCAACTAAAAACGAGAGACGAAAAGTAGGTATTAGATCGCTCTAACTTCAATAACTGAAAGTCCGGTTTAAATGTCGATCGGTAAAAATATTCCGTGAATCGGTGGTAGTCTTCCGGCTCATCGTGAATGCCATAAAAGAACGGGGCGGTGACAACTATCCGTCCGCCTGGTTTAATACTATTCCGCATCGTCGCAATCAGATTGTCAGTGCGCAAAACATGTTCCATCGTATCAAAGCAGACCACTAAATTATAGCGCTCGCCAAAATCTTGCTCAATATTTAAATCCGCCTTAATGTCCGCAAAGTCACTATTAAAAAAATCTACCCCCACATATTTCTGCGCTTTTATAATGGGTGCGTACGGTTTATGAGAACAGCCCAAATCCAGCACTGAGCCAGCAGGGCGATGTTTCATCGTCCGTCTGATATTGTGATTAATGAAGTGAAGAACGAAGTAATCTTTGTGCCAAAACTTTGGGTGCAACCGTTCATAGGTGCGATCCTTTAGCTCCGTTTGTCGGCATAAATCAAAATAGTATTGTCCAATTTTTTTTAAAAAATTCATAGTTTAAATATCAGGCTCAGAAAAATTAATTGGTATTTGGATTTTTTGTACGTCAGCCTCACTCTTCGCATTTTTCAACACCTGCTTGTAAGCGCGGGAGTCCCGTTGGATAGCTGCTGCACGCTCCAATGCCCGAATAGTACCATCCCGATTGCCAGTCTGTTGATCAATCTTAGCCAACAACGACCAGTATATTAACTCATTGGGGGCAATTTTTATCGCTCTCTCTATGTAGCTGATTGCTGTAGCGTTATCCTTTGTCTGATAGTGAATATAGGCGGCGTAAAAGCATAAAGGTCCATAGTCGGGGGTCAGTGCCAGGGACCTATCCACATAATCGTAAGCCAAATGTAAATACTGCGGGTCATTTGTTTGACGATACAACCGATACTCCAGAATACTAGCGCTCCATACTGGCCGAGAAGACATTGGATGCAGCCAGTAGAACCAAGATACCAAACGATTTGTTTTGGACGGATCTTGCTTGAGCATTATACGAGAACCTATCCAGTAACGCATGACCCCATGATTAAAAGGATCCAGAGCTGTGGCGATTCTGCCGTAACGAATGGACTGATCATATTGCTTTGCGTAATAATAATTTCCAGCCGCTAATGTCAAATAGTCATTCAACCCGAAGGCCAAAACAATTACTATTAAAAAAACTGCTTTGACTCGAAATACGTAACGGACAAAACGGGGCAAGAAAAGAGTGAGGGGAACGTTGTGACGATATATCCCTACCAAGAGCAAAGCCAATAGTATCCAACAGGGAATAACTACTGGATTAAAGCTAGCGGAAATCTGCCAACTAATGACAGAGGCAAAAAGGGCAAGGTATACTGGGTTGTTAGTAGATTTCCATAAACGCCATCCCCACCATAGCCCTAGGACAATCAAAATTAAATAAAGCACCAACATAGGCAAGCCCACATTGACTGCTAAATGCAAAAAAATATTATGCGCATCGTCAAAATTTTCAAAATTTGGAATTGCCAAGTTCAAATACTTTTGATAGGCCAGATAAAAGTTGCCGGGCCCGACACCGAACATTGGATGAGCGTGAACAAACTCCAGTGATCTTTGCCAAACTAATATTCTCTGACTAGCATCGGCTCCAGTTAAAGCGACGGTATTTTGGACAATCTGGGGGCGACTAGCTAAAAGCAGTGCCCCGGAAACAACCAACAAAAAAACTGTTGTAATCATCGCTGCAACAGCCACACGACGATGTGAGCGATATATCAGCCCACCTAAAGTCAAAATTCCACCGCTTACCGCGCCAGCAATAATAGCTCCCCTGCTATTAAATAACCCAAGAGCGACAATACTACTAGCCAATACTGCAATATAATAAACCCGAGTGGTGGCAGTGGTGGCTCGTGCATAGGCGACTACTGCCAATGGCAACAAGGCTGCTACATACATCGCAGAAAAATTGGGGTTGCCTAGGAAACTGGGGACAAGAGACCGGATTGTTGGATCCAACCCTGGATAATAAGCAAACCCAAAACTTTGAGCAATCGCAAACAAATTTATTGCCAGCACCGTGACTATGCCTGTCTTTATTAAAAACCAATATTGAGCATCAGTTTCTATAGCTTGAATAAATATAATAATTGCTGCTATCCAGGCACTATAAAACAAAAGGGAACTAGTCCACCGGGTAGACAGCCCAAATAAACTAGTACCAATATCCCACGAAAATATTGTAGACAGCAACGCCTGTAAAATAAATAAACCAAATATAATATACAGCCGCTTGTTATACCTAATAGTTTTGCCAGACGTTGTTAAAATGAATATGCCGGCTGCTAAGCTAATTAATAGTATTGCCAATTTGGGTAACTCTAGACTGTCTGCCATCCATGGTGAAAATACCAGAGGCAAAAATAGAACAATAAAAAAAGTTACTCCAATTAAACTATTTTCTCGATATGGAAAGCGAATACTTTGATAGAGCTTATCCCAACTAGACTGAGGCTCCGAAAGCACAGGTTCGATCATAATTGCAGTATAACAAAGATCGGGTTCTGCGTCAGCAAAACAAAAATCACCTTTGGCAAATGCCAAAGGTGATTTATAAAATTAACTATTGGATGTTACCGTTAATCAACTGTCTTGTACCAGGAGCATTGCCACCGGCGCTAGCGCCGAGACAGAATGTGATGGTATAACTAGTAGCGGTACTACTATAAACATAAGTATTGTTGCTGCCAAAACAGCCACCATCAACAGGAGTAGGAGCAGTAGGCAACGAAGGCATATATGTTGCGATCAATGAACCTAAGGTAGCTGGGTATGCACCGTTGTCATTAACATACAACTCGATAGCGCTAGACATCTGTCTAACATCTGCCAAACGCTTGGCATCGCGTGAACGAGCACGAGCGGAGTTGAGGGCTAATAATACTACAGAGGCCAAAAGACCAATGATAGCAATAACAACCAACAATTCAATTAATGTAAAACCTTTTTGTTTGTTTCTCAATGTGTTCACCCCCAATCTTTTGTGGGTCAATACCGGCACATAAGCACCGTAATATTGTGAATTACTGACTTAATTGTACTATACTCTGGTCTTGATAGCAAGAAAGTTATCAACACAAGTCTACATAGCCATTACTAGCTAGCCTGGCTGGCTAAATTATAAATTGGCAGCAAAATGCCGGCCACCAAAATACCTACAGCCAGACCTAAGATAATCATGATAATTGGTTCAAGTAAAGTCGACAAAGTACTAATCTTGGCATCAACTTCCTTCTCATAAAAATCAGCCAGCTTCAAAAGAATGGAGTCCAATGAAGCTGTTTGCTCCCCCACCTTTACCATTTGTGTGACAATAGGCGGGAATTCAGCATGGCCCGCCAAAGAGTCACTAATAGATTTTCCATTGGTGATGTTTTCAGCAGTTTGTAATAATATATCTCGGTAAACCACGTTATTAATGATGTCGCTAATAATTTTCAATGCTTGGATAATAGGAATGCCTCCAGCGACTAATGTGGCTAAGTTACGGGAGAATCGAGCCAGGTATATTTTCACGAAAATATCACCTAAAATAGGCATGTGAATTTTTGCCCGATCCCACTGGTAACGCCCACTAACAGTACGCAATGCATAACGGGTTCCAATAATCGCACCAGTAATCAACAATAGTATTACCCACCAATAAACTTGGAAAAAATCTGTAGCTGAAATAATTAGGCGTGAGACTGTGGGTAACTGACCGCCTTGTTCTTTCAACACTTCTGTCAGTTTCGGCAAAATAAATTTGAACATCAAGAAGCCCACGCCGCCGAGTGCCACCAGAACAAATACCGGATAAGTCATAGCGCCTTTAATTTTGCCGCGCAAGTTATAATCTTTCTCCAGTTGATCTGCTAAGTAGTTCAACGAATCACCGACCGCGCCAGAAGCTTCGCCGGCTCTGACTAAACTGACATAGACATTACCAAACACATCCTGATGCTTAGTCAATGCCAAGGAAAAACTTTCTCCATTTTCAATGGAAGTGATAAGATCGCGAGTAATTAATCCGAGGCCTTTATTCCCTACCTGGCTCTGTAGAATACGCAAAGATTGAATAATGGGGACGCGAGCAGAAATTAAAGTAGAAATCTGCCGGGAGAATAATACCAACTCTTTGTAACTAACCCCTTTCCCAAACGGATTAAACCGGTCAATCAGACTTTGCTTTTGCTCTCGCAAGCTGATAATAATAAAGCCGTTTTCCGACAACAATTGTTCGGCTTTGGGTTGACTGGCGGCCACAACAAAACCGCGCTTGAGCTGCCCTTCTCGATTTTTAGCTTGGTATAAAAATTTCATAAGTTATCCTAATAGTGACAGGAAGTACTCCTTATCCAAAACGTAATTCTGTGCCACTTCCATCTCCACCAATCCCTGCTTGACCAAATTAGCCAGAGCTTTATCCAGTGGAATCATACCTTCTTCCATACTAGTATGAATAATGTTATTAATTTCGTAGATTTTGTTGTCCCGAATGGTATTGCGGACAGCGTGATTAACTACCATAATTTCTGATGCCGGAATACGGCCGCCGCCCACCTTAGGCAATAAACGCAAGCTTACTACTCCCAAGAGCACGCTAGCCAACTGAGAACGAATCTGGTTTTGCTGATCGCCAGAAAAAACGTCTACGATACGATCAATACTTTGAGCGGCATCGTTAGTGTGCAGAGTAGCGAAAATTAAATGCCCAGTTTCAGCCAAAGTTAGGGCCGAAGAAATAGATTCTAGGTCGCGGATTTCCCCAACCAACACAACATTAATGTCTTCTCGCAACGCTCCTTTGAGTGCCGCAGCAAAATCAGGTGTATCAAGATTAACTTCACGCTGAGAAATAATTGACTTAGCAGGACGGAATAAAAATTCCACCGGATCTTCAATAGTTAAAATATGCTCAGAGCGAGAAAGATTAATTTCGTTTATCATTGAGGCTAAGGCCGTGGACTTACCGTGCCCAGTCGGTCCTACTACCAACACCAAGCCTTGCTTACGTTCCGTAAATTTCTGCAAGATTGACGGTAATCCTAACTCCTCTAAGGCCTTAATATGAGTAGGGATCAAACGAAACGCGGCGGCCCAAACACCTTGCTGCCGATACACATTTACTCGAAAACGGGCATTATCCTTAAAAGCATAAGAAAAATCTAAGTGCATTTGCTCTTCTAATCGTTTTTGTTGATGTTCGGTTAACATTACCTTAATCAAATCGGACAGGGCATCATTGCTTAACACCTGATAGTCTTCCAATCGCAATAATTCACTATCTACGCGAATAATTGGCGGTTCCCCCACCTGCAAATGCAAATCGGACGCATTACGCTCTAATGTCAGAGACAACAGCTTGTTCAGTTCTAGTTCACTAGCTTTATACATGTGTGTTTATTTTAATTAAGCATTTGGCGGACCGCCACAACGAGGTCTCGGGGCTGACTGAGACTTCGGTTAATGTGCATCGATACCCCCGATCGCATTAGTTGGTCCATATATTGATCCGGTATAACATCTCCCATCGTAATCACTGAGAGGGTAGGATGAGCTATCATTGATCGTCTCAGCACATCTAGGCTTAAACGTAAATTCGGTGATGGGTTTAACACCAGAACAGCCGGTTTCAAATTGATTACGTGCTGGGGCACTAATCTTAAATCGACGCAAACGCAAACTGCAAATTCAGCCGAACCCAAATGCCTGACATACATAGCCATAGTTTCAGGATCAGATTCAGCTAATAAAATAATTGGCCGTACAGATGAATCGTCCATGGTAGGAAATGAGTAATGTTTGTGAAAAACGTAATCCATTTAATATAGTTATTCGGTAGTCACGCGGACGATCTCATCTAAACTGGTCTCGCCATGCAACACTTTAATAATCCCATCCTGCTTCATACTTATAATACCAAGTTTTAGCGCCTCTTCATATACTTTATGGGTTGGAACCTTGCTAAAGATCAAGTCCTGCATTTCTGTTAGCATCGGCATTACTTCAAATATACCCAACCGCCCGGTGTATCCAATATGACCGCATTTTTCACAGCCGTTTGGCCCATAGATTGTCAGTTTTTTTAGGTCTAGTCCCTCAAGGTACTCTTTTGGCACGCCAATCAATTGATGATCAATTTCTGATCTCATAATTGTTGGGATTTCTATCTCCTTTTTGCAATTTTCACATAACTTGCGGACCAAGCGTTGAGCCATGGACATGTTTAAAGAAGCGGAGATTAAAAATGGCTCAATGCCCATATTAGTCAAACGAGGAATGGCTCCAATAGCATTGTTGGTATGCAAAGTCGAAAACACTAAGTGACCGGTTAAAGCAGCGTGCACAGCCAATTCAGCGGTTTCTTCATAGCGGATTTCCCCCACCATCACAATATTTGGATCTTGTCGTAAAATACTTCGCAAACCTGAAGCAAAAGTCATGCCAATATCTGGGTTTACTTGACTCTGATTCACTCCCGGAATAAAGTATTCCACAGGATCTTCCAGTGTTACAATGTTAACCGCAGTCGTATTTAATATAGATAGAATCCCATACAAGGTAGTGGACTTACCGCTACCAGTTGGTCCTGTAATTAAGAATACCCCATGACTCTTTCGAATATTTTCCTTAACCCAGACTAAGCCCTTGCCGCGCAAACCTAATTGTTCCAAAGTTGGCACAGACCCTGTCTTATCTAAAATACGCATAACTATCTTTTCACCATGCATCAGAGGAAGGGTAGATACGCGCAAATCCACCGATTTGCTATTTTCTAGATCAATGTGAAACCGACCATCTTGAGGCAAACGCTGCTCATCTATTTTCAGGTTAGACAGAATTTTAATACGCGATACTATGGCCGACATGACGTTTTTTGGCAGGCGTAAACTGGTATGCAAAATTCCATCAATACGGTAACGCACCCGAACATCGTTTTCTGAAGGTTCAATATGAATATCGGAAGCATTCGCTTCAATAGCGTTAGACAAAATAACATCAACAATCTTGATGATTGGCGCATCTTCCATTAACTGAGGCTGCACTTCCTTCTCTTTGATTATAGTCGGGTGTTCAGTCTCCTCTTTTTGCTGAATATCCTCTAAGGCTCTTCCCACCACATTGGTTAAACTTTTTTTACCTCCCCCGGATTTATCTATGGAGGCCATAGAAGCAATATATATATGAATCTGTAAGCTCTGTTTCTGCCCTAAGAATTCTAAGGCTTCCAACGCTTGTAAATTACCCGGATCGAACAAAGCCACTTTCAAATCTTTTCCCGCGATTTCAAACGGGATCATATGATAGAAATTACGTGATTCTTCTGGGATAGCGTTCAGGACGCTTGGCAATGTATCCACTTTACGTAAGTCTACATAAGGCAAATTCAAAAAAGCTGCCCGAGCCTTAGTTATGTCTTCCTCTTCCAACAATTTTTCTTTCATTAACAAAGAAGCCACCTCCCCCGGTGACAAGGCGCTGGTGGACTTAGGCTTTACTTTCTGGAGATGCTCGTAAGCCTCCATGCTAATAAATCCATGATCTAACAGGAAGCTTTCAAAGCTAGAAGTAGTTTCAGTTTTTTGCACACTTACGCTCATGGAGACTCCGTCCGAGTCATTGCCGACAAATCAACTCCAACCTTATCTGGTGTTACAGTGGAATAATTAAATAACTTGCTATCGGGGTTGAATTTCTTTACGCCCGAAAAATCTAAAGAAGATCCGTGGGGCAATATGGGACTAGCATTATTGACAGCAGAATGTGATTTAGGTTGAGATTTTTTGGTAGTCGCTGGACTACCACCAAATCCGTAGTACAGTACCAGTACCGCGGCGGCCATTACCACTACGATGACTATAATGAGAATAATATTTTTCTTACTGGTCATAGCTGTATGCCTTTAGTCTTAATTTGAAGCTAGAAATTCCGCCGGCACTACTAAGTTCCATATTAGAAACGTCAATAATCCGACCATTGGTCTCAATCAATTGAAGAAGATTTTTAAACGATTCAACTGTTCCAATAACCGTGAGGTCGCCGTAAAAAGTTTGTATTTTGCGAGTTACCCCAAATTTATTGTTTATCCCTGACTTATTGCCCGCAGCCAGATTGGTGCCTGGTTGAATATTTAAACTGCCCAGTTTAGCACCGGAAGCCTTAACCAAGCTATCCAATAAAACATGGACGCGAGTAACGCGGGAATCTAAAGGCAACGCTTCGTCCACTAACGCAATATCATCTTTGGATTGCTGCAACTTGCTAATCAAATCAGTCAGCTGTGCGCTGTCGGATTGAACGTGATTTAAAACAGCTTCCTGAGCACTAACCTGAGCTCGGACTTCGCTTAATTGTGTCATTTTAGGCTTGATGAAAAACCAAAACACCAATGCAATCAACAAGACAGTGGCGACAATTTCTACAATCGAGGTTCTAAATTTATTTGTGGGGGAAGTAAAGGCCATTATTATTGAGTTCGATTACGTATGAAATCAGGGTTAAATTTGAGCTCTAGGCGCATCTCGCTTTCCAAGTTACTCCCCTGCTGAGCCTTGCTCACGGCCAATATTTTAACATCACTAAATTGCTGATTAAACTGGGGTAAGTTGAACACCTGTAAATACTGATCTAAGTCGGAGTACTCAACGGCTCTCACTGTTAGGTTTAATGTTCCATCAGCACCGGCAGAAACGTTGGAATACGTAGACGAGCGCAAAGTAACCCGAGCTAGTTCTGGTAAAATGTACGACCAGTACAAATGATTCTGTATAAGTAGATTTAAACTCTGTACTTGTCCTTGACGAGTGACCAACTCTGAACGTTCCTTGCGGTTAATAGCCTCATTCTGAGCACTAGATGTCTTAGCAATAGAAGATGCTAACTCTTTTCTTGCCTGACTGACAGCAAACCATAAATACACAAAATAAAGCAGGGTGATGATTAAAACCACCCCTAAAATTTTAGTCACTAATCCAGCGCCAGCGCTTGAATAGTTAGATTCTTGATTATCTGTACTTAATAAATTGATATCAGGCATGATTTTGATTTAGATTTAGGTTTCGTTACGAAGGGCAAGGCCTATCGAAATAGGAAGTTGCAAGCTGAATCGCTTTAACAATGGCTCTCCGGCTTTGGAATAGGCTAAGGTCTTAAGCGGATCACCCAGTGTTACAGGTAATCCCAGATCACTGAGTGCATCAACAATGCCTGGCAACTGAGATCCCCCTCCCACCATCACAATATTGTCCATTTTTAGATTGTGAGATTCGTAAATACTCAGTAATTGCTTAACTTCGTTTTTGATGGTGATAAGAACTGGTTTGATAGCTTCTGGCAGAAACTCCGACTCACTGACACCAAAATCTTTTTTGAACTGCTCCGCCCGACTTGAGGTAACATTTAAAGTTTGGGCTATTCGGTCAGTGATAGTATCACCGCCGATGTTCATGTTTCGGGTCAATTGGAGTAAGCCATTTTTTATAACATTCAAACCGGTCGCTTTGGCTCCTATATCTATTATAACACTATTTTTGCCAGCATCAATAATTAATGAGCGAATTAAGGCTAGAGCTTCAATTTCGATAATTTCAAGCTCTAAACCGGCTAACTGAAAAACCTTCACATAAGTCTCCTTTACCTGCTTGGGCACAGCAATAAGTAAGACTTTTAAGGTATTGGTCTCTTCAGATTTGGAAATAGTAGACCATGAAAGATCGACTTCCGAAAAAGGTAACGGAACATATTTCTTAGCCTCAAATTGCATGGCCGACTCTAGCTCGCTGTCAGTCATAGCCGGCAAGTCAATTACCGAAGTAAATACCGACGAATTAGGTAAACTGGCCACACATCGCTTAGTCGACACGCGAGCTTGCTCTAATAAGTTACTCAGAAGGGCTGCAGTGTCGCGAATGCTGGCTTCAGTATTATCAGTACCGATTTTACCTCCAATATTAACAATGCCATAGGTATCCAAAACATGGGATTGTTCCCCATGAGTAACTTGGGCAATTTTAATATAAGATGTGCCAATATCTACACCAACTATAGAGTTTTGTTTGGAGAAAAACATGTTTCCCTAGAGGGAATGTTCTAATTATTTTGTTTCAAAAACGTACCGTGTGTACATTAAAAATACTATATTTTTACATAGTTGTCAAAACCTGCAATACTTGGTAGAATGTAGTTCGTAACCTTCAAAATTAAAGACTCCAAAATTTTACTTGGGCCGCTGCTTGCAGCGGTTAAGCAAAATTTTGAAAGGAGCAGTTGCGGAGCTAAGGAAGAATTGGTCTAAGCCAATTCTGACTATGCGGAGCGAACTGCGACGTGAGGGCGTATAGCTCAGATGGTTAGAGCGCGTCACTGATAATGACGAGGTCCTTGGTTCAATTCCAAGTACGCCCACCAGAAAGCACAATATGAGATACATCCTAGGTCCGTTGCTCATTGTTGCCGCGGTGGCCATGATGAAATACACAGTGAAAGTGACCAGCTTCACCGGCAAAGTCGACTTTGCTGAACGTTACCTCACCTACCCACTAGCCGGCACTTACAGCTTGTGGCGCATAGTCGGAGTGGGAATAATGATATTAGCCCTAATGTGGATTTTCGGCTTCCTCAACTTCCTCCCTATATAGTAGTAGAAAATTAAAATTAGTAGATATTACCAGCTTGCATTCACCCAAACTTTTACTTGGGCCGCCGCATAGCGGCGGTTAAGCAAAAGTTTGAGAGGAGCCAACCCAAAGCGTAGAGAAGAATGGCTTCGCCATTCTGAACAAAGCAAGGGCATGGCGACGACGAGGGCCCTTAGCTCATCTGGTAGAGCGCCTGCTTTGCAAGCAGGAGGTGACCGGTTCGAGCCCGGTAGGGTCCACCATAAAAACCATTTGACACCTACTCCACATCTGCTATACTTTGATTAACATTAATCAATCTAAATCAAACAGAATATATGGTTACTATTATTCCCATCACTAAAGCTCGTATTAACTTGGGGGCTGTGGTCAAGCGTATCCGGGTTAATAAAGAGTATTTCATCTTGGAGAAAGACGGCATTCCTGTTGCCGGCTTAATGGATATTGATGAGTTTGAAGACTATCTTGAAATGCAGGATCCTGCAGTCAAGCGGGATATAGCAAAGAGTGCTGCTGAATTTAGCTCTGGCAAAAGCAAGCCTGCCAAAGATTTCCTAGCTGAGCTGGCGAGAACTGCAAAGAAACAAACCACCAAAAGAAAAGTGAAGATATGAGCAGCGGGTTTACAGTTCTTGTATCCCTCACTTTGAACGCCTGGCCAAAAAACTCATTAAACAACAGCCCGACTTTACCAAACAATTTCAGAAAGCCGTTACCATTCTGGAATCCGACCCTTACAACCAAAGCGGGAGACATCCTATTCTTAAACTGAGAGGACAGCAGCCGGATAACGGCCAATGGAGACTACGGCTTAGCCGTTGGCGTTTTCGTTATGACATTGCAGGCCAAACAGTAGAATTAAAGTACTGTGGCTTGCGAAGGGAAAATACTTATTAAAGTAAGTTACCACCCAGGCAAATTTTCCCCCTATTCTCTTCCTAAAGCACTTACTACGATAATTGTGGTCAGTGTTTTTTCAAAATAAAAAAGGACTGAAATCTAGACAAAGTGTCTAAAAATTCAGTCTTAAAATGTCGTATGTTTTTTTCGTCGCCAGCTTACTTGGTAGGCGGTAGATTCTTCCAAGTCACCAAGGAAACTTTATTTGTCCCAAAAATTATTAGTTTCGAGCTCTGTTCTTAATCCATCTACGGTATCGCCAGCCCAAAAGAAGCAGTCAAACATTGTGAGCACATGGTTCAAATCAAACTGGGACAATTCTGTCCCTTCAATGGTGGATAAATACACTCCGACAAAGAATGCCCCGGTTGTGTTGAACTTCTTTTGTTCTCCTGTTAACACGACAGTATTCCCGCCGTGATCATCGAAATCGATATCTTCAGTGTACCCCAATTTTTCAAGGGCTTGTTTCCCCAAATGCAGATAAGTAAACATTTTCTCGGTTCTTTTCGTCCAAGTATCAACCAAATTCATAAAAACCTCCTTTAACCTAGCTTAACTGTAGTGAAATCAACTATTTACGTCAACAATCGTACGAGAAACAAAAGAGCACCGAATAGGTGCTCTTAAATTTTTAATAACTTGTTCGGCTAATCGTCGTTCCGATTCGGATCGCCATGATTCAAACCTACGGCTTCCGCGTCATTTTCCACAGCATTTTTCGCATCAACCGCTTTGTCTTCCACCCACTCGCCTGCTTTCTTTACATCATCCGTGGCGGCATGAGCATCATCGCGCAAAGTCTGGCCCACGGTTTGGTTATCATCGGACATAGATAATCCTTTCTTATTTGATTAATTACATTCCCATAGATTATGCATACCTGCGATGAAATTCGAATGAATTTAGACTGTGAAACTGCATCACAAAGATCCAATTACCTTATATTAGACCACAGCACTGCGGCCAAGGCCACAACCACAGAAGCATGGGCTATCATGGCCATATGTTGTATACGAGGCCGGACAGCAATGGCTAGCATCATTGCGAACAATAACAAAGCAATAAACAAGGAATAAAATGTATTTTGGAATTCCACAGAATTAATGTGCCACCCTACAAAGTTTATATAGCTAGGTTTCTGCGCAACATCTGGGCTGTAGCTTTGAAATATTGACGCGGCTGGAGTAGTGACCTCATGAAGCAAAGTCTTGCCGCTCTTATCCACCGCTACTAACATAACCGGCGCACCGTTTACTAAATCAGTAAAGGCAATATCTGTGACCCATTTCCCATTCTCTTGCTGCAAACTAAAAGCATGACTACCGCTAGTCGCCGTCAATGTGGCTATAGCACCGGAGACCGTAGTCGAGATAAAAAGCTTACCATCTTTAATTTCGGCAATGGCATCATTAATTTCTACGGGAAGAGTAGTAGTAATGTTTGGTAGTCCAGTAGACTCTGGGCCGCGGACACTAATTTTTAGTGGCGGCGCGACAATTTTAGATTCGGTTTGGGCAGCCTGCACAGTTGGCACAGAAGATGCCGTTAGCGTTGGCTTTGGCGCTGGTTGTGTTGCTAGGGTCGGAGCCACAGCAACCTTAGGCGCTGGCGCTGGCTTTGACACCGCTATTGGTTTTGGCGCCGACTTAGAAATTGGGGTTGATGTGGCAACTGGTTTTGGTGTTGGACTAGGTTTTGGCGCAGGAGCTAATTTGGGCGCTGAGACCGCTTTAGGGGCAGGCGAAATAGCCACCGCTGGTGGCGTTCCAAACATTTGTACCACAAAAATAACGGCGTTGCCATTATATGTTCCAGTGGATATGCCAATGCCTATCTCCCGAAAAGAAGTGTTCAATATATTAGCCCGGTGTCCTGGGCTGTTCATCCACGCTGTTTCCACTTCTTCCGCCTGCACGAAATTAATTGCCAAATTTTCACCCGCCGCCTGATATGCATACCCAGTGGCAGAAATGAAATCCCACGGCTGTTTGCCGTCGGGAGTAATGTGAGCAAAATACTGACGCGCTAGCATGTCATCAGCTTTGGCTTGGGCTGCTCTTGCTAATTTGCTATTCGCCGACAAGGCACCGAGCCCATTCTGCTCGCGAGAATCGTTAGTCAAACTAAGAATGTTGTCTGGGGTAATAGCAGAGGAAGCTACAGGCACTGGTGGCGCAAAACTAATTACTACCACGGCTACTACTTTCACCACAATTAATAAAGCCGACAGAAACCATAAAGACCGGTGATGCAACACATACGGTTTAAAATCATTCTGCCGACGCGGAATGACGTGATTCTGAGCTATTTCAATTACTTGTTTAAACGATGGCAACGACAGCTGTGAAATAATCGCCATGGGTATAAGATAATCAATGATATCTAAACAATATAAGCGGTAGCCGAGACTACACGCTTATATTATCTAACGAAATCAAGATTTTGTCATGTTACCCAGATATCCAAAGCAGAGTGGCTAATATGGCCACAAATGAACCATTGGCAATTAAACTTAAATGTTGAATGTGACGCTTTATTGCTATGGCTAGGATTAGTGATGCTAACAGTCCCGTAATAACGAGTAAGAAGAATTTTTGCTCGAATGCGTGTCGATCAATAGTAGTTCCAAACAAATTGATACTAGCCCCTTTCACTTGACCCTGTCCTTGTATGCCATAGTTGTCTTGTTGGCTAGGACTAAAACTGGCAACGGATTGTTGATCATTATGGCCAGCCATGTCCGTAGCATTAACGGCTAAAGCAACTTCACCACTGAGTGATGACAATGGAATACTGCCTTGCCAAACTCCCGGTCCTCGTGGCGCCAACATTATGCCCTTGTCATTGTAATTAGCAATAACGTTAGCAGTAGTATCATTTGTGTTCACGTTGAGAGTAAGGTCGTTGCCGTTGATCGCAGTTTGCACATCTGTAATTTTGGCCGGGGCTAAATCAGCCAAAGATGCGCTGAAGGTCGGCGGTGCTGGTGTTGCTATTGGGGCAGGCGTTGAGTTTGCCGTTATTGGTTTTGGTGCTGCCGGTACTACTACAGCTGCAGGTTTAGACACGCTCTTTGTCACTGCCACTGGTTTAGTAATAACTACCGGTGGGGCGCTGACTGTTTTTGCAGTAGCTGGGGAAAGTGCTGGAGCCACTGGAGTTGGGGTATCACTCAAAGCCACCTTTTGTCCTACAGGAGTACCAAACATTTGAACTACAAATGTGGTTTGATGGCCCTGCCATGTGCCTTGGGAAACTCCCACCCCAATTTCTTCGTAATTCTTATTCAAAATATTGGCGCGATGACCAGGACTGTTCATCCACGCCGTTTGTACGGTTTCAGCTTCAGTAAAATCTACGGCCAAATTTTCGCCAGCAGTAATGTAAGAATAACCAGCTGCCTTTATAAACGTCCACGGAGTTTTACCGTCTGGAGTGTTGTGAGCGAAATATCCTTTAGCCAACATATCATTGGCCTTGGCCTGAGCGGCTCTATTTAAAACAGAATTTTCGGTTAAAACGGGCAAACTGTACTGAGCCCGAGACTCGTTGGACAAGCTAATAACATTTGTTCCATTGATAGCAGAAGCGTAGGTCGAGGCAGCCGGGCTAATAGCCACGGCGGCTACCATACTAAACTTCAATGCGATCATCATTAACGAAAATAGTCCTAGGAAGCGATGTCCTAGAATATGAGGATGGTAGTTATTCCGTTCATGAGGAATAAGATGATCATGAACGCTTGCAAGAAAGCGCCGGAAAGTCGGAAAAAGCGAGTGCAGATCCGATCCAAGCGCAGCCGGCAGTGCCAGCTGGTATGCGTAAGCCATTATTTAAATGTATTTTTGTTTTTGTTTCGAAACTAACCTGTTTCAATATCTAAAGTAATTATAGCATAAATACACTATAAAATCAATAGCTAAGCGCGCATTTGTTTCAGCTTATTTTAGCCTATTTATCTACTTATTAACGGCTTGGACCTTCACGTGCCTTATTGGGCCATAAAAGGAAGTATTGGCATCATCGGAAGTGGTAATAAATATATAGCTAACTAAGGACACTCCGCTGACAATTAAAAAGACAACGGTCCAAATGAACCAGCGGGGGTCAGCGTGCATTTTACCTAATGATTCGAGGCGATTCATAATATGATAATTGCTATTCCCGGGGAGCCATTGGCCGAGCTTCATTGACCATGAGGCTGCGACCGTTATACTCTTTATCGTTAAACATGGTAACAGCGCTGTCAGCGACGGCATCGTCGTCGAACTCAACGAAACCAAAACCACGGGAGCGCTTAGTGACCTTATCTGTAATAATAGTTGCTGCGGTTACGTTACCGGCCTGGGAAAACAGGTCGCGTAGGTCGTCGCTCGTGGTTGCCCATGGCAAGCCACCGACGAATAATTTCTTAGCCATTCATGTACTGCTTCTGCAAGAGGCCATCACTCCCTTACCTAAATTATCTCTAACATTTGATGGTAACCAAATTATAACGGACACGGTAATGCGGGGTCAAGCCAGATTATTTCTTGTCGTAATTAATCACAATCTGGTCCTGATCTTTCAAGACGACATTTTCAAATGCCGTGCTGTCTTTACCGTTAACAGTCATACTAATTTTGTGGCTGTCGTCTACTTTGCTATCTAAAATTTGGGTTTTATTGAACTGTTTGCCCCATACGGCGAAGAAATCGCTGAGATGATAATCCATTTGGATTGGTGATTCTACATGCAACGTGCCTGTAGCATCATGAGTGTGGAGGAAATGTAAGCAGGTAGCTTGGGTAGCGGCCTGTTCATGAGTAGCAGGGTTAGTGCCTAGTCCTTCAATCCCAACATTGGCGGGAATTGCTTGTTTCTGACCGTTAACATTTATGGTCAAGACAGGATGAATGTGTAGAACTACATGTTCTTGGGCGTCACACATGAGAGCTAGATCACGAGAACTTTTGCCGGCATAGGGATCATTATTTTTAGGATTTTTTGCGTCTTGCCTAAACAAGAACAAACCCAAACCAAGAACAGCAATAGCGGCGATGGCAATAATGATACCTTTCTTCATAGAGTAAACGTTTAAAATTGAATTACTTGGTGGTCGTAGTTTTAGTGGAAGTGGAGGTAGTAGAAGTACTCGGGGTAATAGATGCGCCCGGTTGTTTAGTCGTAGGTGGCTGGGTTGTTTTAGTGTCCAAATTGATTGGTGCAACTTCAATAATCTTGTCCTCGGACGGGCGATACAATATTGCTTTCTTGGCCGTAGCAAAAATTAAGACTTTGTCACCAATTTTGGCGTTGGCAAAGAAAGCCTGGTCTTTTAGAGGTGCTAAGTCGCTCACAGTGGCAATCGTAGGTTGCTCATCGGGTAAAACTATGAGCTTGCCGACTCTGGCAATTAATTGTTTGGCTTCATCCTGAGCCGCTTGCTGAGAACTAGTTTTAACTTTAGCTAACTGTTGCTTTAGCATATTGCTTTGGTTGTATTGCCAGTAGCCCCCTACTGCAGCGGCGATTATCACTAACAAGAGCAACAACCATGGTAATAAAGTTTTTGTTGGCATGCCCGACGAGCGGGACATTAGTTCCATATCTGCGGAATCCTCAATCAGTTTTGGTGTAGTTTTTGGCATTTTGTTTCTCACTCAAATTTAATTTATTTGTCTATATTATACAGTATTCCCCTATTTTGTTCAATTTGCACTTGCAGGTGAGTTTGGTGCAAGGTCTGTAGGCGTTGTGGGGGTTGCGTCTGCGGCAGGAGAACTAGCAGGATCACTAGATGGTTTGCTGGTAGTGGAACCGCCGGTACTAGCACCAAGCACTGTTGGAGCCGGAACTGGCGAAGGCAGAGGCACATTATTACTGGATGACACTTGATCGCTATCTTGTGAAATCACAATCTTTGGACTATGAACTGCTAATGCTATCCAACTAAATTTTACATCCTGCGAAGCTGCTTTGTTCAAAAGAATAGTGAACCCTTTTTCATTCTTATTGATAACCACATACTGCAAGCCTAAGTCAAAGAAGGTTTGCGCATATTGTTCCTGTGCTTGCTGCAGTTTCTTAATAGTATCAAGATTGGTCTCAGTTTTATAGCTAGGGTCGGACTCCAAGCTAATGCCGACATTAACAATCGGTTGCTCCAAATATGGAGAATCAAAAGTGATACTGACTTTGTTGGCGCCAGACTTAATTTGAGCGAAGCCAGCGGTGTCGGTGTTGAAATACGGGCGACCGATGAAATTAGTGTCACTTAGTATAGCCAGCGTATCACCATTGGCGCTGATGGTATCAATCTTTAACCCTTTGGCTTTAATGTCGGTTGATGAAATTTGCAAACCAGCGGTTAAGTTTTGTGTGAATGTATCACCAAAGTATCCACGAACCGCTGTCACGCGAGCTACAAAGAAGTCAGTTGGAAAACTTTGGCCCGCAGTAATTTTTGCAGCCATAATGGCAACTGAATCTTTTGGAATTTCATTTGCAAGTTCAGTTGGCAATGTTGCATCTGTTGCTGGGTCGGTAAATCCACCGATTAGCAGTTGTTGATCCTGAATGGCTTTAATAATAATCGGCGTCACTTTACCATAATCCACTGACCACGTATTAGTCACGCCAGGAATTAATGGATCAGTTCCATTGTCACCTTTTGTGACAGCTCCTGGGAAAACAGTATACAATTGTTGGGCAATAAATCCAGTATCTCGTTGGCCTGTGCTAATCCATGTGAAATCTCGAACATTGATCTTCATCAAGTCAGCTAAAGTGTAATGGGTTTGAACTTGATCACTCTTTAAACGAGAATCAGATGAAGTGGCGAATGCAGTCACCGTTGCACTGGTATTGTTAATACTACCAATTTCAGTTCCAGCAGTGTTAGTGAAGCGCATGAAGCGCTGTGTATTAAGAGTTGTGCCAGTTAATGTGACAGTAATGCCGGCAGCGTTTGTAGTTGTACCAGCAGCGGTTAAACCGGACAGCTGTACCAACAATCCTGAGCCAGCGGTCATAGCTGCTGTATCCGTAATAGCTGCTACTGTACCAGTGGTCGTAACATCCTTAATGTTAAAAGCATAACCAGTATGTGCACCTGTCATGTTTAGCACTAATGCACCACTAGTTCCCGCAGTGGTGCCCAAAGCACCAGTTGAAGCATCAGTGATTGTTAGACCATGCATTAATTGTGCAGTACCAGCAAGGTTAATGTTTAACGCAGAACCAGTTGCACCAACCGCGTTAGATGCAGAGGACGCGTTAATGTTTACCAGTTGCCCAGTCATCGCAGTCATTGCGCCAGACTCAGTAATATCCAAAAGTGAACCAACGTTCGTACCTGCTGTAGTTACACCTGTTGCAGAAGATGAAATCTGCAGACCAAGACCAGTAGTAATAGAGTTCACATTCAACTTCATCGCTGTAGCTAAGGTTGTAGAAATATCATCAATTTGGAAACCAACACCAGCGGTTGTGCGAATACCATTGAAGTTAAAACGGACAATGCCAGCAGTTGGAGCAGATGTTGTAGTTGATGTAGCAAGAATTAAGTTACCCACCGCAGTTGTGTTTCCAGAAACCGATACACCAGTATCCCAACCAGTTCCAATATTCAAAGCTGTTTCTGTACCAGCACCTGGGCTTGTTAAGTTAGCAATTAAAATTCCGTTTTCGGTTGATGTAGAGCCAGCAGTAGCGCCTTCAATTTTTAATCCATTTACAGTTAAAGCGGCGGCGGCTGGAGCTTGCATAACAATGCGTTGTCCGTCCCATGTGGATGCTGCGGTTGTTCCTGGGGTAAGATCTATTCTTGACGCTGAAGATTCAACAGCTCCAGCACCACCAACATAATCAATTTGTAAAGCAGAAACTCCTGCTGCGGTCACACCATAACCTTGATTTCCAATAGCAACCATATCGATTGCCGGAACAGCAGTAGCATTGACTTTTAAACTATTGTTTGCAACAAATCCCCTGTTTACTGTGGTGTTATTAGTATTTTGTAGCAAGCTTGCACCGGTGGCGGCATACACTCCGGTACTGGAGGCCTCTTCTAACTGAGCACCCCAAGCGTAGACCGTGCCTGTACCGGCAGAAGTAGGTAGTATTTTGGTAATAACAGCGGTAGCTGCATCTGTTGCATATGTTGCTGTGACAGAGAAACGACGCCAGTTAGTAGTTACGTTAACGTTTTGAGTTATTGGCGTAGTCGGTGTTACAGATGTTAAAGACAACTGAGAAGTAATATTAGACGCTGCTTTTAACCAAACAGAGAAGGTAAAAGTACGGCCAGTCAAAGCCGAAGCACCAACACTGGCCGATTGCTGGACGAAACCACCCGCTAAGCTAGAAGCAATAGAGTAAGCACTATTTGCCAATCCACTTGGTCCAGTTTGGTTAGCAGTTGCAGTAGCATTGGTAACTGTCCATGTTGTAGCAAAGTTTTCTGACTGTAAGAGGAAGTTTTGGTAGCGGCCAATACCACCAAACGGAGAATTTACAGCAACTGGCGCTTCTAATACCGACAAGCCAGTGTCCCAGCCTTGACCGCTAACTTCTATAGCACGGTCAACCCCATTTAGGTTACCGGCTGAAAGGTTTTCTAATTTGACACCAACGCTCAAAACATTAGAAGCTGCTGTTGCTGTTGGTATTATTCTTAGGCCTGACCAAACTCCACCTGCCGTTGCACCTGGAGTTAAATCAATACGCACAGCCGAAGATTCAACCGCTGCCGCACCGCCAACATAAGCAACGGATAAGCCATTAACTCCTGCGGCGGTAACTCCCTGCCCGACGTTACTAATAGCTACCATGTCTGCTAGTGGCACGGCACGAGCGGTAACTGACAACCCGGTGGCTGTATTAGTGCTTAGTCGAAGCTGGCTGTTAAGTGTGTCTGCGGTAAATAAAGGAGCGCCGTTTGCGTTATTAACCTGGAAGGCATTGGTCGAATCTCCATTATTCTGGACAATTAAAGGACTTGTTACTAAGCCACGAATTTGTATTTGGCCAATCTGATAAGCAGTTGGGACAGTAATAGTGTTACCGTTATAAGAGTTATTTTGCAACTGAATTGAATCATAGTAGATTGTGTTTGCGCCAACGTTTTGCACGATCTGCAAATCTGTAATGTTACCAGCGCCGGCTACTAAAGTACAAGACAACCGCTGGAAACCGCTGGAGTTAATGGTAATGCCGGCCGCAGGACTACAACTACCGGCGCCACCTACGCTAGTAACAGTAAAAGCAGTGCTAGCAATAGTTCCTGTAGAGATTTTGGCATAGAAAGAAACAATGTATGTAGTAGACCCAGCTAGCGCCGAAACAAAACTAGTTGTATGCAAACCCTGACCTGTGGCCGCAGACACTACTGAAGCAGAATATATTCCATTGTAAGTGTGTTGATGATTGTTGTTTTGAGTCAAAGTGGAAGCTCCTTGTGCTGCCCAACCAGCGGCGGCGTTACTAAAGCTACCTGACTCAAAACCTGGATATGTTAAGTAGTTAACCTGCGCACCAGCTGGGTCAGTTGAAGTTGTATCAATTAAGAATAAAGGGGCGCCTGATGCATTTTGAAATTGGAACGCAGTGGCAGAGTTCGTTGTAGTCTTGAAAAGACTAGTACCGTTTAGCTGTAATCCAGCAGTCGGAATTGCATCTCCAAGGTTTAACCCTATATTACCGCCAGCCGCAATTTGAAACCGAGACGAACTGCAACTGTCATCTTCTTGTATTTGAAAGGCAGTGGTTAAAACATTAGTACAGAAAAAGGTTCTACCTAAACCCCATCCAAGTGGTTTCGCAGGATCATCAAAATAAATAAAAGTTTCGCCGGCCTGAGCTCCACCGTTGTAATTAGTGCTTAGTTTGAAATCAACGTTTCCTCCAGTGGTTCCTGCCCCTTGGGCAATCAAAGCAAAATTATTTTGAGCGCTACCAGTAAGACCCATCGTTAAAAGCAATCCAACATTGGTCGTAGTTGAGGCGCCTGTGTGGGTATTAGAAATTTGAGCGCCATAAGTAGTTAAACCAGCGGTAGCATTAGCACCGGACAAAGATATATTTAATCCAGTTTGGTTGGCAGCTGCAGCAGTACCGGACACCTGCAAGTCTACTAATTTACCACTGGTGAGACTCGAAGACGCGACATACAAACCAGTACCGGAAGTTAACGAATTGGCATTAAGTGCTAGGGCAGAAGTTGTAGTAGTTCCACTTATAACCCCAGATGTTATCGAAACAGATCCGGTAGAAGCAGGGGCAAAAGTGATATTACCGGAAGTTGTTGTCGTTAGTGCTAAATCGGCAGACGTAGAGGTAATTGTTAACCCAGCTCCACCCGTAATGTTAGTGCCAACCTTGGTAATACTTCCAGCGCTATTTACTGTGAATTTAGAAGCAGTATTAACACGAAAATCTAAGAAGTTGCCTGAGTAAGAACCAGAAGCGTTAGCAAAGTCCATGAGCAAACCAGTGCCACTAAAAGCAGAAGTAGTTTGTTTTAGGTTAACAAAATTATTGCCAGTAATACCCGTAGCAGTGATGTTTTCTACGGAGTTAGTAGAGGCAGTTGTATCTGCAGAAGCTGGGGCTAGGGAAATTCCACCACCACCGCCCGCACAGGCTCCCCAAATAGGGGCCGAACCGCTGCTTGCTGTTTGTAGACACTGTGTACCAGTAGAAGCTGCGGTATTAACAAGTTTCGTTCCATCATAGTAAATCACACCGTTAGTCGCAGAAAAACTAGTACTGTTAGTGCCGCCATTAGCAAGTGCAATCGTTGTACCGTTCCATGTTCCAGCTGTAATTACACCAGTGTTAGCAGTAACAACTAAACCGTTGAAACCAGTAGCTCCAGTTATAGCACCGGAAAGAGCCAATGAAGTTAGAGTGCCGACTGAAGTTAATGAAGAGGCTGTGACTCCCGAATTCAATGTTGTTCCCGAAATATCCGCTGCAGCATTAACAGTAATGGTGGCATTAGGGAACGTGTAGGTTTTATCTGAGACCGTTAAGTCTGCAGTAGTGATAATCCCATTGAAAGTTGCGCCGGTGCCTGTTGTTTGTGGCACAAGCTTAATTGTATCTGTGTTAGCGGTGGTACTGCTCACAGCCAAAGCACCGGTACCTTTCAACACCAAGTTTAACCCAGCGTTAGTGTCGCTCCCAGCGACTACAGTCAACGAAGGATTAGCTCCATTAGCAGCGTTGGCTATTGTCAAAGAATTATTAGCCGAAGCAGTTGCCGTGACACCCAACAACGTAGCGCCGTTAGTATCATTAATGCTCGTAATAATACGCGGTGTGGTAATAGACGGTGATGTACTCAACACAATGTTGGTAGTACCAGTTTGGGTAGGTAAATCGGTTAACGCAATAGCGCGATACACGGGGGCACCCGAAGTCGTGGACGCAAACAAAGTTTGAGTTTGGGTTGTAGATGTTGCTGCTAACACGAACGTGGCAGCGCCACCAAAATCTGGAATAGTGTAAGTACGCGGAGCAGCCGGTGCTGGTGAAGTTATAGTAACTGTATTAGTCGTTCCTAAAACTAATTGATTAGTAGTGTTGGTGGTGGTTAATTTTGTTCCTTGTAGCGTTCCAGCTAATGTTAAGTTTCCGCTCGACGTAATATTATTAGTGGAGTTAAAAAACTGTATGCTCCCAGTACCCGCACCGCCCTGCAAAGTTAGAGTGTTGGTGCTCGAGGCGTTAAGCTGAGGGTTGGTGCCGGACAGTGTCATATAACCACTGGCATCAAGTACCGGTACTTGGTTAGCTGTCGGAGTTTTGGAGGGAGTAAAGCCACCAACGGTGTTGGCATTAATAGCATAGCCGGAAGAGAAAATTCGTTGCCGTGGCGTTAAGTTTTCAAATGTGACGCCGGCACAAGAACTAGCCACTTGAGCGGCAACTTCAACGTTCAAGAAAATCGTGTCGCTAGTTTGAAAGTCATAGGTTAGAGAATCACCGCCATTAGCGACATCACCAATACCGACGTTAAACACCCCATTCTTTACATTGACCGTCATAGTAGACGGTGTGCCAGCTGGCCACAGTTTAGTCCCGGAACCAACGGTAGCATTATCCCAAATGCCAAAACGGAAACAATAATTAGTTCCTGAGGTGCCGCCCAGCAAGTTACCGCTACTATCATACAATCTCCCTTGATGATTGATAATATAAGGAGCGCCAGTGGTTGCACTGGTAGAAGGTATGAAGAAAATACTTGCAGTCAAAGCAAGGATAACTACTAAACAGATTTGTAATGCGTTGCGCTTTATGCGCGGGAACTTATTCATTTTTTGTTTTATTTTTGTTTCAACCTGCGTCCACTATTTTGGCAGACGAGGAGAATGTAAACTACTTTTGTTGTTGGCTTTGTGCACTGTGCAAAGCACTCTGCTGGATCTTGTTATCAAAACTAACGGACAAGGCATAAAAGAGCAGGATGGCAAACACAACCAATACTGTAGCTATCCCGTACAATGATATCTTTACTAACATTTGATATCGTTGCTCTAATTTCAGGTACTTATAATTAAAATCTTTCTCAATACCCGCCTGCTCGCTACTGACAATGCCGGATTGTTTCCCAGCCGTATAAGCGCGCACTGCTTCCTCTGTGGTAACCCAAGCTACATTGCTATAAACTTGTTTACCAGGAAGTTTGCCGGCGCGAATAAGCTGACCAACATAATCGGGAGCATAGCCCGAAATCTCGGCTGCTTCCTTTAAACTAATATATTCCATTGTGTTTTTGTTGCTGTTTTTGTTTCTTTTGTTCATCTCGACCCCCGAGATGAACCTAAATCTCGACTCTCGATAACATTATTATAGCAAATTCTGCGATAAAAGTAAAGACCTTGCAAGGCAAGATTTATCGAGGTCTGTGAGTTACGTGTTTATGTCGATTATCTCGGAACCAACCCCAGAAATAAGCTAAGCAAAGCAGCATAAACAAAATTAATACTAACGCAAAAATCCGGCCATAGTTCGGCCTTAGAGGAGCACTGCCGAAACTACCGCGCTCAATCCGAATGTTGCCAGCCCGGTCGACTGCTTTAACAAAGATAGTCACTGGCATATGTTGAAGCTTCATAACATGAGGGCTTTCCCCCACGCGCCAAGATAAATCTGTGGGCTCTGGTTGAACCACGCTATCAATTCCCGAGACTTCAATCACTTCATAATGATCAATCCCGCTTTCGTTATCCTCTGCCATAAATGTAGCAAAGTACTGATTATTAAAAGCGTGGGGGGTGCGAATAATATTTACATCAAAAGGGAGGGGCGGAATGGCATCAAGAGGCCCAGTAGGTTGATTGGGTTTATATCCGTTTGGTGCTGCAACTACTAGCAAGCGGTTCGGCACTAAGCTTAAATGTGTCTCAGTACCAAGGCCGTCATTTAATAATACCCGCGAATTAGGGCGGAATGATAATTGCATCACTCCGGGCTTTACAGCTTCCATAATGACTTTCGCTACAAGCCCACTTTTACCTACAAAACCTGGAGTCGGCAAACCACCTACTACCGAACCTGCTCCCACAAGATTACTAAAACCAGGATCCACAGGGCGATATACAAAAATAGAATGGTACAAATTAATATTGTTGGCGCGGACAATATTTACTGAATAGTTAAAATCTACCTCGGCCGCGTTAATTGCTTGACCCTCTGCATCTAACCTTATGTCGACCGGAAACTTATCGCCGACTGTAACCACGCCGGTTGGCACATCAAAAAACAACTTTGCTGCCGACGCTGTGGAAACAGACAATACAAAAACCATGACGGGAATAATGATGACGCTAAATTTTAGTAAAAAAGATTTCATACCATTTATTAATTACCCGTCCAGTGATACTGCATAATTATAAAATCTACCAAATCGACTTTGCCGTCATGATTAAAATCAGCTAAGCGATTTTTCGGCCTACCCCAGTCGTACATCAAAATACTAAAATCAACCAAGTTTACCCGACGATCACAATTCAGATCCGCTACTAAACGGTTTGGACATTTAACGCCCGGGGGCGTTATGGACGCAGCTGCAGGTGGTTTTAATTCGGCCATTAAAGCATACAAACTAAAACGGTTGACGGTCGCCTTTACAATGTTGGCTGACTGATCTACTAAAATTCCTGATACTTCTTTCCAGCTGTGCGTCAGACCATCATAAGCATAAAGTTTTAATGTAGCCTCATTTACGGTGAACGCATCTTCATCAGTATAATGAAATTGCATTATTGCAGGCTGTAATAAATTAGTGACCTCATTGTTGTTAATATCAATCCCCATAATACTATGAATATGATCACCTACTAAAACTTCGTTTGCGGGGAACGCGGCTAAGGACTGCCCTAGACTAGGAGTTAAATTAGCCACTTGAAAGGTGGCGGGATAATTCCAGAAACCTTTGGGTAAAATTATACGTAAGCTAGCTCCATTTATATCAGTATGATCTATTACTCCACCAATAGCAGGATCAATAGTGAGATCTGTTGGCCCCCCAGGTCCGCTACCGCCACCCGAGGGCGGTGTGGCGGTAGCGGAC
>JBBRMG010000009.1:0-39696 GCA_038230955.1 Candidatus Doudnaibacteriota bacterium | reverse complement strand
TTGATCAGGCTGGTTATCTGCACAAGTTGAACAAATGGGGCCTTTACAGTTTTCATCCTTGAGCAACATATGATCGTTATAACGGGGTTTCCCGTTAGGTAGGTCTTTATCACATACTCGGCAGGTATTTTTGAATTCTTGCATAGACTGGTTTTTAATTTATGGGGATACAAAAACCCCCGCAGGAGCTCAGACCTTTCGGCCCGAACGTATGAGTTTCCCCATACGACCAACATAGGAACCCTGCGAGGGGTCTTTATCTATGTTGGTTTTCGTGCCATGCCCAGATGTAACTCGTGGGTTTAGGCACTTAAGTTGTTATCGATAATTTAACATAAATCAACTATTAAATAAACATGGTAATTTTCCTTTTGCGCCAAAATTGAACTAATACAATTAAAAATATTACTCCTGTCAGGAAATCTATAAATTGCCAGTTAGCCTTTTTTAAATACAAGGGAAATATTGGATTAAATACTACAGCGATAATAATAAACATTGCTATCCAATAATTAGCATTTAATTTTTTAAATACATAAATATAGTATAGCTAACCAATAAACAATATAAACCCAACGAACAGGTAAAATCCGTAGGGCCAAATAGACGGAATCGACAAAAAGGGCGCTTCAGTAGAGATTAACTGAATGGCAAAGAAATAGGCAAGTTGCTTTTTCATGATTTTACTTAAATATTTTGCGAAGTAATCTGTCTATGCTAAATGAAGTCCTATTATAAACCCTATTGTAGACAGCTTTCTTTGGATTCGTTAGCAATCCCCACCCCCTTGGTGCCTTTACCCCAATATTATGCCGCACTATACGTTTCCATGATGTTCGAGCAGCTACTCTCTTTTTGAATGAAGGAATCCTAAGTCCAAATTTCATTTAGTTTATTTTAATAATTTCCAAAGTCCGAAGGATTAATACTATCTGTTTTTGCACCACCACCCGCCACAGGATTTAATGTTACTGATATTGTGCTATATCGATAACCGTCAGCCTCTTCGAGAGTAATAAAATTCATGGTTTCTTCAAATACTTCATAGCTAGAGTTTACTGCAAAAGCTCTGTTTGTTTTATTCCAATCGCTCCCAAGATTAAAGAAAAGTTTATAATTTCCATCAGAAATTTTATCAATTACAAGTGTGCTGTTGGCTTGTATATATACTGAATAGACTGACTTATTGGTTGAAAGGCTTACCAATTTTGCAATCGCGTCTGACCCTGTGCCATTATCAATTGTTAATTGGCCATGGCCCCTTAGATAGTTACTATTTTTAGTAAAGATTGTCCCATTAGCTAAGGAAACATACGTCTTTGGATCTTTTGGCGGAGTAGCAATGTCTGCCTTTTGAATATCGTTATTTAACGGGATCGCAGGAATTGGAGCATCGCTTTTCGCCGGAATATTTTTCTTTTGGGAAGCAATAATTATTACTCCTAACAAAAGCGCAGCTAACAACACATATTTTTTGTAACCATTTTCTTTAGCTATATTTAATCTGTAAACTTTTGGTTTGCGACCAAAAAAAGAAAATAGACTCTTGAATTTGTTTGATATTATTTCTTTTATAGAAATCCGCGGTTTTTGGTTATCATGAGATGAGCCAGATGTGTTTGGATTTTGGGAAATATAGTTTGCCGTTCTTTCAATAAGTATACGATTGCAATACGGGCATTTTTCTATGCCTGACTCAACGGTGTTTTTACAAAATGGGCAAATCTTCATCTTATTATTTAAGACCTTTCCAGATCAGTGAACTGTGCATAGTATTGGATTTGATCCGGCGTGATTGAAGGGTTAAACTTTTTTATTGCAGCGGCCAACATTTTCTCATCAATCATACTTTTATCCTGAGATACGGCCGCGCGAGCCGATTCAGTGACTATCAACTCAATATCTGAACCCACATAGTTATCTGAGGCAGTTGCGAGTTTATCGAAATCGATATTTTTATCATACGGGCGACCAGAAAGACAAATTCTGAACATATCTCTACGTGCTTCAAAATCAGGCGGTCCAACAAATATTCGTTTATCCATTCTCCCAGATCGAAGAATGGCAGTATCAATCATATGAGGTCTATTTGTGGCTCCCACCACTAAAATTTTATTCTGGCCGGCATTATTAAGCTGAAGCAAAAACTCATTAATTTCTTCTTTTTTAATGTCGGCCGAAGCAGTTAATTCTTCTCTCTTGGGCACTAAACCCTCGATCTCATCTATAAAAACAATTGACGGCGCTTGTAGCTTAGCCATTTCAAACACCTTACCGATATTACCAACGGCCCCATGAACCCAAGGAGTAGCAACAGAGGAAGGAGACATTTCAACAAAATTGTAATCGAGTTCCTCGGCTAGTTTTTTTACAATAAATGTTTTGCCGCAGCCAGGAGGGCCGTAAAGCAGAATACCATTCGGAATACCAAGTTTAAATTTTTTATACTTTTCCGGATTTAATAAAGGTTCAATAACTTCATTGACCAGCAAACTTTTCAAAGGCTTCATTCCGGCAACACAATCAAAACCGCGCAAGACCGTAAGGTCATCAATGATATCACTTATCTTTGCATTAGCATGTTCATTGGTGATGACACCTAAGTATTTACTCCCTGCTATATCAAGCGTAACAAGGTCATATTTTTTTGCCCGATCAACTGTTTCTTCTGGTTTGAGGTTAGTAAAGATGTATAAAAATTTATCGTTCGAAAGCAAATATATTTCCGTAAAGAAAATACGCTCAATACGATGTTTAACTGTGATGTCGTCTTTAATTTTGTATCCATTATAAAGGATTGGCTTTGATGGTGTGGTCATATAATTATTGTGGCCTGCAATGTTGAATCAAATAGTCATCGTGTGGTTTTTCAGCGGCATTATACGCGTCAACAGCATCAGACCAATTTTGTTGGTCAGTCTGATATTTCTGTAATTTATAATTATAGCTATCTACCTGCGCATTATGTGCGTCTATGACTGACTGATCGGTCTCATCGACATATTCGGATTCTAATTGGCCTTTTTCCGCGTCTAAGGCATTGCTTCGTGTTAAAAGATCTGCTTTTTGATTTGAAAGATTCTGCTTTTTGTAGCCATTTAGATCAGGATCCAAACTATCCGCTTGGTCACTATCATATTGAGAACACATATATTGCCCTGTTTGGACCGTTTGATTTGAAGTAGATGAGGATGGTGCTGTAGCGGTAGTAGTGGTATCGCTCGGGCTACTGCTGGCAATCGCCCAAATAATAAGTCCAATAACTCCCAGGATAATTAAAATATTTTTCCGGTTCCATTTATACCCTGTTGAGACAGGCCTTGGGGCATATGCAATCTGCTCTCCGGATCCGGATTGTTTTGGGGCGACTTGGGGCGACTCTTTTTTATCCAGGAACTCCAGGTCAATATCAAGATGGTTCTTTTCTTCTTTCATATTTACCTTTCCCGCCGATCATAGCATGCCTGAACTAATGCGGGTATTATAACTGCATTTGGCGTCGACATCGCCACAGTAGCAAATTGCTGACTTTTTCCATCTTTTTCTTTCCACAAAACAACGAAGCCAGCACTAAATTTTGGAATATACACAGTATCAGTCCAATAAACAGTTTCCTTTTCACTTTTCCCAAATAGTTTAGTTTTATTTCGTGAGTATCCTAGTTTAGAAAATTCGATACCTCCAATAGTTACTGGTTCTCCTCGATCAAAAATTTGATCGGTGATCTTCCTTATAATTTGTGGCTCTATAAGGGCTTCTGAAAGCCCAATCAGTTTACCCCAAACATCCTGCTTAGCCTTTTTACCTATATATAAGGTGGTGCCAAAAGAGAACGAAATTCTCTCATTTGCGGAGGCAACTGAATAACTAAAAGATTGAGATACAGGAATAAAATTAATTGACTGGTTACGCGCATGATAAGAAATACTCAAAGCGTCCTTATAAAACATCCTTACATTATTATATTCGAGATAAGTATTCTTAAAAACAACTGTGCCTCCCCCAAAAGTTCCTGGAATATCAATAGCAAGTGAACTTTCCATGTCGTCTTTAATATTTTTTTGGATTTGCTCAAGTTCGCTTTCAAGTTTGTTTTTTAAACTTTCTGTGCCAGCCAGTTTAATGGCAACCTCCAGCAGCCCTTGGGATTTTTCAAGCTCGCTTAAATTGTTATGTAAATCTAAAACAATGGTGCGCAAAGCGTTTGCTGCGCGATCACGCATTATTTTCGTTTGGCTGTCATCGTAGAGTCCTAAATCGATTAGCCGATTTAATTCCTGCTGTATTGTAACGACCAATGTTTTGATTTTTTCTGATTCTTCACTATCAAACTTGCCATCTTTGCTTACCTCCATCTTTTCAAGTTCCTCAACGGCTTGGTTGATTTTTTGATAAGCGGGGGCTAAAACGTTCTTCTCTATTTTTTCGCCCTTTACAGAAAAAACCTTTTGGAATTCGTTAACATAGTCACTATCATTGTGAATTTCGTGCAACTCTGTATATATATCAGATAGATACTCAACTACATGTTTCCTAAAATCAGAAATAATATCCTGGCTAGCTGTTTGTTCATCATGCAATTTATAAACTTTAGCAAAAGAAGTCCAAAATTTTTCTGAATCAACAAGCTCTTTCCAAGCATATAAGGAACTGCGTAGATACTCTTTGTCGTCTTCGGTAGAAAGTCCTAGACAGTAGAGAATTGCGAGATTTTTTTTGTAGAAAAAAGCTTTTGTGCTTTGTCCTTCAGCCGCATTTTGCCAAATTCGAATCGCGTTTAGATAGTCTTTAAGTTTAAATAGTCCTAATACTTGCTCATCAATGCCGTTTGATATTTGAAACCAAAAAAAGTATTCTTTGATTCGCTTTTTAGGGGCTTGAAGCCGTTGCAACGCGTCCTTTACAGCTTCCTCAGTTCGGAAATTCTCAAACAAGCCTATATCTATATCATAACTAGGGTCATCATCAGCCTTAAGCCGATTAATTATCTCCTTTGAGCGCTTGAGAATATCTCTTTCGCTGGCCGAAGTGTCCAATCCAAGAATATGATAGGCATTATTTTTAAGAGTATTTGACATATATTTAACGCGTTATGCCCGAAAGGTTATTTTGCATTGTTTGTTGCTCATCGGACGGAAGTAATAGTAATAAATTATGAACACAGCGCTTTAGCTCATCGACATCGCCAAGCTCTATTGCACGTTTCCCTTTTTCAGTATAATAACTAGCTTCTTTTTCATTGATAAATTTCTTGTTGCCATCTGTAATCTGGCGAAATTGGTATACCCATGTTGCAGGGTTGGAAAATAGGGCTTTGGCACCAAGTTCCTTAATTTGCTCATTTACTCGAATTAGGAGGGCCTTGTCGTTCTCGGTTACGGCTTTTTCACCTTCTTCCGTCATTTTTGCAAGATGCTCTTCATGCTTTACCTTGTCTTTGTCATCACCTAATTCAGTAATGATTTTTTGAGTGCTTTCTATGCTTTCCTTAAATTCGCTGACCAGTTGAGGCATTTCCTTTTCTTTTTCTAGTCGGTCAAGAGCCATCTTTAAATCCTTGAGCTGTTTGTTGGCTTTGCGTTTTTCATCTTCATCAATATGAGCACTTCGCAAACTATTAGCTACTGCATTGATTGTATTATTGAGTTTATTTTTTTCTTCTGTTGAGGAGTTCTCAGAAACTGACTGTGCTCTTTCCGTTTGAATCCTTAGATCATATTCAATGGTCTTAACCTCAAGGGTTTCATCCTGTGCGGTAGAACGAGCTTCCAGGGTAAGATCAATCAAAGGGATATAAGCAGTAACATGGACTTCGCGTGACTCATTCATTTCAACGCTTAATTCCAAGGGAGTGCCTTCGGGAAGATCATGGGGTAGCTCTTTGCCATTTATGCCTAGCTCACAGAGATATGTATTACGATCTGGAATCTCCGATTCTCCTTCAACTAAGGTAATATCTAATTTATTTTCTTCACCTTTTACCAACTTCCTGGAAGTTTTGTAATCTGTAAGGACCCTTTTAATTGGCAATATTGAACCCTTGTCAAAAATTCTCTCACAAACATTTGAGGCAATATTTCTTATATGATCTCTTTTGACGACAATCACCCCGACGGAATGAGGCAAAGGCGCACCGGACACAGACATGCCATGCGTAATAGTGAATGAATCCGGATCAACCGGGACGGAGTTACCTTCTTTATCGAAAAGATAAATCCAATAAAAATTTGGTTTGTTGGGTTCGACTGCAACAGTCTCAAAAAACTTACCACTTTTTAATTTGATCTTTGAACCATTATAAAAACCGCTGTCTGATTGGATTTGTGCATAATATTCTTCATCAGAATCTTTAAGTTCCTCGATAATACCGCTAACTGTTTCTTCGGTATCAGATGTAAGGGACTCATAATTGAGGTTGATAGACATGGTCCCTTTCTTAAGTTTATGACCGCTATCTTCAGTAAACTCTTTTGGTATTTTTTGACCAATTCCAAACACGCAGGCACCTCGGGCAACGACTGTAAGCGGATCAACAGAGGCATCAGCTGCTATTTTTAGATCGCTTTCAATTCTTTCTCTAATATATGGTATTTGCGTCGGTCCACCAACAAGAATCACCTTTGCAACAGCGCTGCTTTTGATACCGGCTTCTTTTAAAGTTTCTTTTGAAAGGTCTATAGTGCGATCCACCATTGGTTTGATCAATTTTTCGAATTCTTTTCTGGTGAAATCGATCGTAAGAAAAATCTCTTTATCCTCGTCATCCTTCCCAATATTTTCGACCAAAATCGATGTTTTATCATATTCTGAAAGTTCGATTTTTGCAGTCTCGGCAAAGAATTTTAATTGAGAAAATACGCTACGATATCTTTCATTGCCTCGGTTGAAATTATTTATAGAAAACTTTTCTAGAATTTTAGGCACGATCACTTTATCTACAATTTCCAGATCAAAGTTTTTACCGCCAAGAAAATTATCTCCATTATGACCAAGCACTGAAAGCGCTCTATCTTTAGAAGCAATAAGCGCAACATCAAAAGTTCCGCCGCCAAAATCGTAAATAAGCCAGTTTTCATTTTTTGTATTTGCGTAACCATAAGCAACAGCGGCGGCGATTGGCTCCTGCAGTAATACAACATGTTTAAATCCGGCAAGATTGCCTGCTCGTTTTGTCGCTTCAGATTGCAATACTGAAAAAGCGGCGGGAATCGTAATTACAGCAGCTGCAGTGTTAAAATCTGGATATTTTCGTAAAATATCCTCTTTTAGACTTTTAAGGATCTCGGCGGAAATTTCTTCTGGCCCCATTTTTACACCAGCTCTCTCAAAATAGAAAGCTTCGGAAGTGCCCATTAATCTTTTGACTTCGGGTTTGTAATTTTTGATTTCTTCTTCAGACGCGTCCTTATAAAAACTCTCATAAGCCTTTTGGCCAACCACTTTATTCCTGGCTTTATCGAAGCCAAAAACAGACGGCGTATATTCTACACCTCCGGGCTTCTTGACGATTTCGATATTGCCATTGTTGTTAATAGCAACAGACGAGTTGGTTGTGCCAAGATCGATTCCAATTTGAATGTGTTGTGGGTTGGCCATATTGTCTTATTTGTTGGTAAGTAATATTATTTTTGCTTTACGGACTACCTGGCCTTTGCACATGATCGTTGGTTCCACTGTTTCCTTTATCACCGGCTCTGAAATTGAGGAATCTTTTTCAACAGATAAGATATCTAAATTAAGCCCTTCATTGAATTTTTGATTTTTGTAGTCGATAATTTCAATGTCATATTTTTCAAGATACCGCTTCATTTTCTGCACAGAATTTTCCAAACCCTTGAGTTGATTTTCATGTAAACTTGGGGCTGATTTTGATATACGCTGTTCGATGCGCCAAACTTCAATAGCGAGTGCTACTATTTCTTCTACCCCGACTGCTACTTCTAGGAATTTAGGCTGAACTATTACTCTTAGATCATTTTGTAAAGTTTCATTGTGTTTAGATAAAGCCTTTAAAATTTGGTTCTTCAATACTATAAGAGCTACTAGCACAATTACTAATAGTGTGAGAGCAATCAGAAAAACCACAATATAAGAGTAATTAACTACTACAAAATTATTTAGTGGATTTAGCGCCGCGTTAAAGTTAATATGTATCTTATACATTAAAATTTTATCCTAGATTCCCATGCGAGGATCGCACAGTTGATTGATATAGGTCTTCTGCACTGTTTGAATATCTGGTGTATTACTGCCGGGACTTGGCTCGCTGAAACCACGCAAGTCAAATCCAATATTATGAGTACTGGCGTCCCTTATAGTCGTATACCCAAGCATAAAAAACCTTGTCTGGCTTATTTTTAAATACCAGCCAGACCATTTTACCTCCACCGGGTGCGGTATCTTCGGATAAGACTATAAACTTACTATGCAAGTAGATTTTGTCAGTTGCAGCCAATTGACCATAGGCACTATCGGGGTAATGAGCGCCATCTATAAATCCGGAATATTGTCCGCCAGTTGCATAGGTATTGCTTATGAAGTCTTTAATCGCTGTCCGAACATACTGCACATACGGATCTTCGCCAATGGATTGGTTATAGCTAATTTCATCCTGAGAGGGCGCAGTATACGCTCCTTTTTGGCATAGCTGCTGTAAGACCGCATCGTCGGCATATGCGCTTGGAATATGTGTAGAATTCGTCGCTGAAACAGAAGCATTAGTCGGAGTATTGTCGTGGTGATTCAAATTCAAAACATAGATAATGAAACCTGCAATTACCACGACAACTATACCTGCTAAAATTAATACTAGCTTAGCAGCGTTTCGTAGCCCGAATACTATTCCTATCGCGGCTAGGATAATTAAACCGATGATCGCATATATCATAGAATTTTACTTACAGGCAGACCCGTGGCACGATCGAACATAACCTCCAACATAGTGGCTACCTTTACCGTGGCTAGTATAGCCACCAACGCGATGGCTGCCGTAGCGACCGCGAGCTTCAGCTTTATGAACTGAAGCAAAGCTGGTAATACCAGCCAGTAAAATAAACACTGACACACCAAGCATTATTTTTCGCATAATGTTTCCTTTTGATTAATACTACTTAAATAATTCTAAAGAAAATATAAAGACTGCTAACTTTGGCAACTGTATAAATTAAGTATAATTTAGCATGTTTGTGAGGAAATTACCAGTTACACAAATTGCCTAAACACCTAATAACCCCATATAAAGAACCCTCGTCAGGAGATCGGTTTGTATGCCGAACGCATAGATTTCCCTATGCGACCAATAACCAAACCCTGACCAGGGTTCTTGAGCCATGTTGGTTTTCGCGCCATGCTCATATAAAACCATGAGTTTAGGCAAACTAATTATGTCTATATTTTACGATGTTTGAAAGATATTTGCAACAGCCCTATTGAGCCGGCCATATGACTTCGACACTGTCATTTCTTGGCAAATTAACCAAGGTAGAAACTGCATATGCCCTCATCTCCTTATCCGGATACGATTGCAGCAACTCTAAGGCTTGGCCAACATCTAAGTCAGGATTCAACCACTCCTGCTCTGCGTTACGCTTAAGGATCGCTGGCATGCGGTTATGAACTTCGCCAACCAATGCATTTGGTTCAGTAGTAATAATTACCGCATGGGGCTCATCAGCTTCGTCCTGCCAAATGCCTGCAAAAGCAAATGGTTCTTCTGATTTTAAAGTAAACCGATATGGCACTTTGGCTTTTTGACCCTGGATTACTTTCCACTCATAAAATCCAGGAACGCGTATTAAATACAGTCTCAATAGTTTCAAGTTTTTTAGTCTTATCAGCCGACCCGGTTGAAGGCCATGCCCTAAGCAGTTGCCCTTCAATTTCCTCGAGTGTAATTTTCTTTTCCTGCACATACTGATATTTGTCTTCCTCGGTGTGGAAAAGACCGGTGCTATCTTTTTCCTGCTCCTGAAATGTAGAGGCTGGATTTTCCAACATGTCTTCAATTACTGGCTCAAAATCTTTGAATGTCGGGTTAACAAAAGTTTTGCCGTCCAAGAGTGTGGAGCGATCCTTTATAACAGTTGCTTGGCGATATACCTTTTTGTCCTTACCCATAACTTCCTCAAAGCGCTCCATAAGAAGCAGGAAGTCAGGCTCATAGGCGGTTTCACCTTCGACTTTCATTTTGATGCCGGACTTATAGATTTCGCGCTTGCCGGTATCCTCATTGATTTCATTCTCGTATTCGTATCCGGCGCGGCCGCACATGATAATGTGGAACGGAAATCTCACTAGTGGATCAGAGAACTGCGATTTCCATAAAGGCTTCAGAATGCCCCAGTCTTGGAATTGCAGGTTCGATCTGTTGTAGCGCTTCTTAAACGCTTCGACTGTGTCTTCCCAAATATGGGAGATGCTGTCGATGATAAGAATTTCTGAATATCCTTTTTTCAGCCGGTCCATTGTTTCAATAAGGTCGGCCAGCGATCTGCTGTCGCGCACCATCAACTCAATGCCAGCCTCGGCAAATTTCGACTTCAGGAATTTGCTGGCCTTTTCGGTATCGAATATTACGACCGGCTTTTTACTGCCAATGCGCTTATGCAATCCGATGGCGATTTCTGCTGCGGTGTAAGTTTTACCTGATCCGGCCATGCCATTGATTGCCGCCTTGAAGTAAGGCTTGGTATTGGCTACCGGGGTAAAGAAGTTATCTGCTAACGGGTCTTGAGCCTCTCTTATAGCCGGGCTCACTGCTGTTTGAACTTGTGTGTTCATATATACCTCTTGTGCTTACGAAGGGAATATGGTAAACTATGGGTATCAATCGATAGTTACTTAACTCCCTTCGGGGAGTTATTTTATTAAGTGATCTTGTTTCTCTACTTTTTCCTTGATATATCCCTGCAGGTGATATTCCTGCTTTTTTTCCGGGTATATCCCGGGAACAAGGACGAAGCGGAAGAAAGGGAACGGGGGCCTGCAAGCCGGGTCTTGGTCTAAAACCATCGTTGTAATCATGTTTTTACCTCGTTGTTAATTGCTTAGATCGACTAGCTAAGCGCTGTTTGAACAGCTAGTTACAGACTTTCTATGGCCCTAGGGCAATTAAGTGGCTGAAAGCCTGCAAGTAGCTATCCGAACTTTTTTATTTGTTGCTGATGACGGGAAATCGAAAGGGTGAGATCCCTTAGGGAGAGGATCCCAGCTCTGCCTTATTCGATATTCGGCAGGATCCCATCAACAGGAACAAATAAAAAAATCGCGAGTGTTCCTACTCAACGTTTCCGTTAAATAAGAACACTCGCGATTTTTTGGTGGGCTCGCCGGGGATCGAACCCGGGACAAATGGCTTAAAAGGCCACTGCTCTACCAGCTGAGCTACGAGCCCACGATTTTATTCACTTTTTGAAAGGTGGACACCTGAATTTGTTTAAGCCAGATGGGTGACGTAGGATTCGAACCCGCGACCATCGGCTTAAAAGGCCGTTGCTCTACCGACTGAGCTACCGATCCTCGTCGCAGCCCGCTTCACATTGTCAGAATTAGCTGAAGCCAATTCTTCCTTTGTTCCGCGACTGCTCCTCTCAAAATTCTGCTTATCCTTCGCATTGCTCAGGCTCAAGTAGAATTTTGTGAATGTAAATAATAATTTTAAATACCACCATAGTTTACAACATAGTTCGGTTTTTTTCAAGCCTTATATGCTACAATACACCCATGCTTTTAGAAACATTTAGCCAATTTAAGGACTTTGAATTACTCGATACAGGAGACGGCCAAAGACTGGAACGGTGGGGCCGCTTTCGCCTCATCCGTCCAGATCCGCAGATTATCTGGAAACCGAGCTTGACCCTTTCAGAATGGAAAGCCGATGCTCTGTATCTCAGTAATGGAGAAAAAGGGCGATGGGAAATTAAAACAAAAGTGCCCTCGTCTTGGCTCATAGAATTTTCAGACACTTTTCTTGTTGCTAAGCTATCCCCTTTTAAACATACTGGCATATTTGCTGAACAGGCTGCCAATTGGGAGTGGATGACAAAGCTAATAAAGAACCAACCAAAACCATTAAAGTTTCTGAACTTGTTTGGGTATACTGGCGGCGCCACTATGGTGCTGACAAAACTGGGTCACTCGGTTACTCATGTCGATGCTAGTAAACCTGCACTTGCCTGGGCCAAAGAAAACCAACAAGCCAATAATTTTACCCCCGACTCAATTCGCTGGATGCTAGACGATGCTGCAAAATTTGTGAAGCGTGAACTTAAGCGCGGCCAATTATACGACGGCATTATATTAGACCCGCCGGCATTTGGCCATTCCCCATCTGGAAAAACCTGGAAATTTAATCGAGACCTACCAGAGCTACTAACTGACTGTGTAGAATTACTTTCTGCCAAGGCGAAATTTTTGCTCATAAATGGATACGCTACTAATTCCTCGGCCATATCACTGCATAACATATTACAAGACGCTATTGCAAAACGAAAAGGGCATTTGGAATTCGGCGAACTGTGTTTAAAACAAAAAACCGGCCGAATAATATCGACTGGCATTTTCGCTCGTTGGTCACCTAATTAGCATAGAGTGCACAAAACTTACATTTCCGCGTGCTCAGAAATGAACTTACCCATCGCTACTAAAAATATAACTGGTAGAATAAGCCAAACAAATCCTGACCACGGCTGCAAGAAAATAAACTGAATCAATGGCGACAAGTGATCACGAGATATCAATGGTAGAAAGTTTAAAACTATATTTATCAATAACCCAATTTGTAGAACAGCAAAAACCAAGCTAAACGGTATAGCCCGTAAATGACGGCCATCAACAGAGGTCTTAAATGCAAATCGAGCTAGGAAAACAAATAGGATAAGAAACAGTATACCGAAAGTGACTAACTGCTGTAGGGATAATGCACTGCTCGGCAGTTTTTTTGCTAGTGCTACGCCCAAAAAAGGCGCTTCTATTACTAGCAACTTGGCCATATAAACGCTAATCAGTATTGTCAAAATGCGGCCGCGGCCAGCAGCAAAAGCATAAATAACACTGGCCACCAGCCAAAACAACAGGATAAACAAATCCCAAGATGGGGTATGCCAGTTAAAGCCGCGAACTAAAACCTGGAACGTTTCAATAATGTGCATTTTGTATCAATGGGTGAACTGTTTTCCCCATTATACCATATTAGACCTAGAAACCTAAAGGCTGTTTGACCAAAATAATATTAATCCGATTTGGAGTACCTTCCGAATTAAACAACATCAATTTTCTGACTTCACTGCCTGGTACACCATAAGCTTTGTGAGCTCTTTCACTTTCTAGCGGTAACGAATATTCGTAAATTCTTTTATGCGCTTCAGCATCATTTGTTACCACTTTCTTTGTGCTGACTACCCATATCACATGACTGGCCCCAGAAACATACGCTGGCAATTGACTACCGGTATTAGATGCGACTAAAACATGTCCATCTTGGGTGACGGCATGTACGCTGCCAATAGTGAAGTCCGGGGACGCGCCCAGCTGCTGCATTTCTCGGCTTTGTGTCTCTCTATTCATGCTATTCAATTTAGTCCGCACAGAATCATACTTACCCGAATCATTAATAATCTCCGCCAGCCCTAATTCATCTAGAGTGATAGATGTCATAGTCATCACTTCGCTGCCTTCCGGAATTAAACTGAGAGCTGTTGTTTTTGCTTCATCCTCTGTATTGACAACTGTTACCGAAAAACCGTTGGCTTCCAAAGCTTGCTTGGCTGTTGCGACCGCCTCATCAGAGGCTAATTGTCCAAAATCCATACTGCTCCTTACTTATTATTACTCAGGTATTAATGTTACACTGACACGAACTATTTGACAAGTACGGTGATATTTGTGGTATACTATACTATAAGTAAGTAATGAATGAAATGGACGTATTATGAAACAATTATCTAAGCAAACAACCAATTGTCAGGCTGTTACAGTAACAGTTAATGTGATCGGCGGTAAATGGAAACCAGTTATTCTATTTCTGCTGGAAACAAACCCAGTAATGAGATTCAATGCCCTATTTCGTGCCATTGAAGGAATCAGTCAAAAAATGCTGACTCAGCAACTTCGTGAGTTGGAAGATGACAGACTAGTGAAAAGAAAAGTCTACGCTGAGGTGCCGCCTCGAGTGGAATACTCAATTACTCCTTACGGCAAAACTTTGCAACCAATACTCCAGAGCATGCATACCTGGGGCAGTAATCATCGAAATAAGAAATCAAATTAAAAAATATTACGATACCAGTTGCCTAGCAGCTGGTACGGCCTCAACCGTTTCTACGTGCTCGACGTGCTCTGTACTGACTTCTGGTAACCAAAATGTTGCGATAAGACCCATTACTGTAAATAATAACGAGTAAGCCATTACACTTTTATTCGCATCTGTAGTAGCTTTGTGACTAATTGTCATGATTTCATCTGAGACTTTAGCCGGAATAGATTGATTCAAATGAGCGCCACCGCCAAACTCGACATTAGAAGTTTGTTTCGATACGGCGGTAGCAATTTGTTCTTTCGCTTGAGCTGGGATTACGGCGCTTTCCCGAATTCCCGTGGTCAAGTTCGTTGCTAAACCAGTTAGCAATATTGCTCCCATTATGGCTGAGCCTAAAGTAGCACCTAACTGTCTAATAGTGTTATTAACACCAGACGCTTCTCCCGATTGTGCCACTGGAATTGCCGATAAAGTCAGATTACTAATTTGGGGCATAATAAGCCCGAATCCAAACCCATAAAATAGCAACCCTGGCGCCAAAGCCCATAGACTCACACCAGGCGTCAAAGCTTGATGTAGCAATATCACACCAATGCCACTGACCACAAACCCAGCCTGAATTATACGCTTTGCCCGAATTTTACCGGTCAAAGCAGCAGATATAGCCGCAAACAAGAAAATGCCAATTGGCATGGGTAACAATGCTATTCCAGTATGGAAAGCGTCTAGCCCTTTAACGGCCTGGAAAAAAATGGGGAACGTGAAGAAAATACCGGTCTGACTCAAACCCAGTACGCCCGTAGTAATAGTGCCTGAAGTAAATTGTTTATATGCGAACAGCTTCATCGATACCAACGGTGTGTGACCTCGCGCCTCCAAACGCATTTCCCACCAGACAAAAGCAGCTAAAATAAGCAACCCCAACACGATGACGGGCAGGACAATAGAAATGTTACCGGTGTTATAAGTATGTCCGGCAATCACTAATGCTTCCTTAGCTTTCAACCAACCGTACGTTTCTGATTCGATGACCCCAAATACCACGGCCAGAAGACCAATGCTGGATAAAATCACGCCAATCCAATCTAATTCTATTTTTTTCATTTTCTCCCTCGCTTCTTTCACCAAAAAAGTAGCACCGACCAATAATATGGCAGTGACAAAAATATTTATGCGGAAACCCCAACGCCAAGAATAATGCGTTGTCAGAAACCCACCCAAAATTGGACCTAATGCGGCGGAAGCCGAGGCTACCCCACCCCAAACACCAAAAGCAATTGCGCGGTCCCGCCCACTGAAATTAGAAACCAAAAGTGACGCGGTAGCAGGCATCATTAAGGCTGCCCCAAACCCTTCTATAATTGATTCTCCCAAGAGTAACGGGGTCAGAGTATGACTAATAGACGCCAAGAAAGAGCCAGCCGCAAATATTATCGCCCCAATCATGAACATTTTTTTCCGGCCAAATAAATCACCTAATCGCCCACCGGTAATAGTGAAAGCGGCAAGTACTAACGCGTAAGCAGTAATAACCCATTGGAGACTCTGAATGTCAGTATGCAGGTCGCGAATAATATTACCCAGCGATACATTGAGTAAAGTAGTATCAATAATGATAATGGCTAGCGCCAAACTGAGTACAAGTAGGCCACCCCATTTTCTAAAAAATGATTCGTTTTCCATAAATTTATAAACTGTTCTTAATACTATCCCATAATCCCTTACTTACTTCAACCGTCTCACCACTCTCTTCCGCTAGCTTTTTCAATAATTCAGTTTCTGTCTTAGTCAATTTCTGAGGGATAATCACTCGAGCGGTCAACATTAAATCACCGCGCTTCCCCGAATTAATCACCGGCACACCCTTACTGCCTACACGGAATACTTTCCCTGACTGCGTGCCGGCCGGAATTTTTAATTCAATCGAGCCATCCAATGTGGTTACTTCAATTTTGGCCCCTAGCGCCGCTTGAGTAAAACTGACTGGCACATCTTTTCGCAAAGTCGTACCATCACGCACAAATTCTTTACTTGGATGAACCCTCACTGATATATACAAATCGCCTGAGCCGGAGTCGCGATAACCAACCTCCCCTTCTCCCGTAATGCGAATCCGTTGATTGTTATCTATTCCTGCCGGAATTTTGACTTTCAATGTCTTCTCTTGTCGGGTAACTCCGGCACCTTTGCAGGTATCGCAAGGAGCTTCAGGTACTTTACCTTGCCCGTCACAGCGGTCACAAACTACTGACGATGCCACGTTCCCAAAAATCGTGCGTTGTTGGGTGCGGATTTGACCTTGCCCGTGACAAACTGGACACGTAATGATTTTTGTATCCGGTTTGCCACCCGTACCTTTGCAAATTTCACACTTATCCTTTTTTTCTAAAGTGACAGTTTTTTCGATGCCAAATACTGCTTCTTCAAAACTGATGGTCATAGGCATTTCTAGGTCTACCCCGCGGGCTCGCCTCGAAGTTCGTTCTTGACGACCACCAAATAGATCACCAAAAATATCACCCAAATCAAATTCTACTCCCCCGTTTTGACCGAATCCGCCAAAATCAAAACCACCCCCACCGAAAGGATTACCTTGTTGACCACCGCCAAAGCCGCCAGGACCTTGGGCGCCGTCAAAAGTCTGGCCATATTGATCATACTGGCCGCGTTTTTCTGGGCTAGAAAGAACTTGATAGGCTTCGTTCGCTTCCTTAAACTTCTGTTCATTACCAGCGCCTTTATCTGGATGGTATTTATGAGCTAGTTTACGATAAGCTTTCTTAATTTCCTCGGGGCTAGCAGTTTTACTCACCCCGAGAACATCATAAGGATTTGAATTTGGCATTGTGAATGTTATAAGCTTACGGCAACAAACATATCTAGCTACTCACAGTCCCTCGTCGCTGTCCTCGACAGCTAAGCTGTCTGCGGATTACTCTTCACGAGCGAGTAGCTAGATAGCGATACCGTACACTATTATATTATTGAGTCCTAAATCCTATCGTACCAGCTGGATCTGTGCTGTCAGGAATCTTACTAAACTGTTCTTCGTACCTCTTAATATTTTCCAGTATTGCAGCGGCAATACGCTTCATGTGAGCGGGGGTAACAATCACTCGACTATTAATTAACCCTTGCGGTGGGAAGATGTTCATGAAATCTAACACGAACTCTTCTTGAGTGTGGCCAATCTGCACCATATTGGCATAAACCCCTTTTAGCACTTCATCGGTGACTTTAACTTGCACCTGTTGTTCTTGTCCGTTTGCAACGTTATTATTATCAGCCATATGTTTATGGTTTTAATTATTTAGATGTCTTTTCGCTTGAGTCTGCGCCGTTTGTGTCTGCGCCATCTTTTGGCACTTCTTTAAATTCCGCGTCTACTGGACCTTCGGCATTATTGCCCTCAGCCCCTGCAGATTGTCCATCCGCACTTGCACTATCAGAAGCTCCCTCGGCTGCAGCAGTACTTTCATACATAGCGGCACCAACTTTTTGAATGGCGTCTGACAGTGTTTGCATCTTCGTGCGGATTGGTTCGAGATCATCTTTGTCTTTCACTTCGCGCAATTCTTGCATAGCAGTTTCCACAGCAGTTTTGTCTTCTGGCTTAGCCTTGTCTCCGGCGTCTTTCAAGGTTTTTTCAGACATTGCCAACATACTGTCAGCTTGGTTACGCATATCCACCGTTTCTTTGCGCTTGCGATCATCCTCGGCGTGAGACTCAGCTTCTTTCTTCATCCGTTCGACTTCATCTTTCGACAAATTAGTCGAACCCTGAATAACAATTTGCTGTTCTTTGCCGGTCCCTTTGTCTTTGGCTTTTACAGTCAAAATACCAGAAGCGTCGATGTCGAATGTAACTTCAACCTGTGGCACGCCGCGGGGAGCTGGTGGTAAACCGGTCAACACAAACATACCCAGGGACTTGTTATCAGCAGCAAATTCCCGTTCCCCTTGCAGCACATTAATTTCTACTGATGGCTGGTTGTCAGCGGCCGTAGAAAACGTTTGAGTTTTTGCCGTTGGAATAGTAGTATTGCGATCAATAATTGGAGTGCGAATGCCGCCCATGGTTTCCAAACCAAAAGTCAATGGAGTCACGTCAAGCAACAAAATTTCTTTGCCCTGCACGTCGCCCCCTAAAACACCCGCTTGAACAGCGGCTCCCTTGGCTACCGCTTCCATTGGATCAACACCACGTTCTACTTGCTTACCAATGTAATCTTCGACAAACTTCAGTACGGCTGGCATGCGAGTTGGGCCGCCAATCATAATAATCTTTTCAATATTCTGGGGGGTCAGCTTGGCATCATTCAAAGCCTGCTCCACTGGCTGACGCATCCGCGTAATAATCGGCTTAACCAATTCTTCTAATTTCGTTCGGGTGATTTTCATCTCCAAGTTCTTGGAACCACTAGCGTCTTGAGCGATGAACGGCAAAATAATATCAGTCTCAAATGTAGAGGACAATTCAATTTTCGCTTTTTCAGCGGCTTCGCGTACCCGGTTCATGGCCATCTTGTCAGCAGTTACATCAATACCACTCTCAGTCTTAAATGTGTTAGTAATGAAATCAATCAACGCGGCGTCCATGTCCTTACCACCGAGCTGAGTATCGCCGGAAGTAGATAATACTTCAAAAGTAGCATGAGTCTTACCGTCTTCTTCGGCTTCGGAAAATTCCATAATGGTCACGTCGAGCGTACCACCCCCAAGGTCAAACACTAAAATCTTTTGATCTATAGTACCGCTCTTATCAATACCATAAGCAAATGCGGCGGCCGTTGGTTCGTTAATCACGCGCACTACTTCGAGTCCAGCAATTTCACCGGCCTGCTTCGTAGCTTGGCGCTGGGCATCATCAAAATATGCCGGTACAGTAATAACCGCTTTCTCTACTTTATCGCCAAGATAGGCTTCAGCGTCGCGCTTAATCTTTTGCAAGATGAACGCGCTAATTTGTTCTGGGGAGTATTCTTTGCCGGCAATACTATAGCGAAATGTGGTCCCCATTTTCCGTTTAGCTTCAAATACAGTGCCTTCTGGGTTAGTTACTGCTTGGCGACGAGCCGGTTCGCCTACGAGCAACTGACCGTCTTTCGTGAATGCCACATAAGACGGGAAAGCTTTGCCGCCCAACGTAGTGCCTTCAGCCGCCGGAATAATTACCGGTTTGCCAGCCTCTATTACAGATGCGGCACTGTTCGAGGTGCCAAGATCAATTCCAATAATTTTTGACATATGGTGTAATTCCTTTCTTTAACTTAATGGGACAAAATTGCGACGGGCTTCATCTAGCTTGATAGCGGCTCGCTCTACTTGCGCGGTCATGTCGCGCAACGTGCCAGCGTCCATGCTAGTCGGATGATTATCTAAATATAATTTGAGGGTTTTTGCTGCGCTAATCACATCATTCACAGCGCTAACGTATCCATCTTTATAGTCTTCTTTAATTGGCATAGTTATCCTTTCTTACTTATTGATACTTGGCTGGGTCGAATGACCTTGCCATTTAACTCGTACCCTGTTTGAAATTCTTCCATCACCATACCGTCTTCACCGTCTATTTCTGTGACGGGCACTTCTCGAATGGCTTCGTGAAAGTTTGGATCAAACGGCTTACCAACAGCTATAATTTTTGTCACACCCATTTCTGCAAGGGCCTTGTCTAACTGGAGCAGTGTTGCGTCTATCCCCTTTTTCCAGACATCAAATTTAGTAGAAAACTCTGCATCATCTTTAGCCGGAATGTGCTTCAATCCTTGTTCTAAGGAATCGAGAGTGGGCAAAATTTTTGCTACTACTACTTCGCGAGCAAAAATTACTAACTCCTGCGCTTCGTTCTCTTTGCGTTTTTTGAAGTTCTCAAAGTCAGCTTGGGTTCTCTGCCATCCCCCTAAATTGGTGCGAGCTTCTTCTTGGGCCTCAGCCAAATGTTGGAGTAGTTGTTCTGTGGACATTGCGCCCGCATCGCTAGCAGCTGAATTCTGTTCTGGATTATCTTGTTCAGCTACTTTATCTACATCTTTATCTTCGTCATAATTCATGCGTTTAACTATATATTTAATGTTTGATTATCTTGTGAAAATAAATAATAGGATGGCTGCACCGCCGCCAGCGCCCAATATTTTGGATATATATTCGAGCAGTGACAAGTTCTTGGGGTACTGCATAGTCTTTGGGCCAATAAGCCCAACTACACCTTTCTTGCCAGAAGGCAAAGTCAAACCAGACACTATCATTGAATAGTCCGATCGCTTGGACAGCTTTAACTCTTTGCCAATGAATGCTTGGGGTGACTTGTCGGAATAATCTTTCAACATGTCTTCAGCGTAGTCGTCTAAGTGGTCAAAGAACTCAGCAATTTCTTTCGCGTCTTCTGGCGGCAAATTTTGCTTGTCTAATATATTGGAGAGACCGCCAGAGGAAATTTCTTGCGGCAGAATAGTGAATGATGCTTGGGAAGTATGAGCGGCTAGCATTTTAGACAGCCTGCGACCAACCTCTACGTTGGCCAACTGAAGCTTCAGAATTTCAGTACGCAAACTTTCCTGTTCCCGCATAGTCAATTTCACTTTATCCATGAGCTGATTAACGAAGAAGCGGAATCCTGCATCGGTTGGTGCGCGACCGGCAGAAGTATGCGGCTGATGGATATAGCCCATCTTCTCAAGTGCCCCCATTTCATTGCGAATAGTAGCGGAGCTAATGTCAAAATCGTACTTATCTACTAAATCGCGACTGGCCACTGGCACTCCGCTATCGCAGTTTAAAGTGACGATTGCAGCCAGAATTCTGGCTTGTCTTTGGGTTAAATCGGATAATTTTGTCATAGAGGTTTAAGGCTGTCCCGTATAGGAAATAATAATACCAAATTAGCACTCTGTCAAGTAGAGTGCTAAGTGGCCATTTATACGCGTGGCGATCTTTGCTAAGAAATTTTATTTAGTTTTGAATAAATCTTTAGCCTTACTTAATCATGCTTTAGTTACAGTTAATCTTAGTGGGCCCGGTCACGGTGACGAGACAGGAATGAGATCCTTGTCTCCGGGGTTCAATACCCCGCGGGTCCACCAAGTAAAAAGGTTTTCGCCTTTCTGCTTCAGGCATAAAATCTTTGCTAAAAGATTTTAGAAAGATTTTATATTATTCTATTGACTTACAGTTAACTCATGCCTAATATACAAGTAGTCTCATTCCTGTCTCAAAGCTCCAAAGTCACCGTGAGGAGAAATCCAAACCCGCCACTCGGCGGGTTTTTGGTATGAAAAAAGATTTTAACTGGATTTGAGTTTATCTTTAGCGTTCTATCATCCCCCATTCGTTATCATACCCATATGACAGAAAAACAACACATTACTGCAGTGCATACTGTAGAGAACTTAATCCAATCCGGTTGGGAATTGGGAGCATCCGACATCCACTTTGAACCTTTTGAAGAAGAACTCAAGGTGAGATTTCGCATAGACGGAACACTCCGCGCCGCTTACATCATCAACAAAAAAATTGCGGACGAGGTCGTGTCGTACGTAAAAGTAACGGCTAGCATGCGCACTGACGAACATAGTCTCCCTCAAGATAATAGATTTGTTTTTATGAACCCGAAAAAAGAATCCATACACATTCGCGTATCGGTTATGCCTACTCAGTTTGGTGAAAAAATCGTACTGCGCTTGCTATCAAATGCAATCGATGCAACAAACCTATCCGCTCTGGGGTTGAGCCTAAATATAGAGAATGCGGTGCGCCGATCATTACAGCACAGCAGTGGAATGATAATTGTCACAGGCCCCACTGGCTCGGGAAAAACCACCACTCTCTATCATTTAATGGAGTCAATAAAACGAAAAGACACTTTATCCATTACAACTTTAGAAGATCCGGTAGAATACGCCGTGCCTGGAGTTACTCAAATCCCAATCAATGAAACCAAAGGATTTGGGTTTGATAAGGGCTTGCGCTCGCTCCTCCGCCAAGACCCAGATGTCATTATGGTTGGCGAAATCAGAGACAGAGAAACCGCTAGGTTAGGTATACAAGCAGCGTTAACAGGGCATCTGGTTATGACCACTCTCCATACGACAGACACTCTGACCACTATCCCTCGCTTAATCGACATGGGCGTTGAACCTTACCTTATTGCGGCGGCGGTAAAAATGATTATCAGTCAACGACTAGTTCGTATGATATGCCCAAAATGCACAACAGATGAACCAATGCTCGATTCATCATGGCAAATGGTACGGCAATCATTTCCAGATGTAAAAATGCAAAAACCCAGCACCACCAAGCGGGGGCAGGGCTGCAAGTCGTGCCAAAATTCCGGCTACAAAGGCCGAATAGGTGTCTATGAATTATTAGAAATATCCGAAAAAATTAGCACAGCAGCTTTGAAGCGTAAAACTCCTCATTTAATGAAGCGGATTGCCACCAAGGAAGGAATGATTGAATTGGGGGCTGATTGCTGGGACAAAGTGGTCAACGGTATTACTACCATAGAAGAATTTATGAGGATATCAAATGAATAATTCAAAATTTAAACTAAAAGATAAAGAACAGATCCTACTATTTAAGAGGCTGCATATGTTTAGTAAATCTGGTACTCCATTGCCCCAAGCATGTGAACTCCTACAACAAGGCGTCTGGTCTCGCAAAATGAAGTTAGTGCTCAATTTTACATTGACCGCTATAAAAGAAGGCAAGCGTTTATCGGATGCCCTAACTCATTTTTCCACCACATTCCAGCCATTAACGATTAATGTAATCAAAATGGGGGAAAGCAGCGGCACGCTCATGAACAGTTTTGATTACATCACCACAGAACTAACAAAACAACATAATCTAAAACGGAAAATTCTGACTGCATTGCTATATCCACTTATTGTAATATTAGCCACATGCATTACTCTGGGTATCATATTTTTCTATGTCTTCCCAAAAATACTCCCAGTCTTTGCGAGCCTGCATGTTCCCCTACCCTTGACTACTCGTATACTATTAGCCTTCACCAAATTCTGTTCAGCACATTATTTAATATTGGCCGGATGCTTAATCCTCTCGATTGCTGTAGGTATTATAGTCTGGAAGTCCCAAAAATTTAGAACTACCTTGGACGATATATCTTTAAAAATCCCTTTTGTGAAGTTAATCACGAAGTACTATGTATTGGCCAATATGACTAGAACGTTGGGTCACCTCACGGACAACAATATTCCGATAATGAAAGCAGTAACAATGACAATTGATGCAACCAGTCACTCGACTTATAAAAGTCAGCTTGCTCAACTGGAAACTGACCTGAAACAAGGACTTACTGTGTCTCACTCCTTTAAACAAAGCCCCCATTTGTATCCCAATATTGTCGCGCAATTAATTGCGACGGGCGAACGCACCGGTTCTCTCAGTGAAAGTCTGTTATATATTTCCCAACTGTACGACCAAGAAATAACAGACTTTATTGATAAGCTCACCACGTTGCTCGAACCTATGCTAATGATTGTTATTGGAATAATCGTAGGATGTGTCGCCTTATCAATAATCACACCTATATATGGGATCACCCAACATTTATCGCCATAACCCAGGATTTACATTAATCGAGCTCGTATTGACTCTAGCCATTAGCAGTTTATTAAGTACGTCTATTGTCTCCGTAAGTCTTAATAGTATGCAAAAGTACTTTTTTACTGCCGATGTTGCGACTATAATCAGACTTCTTGAAACTGCCAGAGCTCAAGCCTTAAGCAATAGTGGAGGGAATGTCCACGGAGTCAGAGTTGAAAATAATGCTGTAATATTATTTTTTAATGACCCGTACAATTCATCTTCCATGTCAAACATAAAACTAAATACTGGTACGCGCACAGTTTCAAATAGTCCGTACGAAGTACAATTCGAACCTTTTAGCGGGAAAACTATAGCGCCCTTGTTACTCAACCTGACGAACGGGCAAAGTAACGCCACCATCTCTATAAGCACTAACGGTGTAATTAATCCATAAACTATGAGTGTGCTTGAACTGCTGATTGCCTTTATTCTCGCTTCCCTCCTAATTGTCAACATTACTACACTCACTTCAGCCGGACAAGATTTGGCAATAAATAATTACAATTATATCCGGGCTAATAGCCTAGCGCAAAAAGCGGTCGATTCAGCTCGAGCCGCCAGTCGCAAAGATTTTTCTCATCTTTTAAATGTTACCGCCTATGACTCCATATACAAAACCACCATAATAGAACAATTTACCGGCTCTTACACAAAAGAAATTACTGCAACGGTGGCATGGCAGAAACCCAATGGACAATCAGCCCATACCGAACTGAGTACAGCGGTGTCCGATTGGGGGTCCATTGTTAATGGCAATGTCTGCACCCTTTCCGGTAATTGGACTCAACCTCGAATTGTAAGCGTTTTACCTTTCAACAATAACCTGACAGACATTAAAATAACGGGTAACCTAGCTTACGTAACGAGCAACGGATCCTCGGCCGGCATGGCAGATCTATACATTGTCGATATAAGCAGTCCCACAACTCCCGTTATCTTGTCTCAAATAAACACCGGTCCGGGGCTATCCTCTATAACTATAGCCGGGCGGTACGCCTTTGTTGGCAATACAAGTATTAACGCTCAGTTACAAGTCATTGATATTTTAGACCCGGCGCATCCAGCCCTCATCAAAAGTTATAAACTGCCCGGCACCTACAATGACAATACGACAATTCCCAATACAGTACTATATTCTGATAACAAAATCTATATGGGCACACAGAAAAGCCAGATAGCCGAGTTGCATATAATAGATGTGGCAAATCCTTTGGCGCCAAACGAAGTTGGTACATACGAAACTGATGCGGGCATATTCGGTTTGAAAATTAACGACGCTCGACTGTACGTAGCCAGCGCCGCTAACACAGAATTAAATATTCTCAATATTGATGACCCTGGACACATCTTGTTAATTAACGGGGTTACCACCAGCAATGGTCGCGGTAAAAGCTTGACCCTTATTAACCAAAACGTGTTGTTTGGTCGCACTCAGGGAGCACAGGAACTGAGCATCTACGACAATAGTAATAGTATCAATGCCTTAGGGCAATACAGGGTGGGATCAAGTATATATAGCCTGACTGGCTCTTCAGGACTTTTATTTCTGGGGACAAGTGATGCCAATAAGCAACTGCAAATGTGGAATATCTCTGACCCGGGATCTGCTGCAATGATTGGACAACAAGTCATTTCAGGCAAAGCAAATGTAGTGGCGTGTGGAATAGGGTTACTGTTTGTGCTGGGAGAAAACCCCGCCGCACTCTATATAATAAGTAACTAACCAATGAGCTTAATCGAAACCCTGATATATTTTAGTTTATTGTCTCTCCTGATTATTGGCATTATGGGTACTTCGTTTGCCACTAGCTTCAGCAATACTCAGATGCGTGCACTATCTCAAGCCGCCAGAGAAGGAGATTTCATAATTCACACACTGAATAATCTCCTATCACTTCACTCAATTATTAAGCCTGGATCGAGCAACCAAATGAATGTTATAGAGGTAGTGGACGAACAAAACAATAATGAGATTATCACAGTATTCTCCGACGCAAACCGACTGTGGATTAAGCATGGAAATGGACTCTCAATGCCCATATCAGCCAATACAACGACCGTTACTCATTTCCAAACATTATACGATTCAAATCAACAAACGATGACAGTAAGCTTCGTAATATATGGTCAACTTTTCTCAGTCAGCAGAGCAACTAGTTTCTGAAAGCAATCAAGGGTATATAGCCTTATATACAGTCATTATTTTAGGACTAACATCATTAGGGCTAGCATTAAGCGTGACTGCCGATACTCTAAGTCACAGTGCCGACATAATTAGCACAAGCCAATTTCAGCAAGCCGTTGAACTAACCAGATCATGTTTGGAACGAGCAAGGACTCAGTTTCTGCTTCTGCCTCAGTACACTGGGGGAGAAACCATTACAATCGCTGACAACTCCTGCACCATAATATCCGTAGATAAACTCAACGATACAATCACAATAATCACAAATGCCCAATATCAAAATAGCCAAGCTAAAATTAAAACAATCTTAACTAGCCAATCACTGGCCATTGTCTCCCAACAATTAATTAACTGACATTATGAAATCAAAAAATGATCAAGACGGATTCACTCTTATAGAAATCTTGGTAGTGATGGGCTTAATTGCGGTGCTTGCAGCTGCTGTTTTGGTAGCTCTAAATCCTGCACGCCACTTTGCCCAGGCCCGAAACACCCAACGAACCACGAATGTTGCTGCAATACTCAATGCTATCGGTCAAAACATGGCGGAAAACCGGGGTGTGTTCACATGCGCTGCCGGGCCAATCCCAACAATTGAAGCCAATATCGCCTTTGGCGGATACGATATGGCTGCTTGCTTATCGCCCAACTATATTTCCACAATACCGTTTGATCCAACAGCTAGTAATGCGCGATACATAAATAATACTGATTACGATACTGGCTACCACATAATACGAGAGGCTTCTACCCAACGCATCACAGTGAGTGCGCCATCGACTGAACTAGGACCCGTCATATCTGTGAGTAGATAAATTTAGTATAGCGGCTTCGTCATCCAAGTCATCGCTCCAGTCACCACCCAAGTCACAAAAGCAGACTCTAAACAGTCTGCTTTTTTTATCCCAAATCCATCTAGTGTATAATATACTCATGCGCAAAGCTCTCCCCTACATTATTATCGCCGTCATCATTCTCATACTTGGTGGCACCTACTGGAAACTGACTCATGGTGGCCGAGACTCTTTGTCATTCCTGGGCATCGGCAATTCCGGCTCTCCTCAAGTCACTGCCGGTGAAGGCAATGCTAGCAACATTACATTTAAGAATCGTGGTCCGGCTCCGGAATTTTCCGGTATCGACAAATGGCTTAACAGTGAACCGATAAAAATGTCTGACTTAAAAGGTAAGGTGGTGCTAGTTCAGTTTTGGACTTATTCTTCTATTAATTCTATTCATTATTTTCCCCATTTGTCTAAGTGGTACGAGACGTACAAAAGTCAGGGGTTGGTTGTCATCGGTATCCATACTCCCCAGTACACTTTTGAACGGGTCACGGAAAATGTAGAAACGGCTATTAATCGATTCGGCTTGACTTACCCTATCGCGCAAGATAACAATTACACAATGTGGCGCACTTATGGAAACATAGTTTGGCCTAGCACTTATCTAGTAGATCGTGAAGGCAAACTTGTCTACAGTCATTTAGGGGAAGGCGATTACGATATTGTTGAAAGCGCCATCCAACAACTTATAGGCTTGCCAGGTGGCGTGTCGGCCGGTGCAGGCCCTGACCCTAATGCAGGCAAAGTTAAAACACCGATCATGCAATTTGGTTCTGGTCATGCTCAGTTCATGAGTAACGACGAAACGCTCACGACAGATGCTCAAGTCTACACTTTTCCGGGCAAAAAAGTTAATGCTAGCACTTACGCCATTGAGGGCACCTGGAAAGTCGATGCAGAAAAAGCCACTCTTATTCAAGGTTATGGCCGCATTCGACTCAATTTCAATTCTAGTAAATTAAAATTTGCCGCGTCTAGTATAAAACCGGTGACTCTCAAAATTATAGTTGATGGCAATGTTCAGCCAGACGTCACTATTCAAGCGGCCGACATTTACACTCTTTTTGAATCTGATCAATACAAAGCGCGTAATGTAGAAATAGAAATTCCGCAATCTGGGCTCGAGGCTTACACTTTTTATTTCGGATAGTTAAACCATATTCTTCAAGTACTGCCCGGTGTAACTGCCCTTTACTCGGGCTACATCCTCCGGCGTACCAACGGCTACTAACAGGCCACCTTTATTGCCGCCTTCGGGGCCCAGGTCAATGACCCAATCGGCGGTTTTTATCATATCTAAATTATGCTCAATGACAACAACTGTATTACCTTTTTCCACCAATTGATTTAACACATAAATTAACCTCTTTACATCGGCAAAGTGTAATCCAGTGGTTGGTTCATCTAGTATATATAGAGTACGGCCAGTGGAAGCACGAGATAATTCGGTAGCTAACTTAATGCGTTGAGCTTCTCCCCCCGACAAGGTAGTGGCGTTTTGACCTAAATGCATATAACCCAAACCGACTTCAGACAATGTATCGAGCTTGCGTTTAATAGACGGAATATGAGCAAAGAAAATTTTTGCTTCATCCACTGTCATTTCTAATACATCAGAAATCGTTCGTTCCTTATAATGAATATCCAGAGCTTCGCGATTATAGCGCTTGCCGTTACATTCTTCACATGTAATATATACATCGGGCAAGAAATTCATTTCCACTTTTATAACCCCGTCGCCTTGGCACTTTTCACAACGACCGCCCTTAACATTAAAACTAAACCGGCCAGCTTTATAGCCCTTCATTTTGGCTTCACGGGTTTCTGCAAATAGATCGCGAATAAATGTAAACACACCGGTATATGTGGCTGGGTTAGACCGCGGTGTCCGCCCAATTGGTGATTGGTCAATGTTAATTACTTTGTCTATATTATCAATCCCTAAAATTTTCTTGTGGGCACCCGGCTCATCTTTACTATTCCAAAAATGCTGAGACAAAGCTTTGGCCAAAATATCATTCAGTAAAGTCGATTTACCACTACCAGAAACACCGGTCAAACACACAAATTTGGCCAAAGGAATATCGACATTAACATCTTTTAAATTAAATTCGGAAGCACCGACAATTGAAATCTTTTTGCCATTACCTGGCCGGCGACGATTCGGAACATCAATTTTTTCTTTACCGGACAAATACTGTCCTGTGATTGAGTTTTTGTTCTTAGCTACTTGGTCAGGACTGCCTTCTGCTACTAAGACCCCGCCATGTTTACCGGCGCCGGGGCCAATGTCCACTACCCAGTCGGCTGCACGAATGGTTTCTTCATCATGCTCCACTACTATTACTGTATTTCCCAAATCACGCAGTTCCACTAAAGTCCGGAGCAACCGTCCATTATCACGTTGGTGTAGGCCAATAGACGGTTCGTCCAATATGTAAAGAACACCGGTTAAGCCAGAGCCAATTTGTGTGGCTAAACGAATACGCTGAGCTTCTCCGCCAGATAAAGTATCGGCGCCGCGATCTAAAGACAAATACGACAACCCGACATTCAACAAAAACGACAAGCGAGCAATAATTTCTTTCAGAATTAAATTAGCAATAGCCATTTCCCGAGCTTTCAATTTTTTCGGCAACCCTTCAAAAAATTTAGCCGCGTCTTCAATGCTCATCTGGGAAACGTCAACAATGCCCAGGCCCCCTACAGTAACCGCTAAAACTTCTGGCTTCAACCGTTTACCTTGGCAGGTGGGACACTGCCGAATACGCATATAATTTTCAATCTCACTCCGCATATAGTCGGAGTCAGTATCTTTATATTTACGGAGTAAATTCGGAATCACTCCTTCAAATGGAGCCTCATAGCCACCTTTAAACATGGCTTCCCCAGGAATACGAATTTTTTTATCGCCCGTGCCGTTTAAAATAACATCTAAATATTTCTGTGGCAGATCTTTCACTGGGGTGCTAATACTGAAACCGTATACCTTGGCGACAGCCTCTAATATGCGGGAATACCAAGACAACCGTGAAGTAGTTTTGCTCCATGGTCGAATTGCACCCTCTGCCAATGTTAATCGCTTATTAGGGATGACTAAGTCTGCTTCTATGGTTAGCTTTGTCCCCAAACCTTTACATTCCGGACAAGCACCATGAGGACTGTTAAACGAAAATTCCCGCGGATCTAATTCTGTTAGGTGGACTTCGTGACCATTAGGACAAGCAAATTTCTGAGACAAGGAAAGCTCTCGGACAATCTTATCCCCTTCCATAATTGCCGCCACAGCTAGCTGATCACCTAAATCCAAAGCTTTCTCTAGGCTTTCGGAAACACGACCGCGATCTTCGGGGCTAATGGAAATGCGGTCTACGATTACTTCAATGCTATGTTTCTTCTGTTTGTCCAGTTGCAGCCCTTGAGCTTCATTCAAATCCATCACTGTGCCATCAACGCGCACGCGAGCAAATCCGGCTTTTTTTATCTGCTCAAAAATTAATCTGTGCTCCCCTTTTTGATCGCGAATGAATGGTGCCATTAGCATAATGCGCGTATTCTGCGGCAGAGCCATAAGCTGATCAACCATGGACTGTAAAGTCTGCCCTTCAATTAACTGACCGCATTCCGGACAATGAGGAATTCCAATGCGAGCATAAAGCAAACGCAAATAATCATAAATTTCGGTGACAGTACCAACAGTAGAACGAGGGTTATGGGAAGCGGATTTCTGATCAATCGAAATTGCCGGACTAAGCCCTTCAATCTTATCAACATCAGGCTTATCCATCAGACCAATAAACTGCCTAGCGTAAGCAGACAAGGATTCAACATAACGACGTTGGCCTTCCGCGTATATGGTATCAAATGCTAACGAAGACTTTCCGGAACCAGAAAGCCCTGTCATAACAATTAGCTTGTTGCGAGGTAAATCCAAATCAACATTTTTCAGGTTATGCTGACGGGCGCCGCGAATGACAATCTTGCCAAATTCACTCTTTATGTTTTTAGAAGTTTTAGCTGAGTCTTTAGAAGCCATTCATTTTTTATCTTAAAAGTAGTAGAAATTGCGCAGTTGGTGAGGCGAATAGATGCCAAAATTACCATAGGCGCAAACTGAGCATCAGGATACCACAAATTTGGAGATAAAACAAGAGGGCTAATATCAAACGTTAAATACGAATGATTATAGCCCCTAAACTACACCCGTTTATATTTGTAAACATACCGTATATAATAGACATGTGGCCGCATTAAAAGACAAACTGAAAGATATTCCCCATCGCCCTGGCGTTTATAAATTTCTGGATAAGAACGGTGCAGTAATTTATGTGGGCAAAGCTAAGGACTTGCGCAGTCGCGTAGCCCAATATTTCGGCACGGGCGATACTCGAACCCAATTGCCTTTTCTCATGGCCGATGCCACCGATCTCGATTACACGGTAGTCAACTCAGAACTGGAAAGCTTATTTTTAGAGAACACTTTAATTAAGGAGTACTTACCGGCTTACAACATTAAATTACGAGACGATAAAAACTACGCGTTTATTAAAATTGATGCCTCCACTCCGATACCACAAATTGTCTATGCCCGCAAAGTTGAGAATGACAGCAAGACCGCGAAATACTTTGGCCCTTATTCGTCCACTCGCAAGATTCGCCAGACCTTAGACTTTGTGCGGCGGATTTTCCCCTATTGCGCTAATAAGCAACCCGGGAGTAGACCTTGCTTTTATTATTTCCTGCACCGATGTCCCGGCATTTGCATTGGCGCTATCAGCATGCATGAGTACCAACAACAGCTTGGCCGCATTACCCTATTCTTGTCGGGAAAAACTTCTCTGGTTAAAGCAGAGCTGAAACAAGAAATGGCCACCGCATCTGCCGCTAAAGAATTCGAGCGGGCCGCTCGCTTACGCGATCAGTTACAGGCCATTGAAGTTTTGGATGAACGCCAGGTCACCATGTTCCCTCAAAAGATCAATTGGGACTTTGTCTCTATATTTATAGAGGGAATGTCCGCTTGCGTAAATCTGTTTAAAGTCCGCGAGGGGAAACTAATAGATAAAGAGGACTTTGTTTATGAAAACATCCTTCATATACCTAATGACCAGCGGGCTGCCATAATCCTTCAATCGTTCGCTGAAATGTATTATGCGCAGGCCACAGATTTACCGCACGATATTTATGTTGAACAACCACTGGCTAATTCGGCAATCATCGCCACTTTAGTGAAAAGCCGAAGCAAATACAAAATTAACATTAACACCCCGACTCGTGGCCAAAAATTAAAACTAATTACTTTGGGAATAGCTAATGCCCAGCAATATCTGAAAAAATGGCAAAGTACCCAAGCCACAAATATAGATGCAGTTACTGAAATCCTTCACGGCTTGAAAGAATTACTAAACCTCCCGGCCTTACCCCAGCGTATTGAAGGCTACGATATTAGCAATATTCAAGGAACCAATCCGGTTGGCAGTATGGTTGTGATTAAGTCTGGCATGCCGGCTAAATCTGAATACCGGAAATTTAAGATCAACATTAAAGACACTCCGGACGATTTTGCTATGATGGAAGAGATGCTCTCGCGCCGACTAAGTGTCCGCCATACCGATCAAGCAGCAGCGGACAAAAATAAAACTACATCACATAAATCTCGTTGGGAATTACCTGATCTGATAGTTATAGATGGCGGCAAAGGACAACTTGGAGTCGCTGTAAAAGTCCTGCGCGAAAAAAATCTAAAAATTCCGGTTATTGGTCTGGCCAAACGCATTGAAGAAATTTTTTTGCCAGGCAATAGCATCCCAATTATCCTTCCTCATGACAACCCTATTCTCCAAATGTTGCAACGCTTACGTGATGAAGCTCATCGGTTTGGAATAACGTTCCATCGAAACTTACGTAGTAAAAGTGCGATCAAATCGGCGCTAGATGACATTCCGGGAATCGGCCCAACCACAAAAAAACTGCTAAAACAAAAAATCGGTACAGTTGCTCAAATTCAGCAGACCCCGATTGAGAAACTGACTGAACTAATAGGCCCCTTTAAAGCAGAAATGGTCAAAAAACATTTGCATTGACACTTTAAAGAGAAATATTGTATAGTAACACAGCAATAATTGATTATATGAAAAATCTAAATTCTATTTTAACCATCGTAAATATGGCAGTTATGGTCGCTCTGATCATAATGATTTCCCTCCAGAATAAATCTGCCGGGTTGTCCAATGTATTCGGTGGGACAGGCAGCATCGGCCAGACTCGACGCGGCTCAGACAAGTGGCTATTTTATGCCACCATTGTCGGCGGCGTTTTGTTTGTCGGCTTAAGCATAGCCAGCCTGTTGCTCAAAAAGTAAACTCGTGCCCACGTCAGCTCAAAATTTAATCCGTGAAAGTAAGCAAATTGCTTCCAACGTCCGCTTGCTCCCTCGCCTTCGTCTTTCCACTCTCGGGAAAGTTTTTTCGTTAATGGGCCGACAAGAACGGATCATAGCTATCATATTACTGGGCATCGCTTTTGCTAGCGCTACATTTTCTTTAAACAAAGCGTACCTGGCTATCACCGTACCAAAACCAACGAACGGCGGTGAATATGACGAAGCCATTATTGGCCAACCTCGTCTTATTAATCCCCTATTGGCATCGACTGAGACAGATGACTCAATAGTAAACCTAGTGTTTTCTGGTCTCTATAAATACGGTAACGCTGGTGCTTTGGCACCAGACTTAGCGGAATCACTGCCGACGATTGATGCAACCCAAAAACAATATACCGTAAAACTAAAACATGGGGTCACATGGCATAACGGAAAACCGTTCAGTGCAGATGATGTAGTCTTTACCATCCATACCCTTCAAGACCCCCGATACAATAGCCCACATCGGTCAGAATGGATGAACACCACAGTTGAAAAAACAGATGATTTCACTATTGTCTTTAAAGTTCGCGATGTCTCGGGTCCTTTCATCACTAATCTAACATTGCCGATTTTGAGCAAAGCGGTTTGGGAAAATGTTAAACCAGATGCTTTTGTTTTATCCCAAGATAACTTGGAAGCCATTGGGACCGGACCGTTTCGGATTACAGAAATAAAGAAACTGCCCCAAGGAACCATTCAGAGCATTAAACTACAAGCATTTACCGATTACAGCGGATCAAAACCCCATTTAGACACGGTCAAACTGGTCTTTTATGATAACTATGACGATGTTCTGCAAGGACTGCATGGGCGTCAAACTAGTGGCTTTGGCTTTGTGCCCTTTGATAAGAATCTCTATTTAGACAAAGACAGTTCGGCTTTGCAAATCTTACAACTGCCACTGCCTCAATATCAAGCAGCATTCTTTAATTTATCCAACAAAATTTTCGCTGATAAAACAGTGCGCAAAGCTCTCAATACAGCTACTGACAAACAAAATATCCTTCATGATGTATTCAATGGCAACGCATTGCTACTTGATGGTCCGGTACTACCAGAACAGGTTACAAAATTGCCGAAGTCTACTACTACATTTAATCATGATGTCGCAGCTCAAATGCTAGATGCAGCCGGATGGAAACTAAATCCGCAGTCCAACTTGCGCACTAAAGGCAATGTCGCTATGGAGTTTACTATTGCCACTAATGACTTCGCTCTGAACACAAAAACTGCCGAAAAATTAGCCGACCAGTGGAAGTCACTGGGTATAAAGGTAAAATTAAATATTTTACCAACCAAGGAACTGACCGAAACAGTTATCCGTCCACGCAAATTCGATGTATTAGTGTTTGCCCAAAAGCTAGGCCCGGACCCAGACCCATTCATTTTCTGGCATTCTAGCCAATCTAAAAATCCCGGACTTAATCTAACCGGATTTAACAATCCTATTGCCGACAAGCTCATCAGCGAAGCTCGCAGTAATACTAATAAAAATATTCGCGATGATAAATACCGTCAGTTTCAAGCCTTAATCAGTGAAGAAACGCCAGCCATCTTCCTCAACCAAAGCATGTACATTTATGCCATTGACCACTCTATGAAAGGTGTGGGACTAGCCAATTTATACGACACCCCAAATCGGTTCTATGATCTGCCAAATTGGTACTTGGACGAACGCCGCGTATTGAAATAAAGTGTTAGCTTGACTATAATGCACTAGCTATAATATTTAAGCCCGGGTGGTGGAATTGGTATACACGTACGCTTCAGGTGCGTATAGTCGCAAGGCTGTGAGGGTTCGAGTCCCTCCTCGGGCACCAAAAAAATAAACGCCATTATTGGTGTTTATTTTTTTGGTTCTTGAAATGAGGGCTCGAAAAAGAGCGATTCACCGCAGGTGAAATTTGTTGCGACTAGTTGGAGCAACAAATAGCGGCAGGGGTCGCCGTAGCGTCATTCGAATTAAGCAAAGCGAAATGAGAATAGCGAGAGGTGACCGAGTCTCTTGACAAAACACTCAATTTTGCTTATATTAGTACGTTAAGTAAGCTCTATCGCTTAACCGGCTCAAGGGCCGAATGGCAGTGCTCCAGTGCCTAATCTGGGAGTTTCGCCTAACGGCGACAATAACGGAGGAAAAATGGCTTCATTTAAAAATGTAGTGCATTCATTCAAGACGCACGAACTCAACGACCTGCATTTATCTTGGCTCAAAACCAGGAAAGATCTCGGCCCATCCGAGGCAAGTCAAAGCATCGGCTTGGGCAGCTTCACCTACAATAACAGTCTGTACGGCGCCATACACGACATTCGTACAACGGTGCATTCGTTTGAACAACTTCCGATTCATCGTATAGTTAAGGCGATTACCATTTGGTTTGAGTGCCCAATTACTTTTCCACCCGAAGCACACTCTAAAGAAACCAACATAATGCAATGTGCTGGATACCCATCACGCTTTAGAAAAATGATCGGGGCCAAGCCATCCGAGATACGCTTAAAAATAGCCGGCAGAACCGGGAGTTTCAATCTCGATATCGGTGATTCCAAGGACTTTTGGGGCGCACTAGGCAAGTTCTTGACTAATGTTCAAGAAATGCACAATATGATCGCAGTATGGAAACATGCAAATCGGGCCAAAGATAACATCACAAAACATGGCTACGATGGAGCGATTCGAGAATTAAATGAACTAAAGGGAACTGTGTCAAAATGGATGGCTATAGGAGGCCCGCTATCTTAATCGAAATATGGATGAGAGTCATTTCACACATATTAAATCTGGCGGTCGTTATTTACACGGCCGCCTATTCTTTTTAAATGAATGAACCCAAGTATGAAATAAGTCCCTTAATTAAAGCCTTTTTGGACTATTGATGATTATAATTTTTTGACAAACTTATATCATTAGTGTATAATGCATCCATCAGTTCCCCGAAATCATCAATAGAGTAGTTAGTAGATGAAAGCCTGCTTTAAGCATCAAGCATATTTTCATTTGTTAATTGCACCAACCAGTCTTACGAATTGTTCGTAGCGGCGTGTAACTTGTCCTACAGAGGCGGCCCCGGAAGCCACTCTTACATGACAAACAAAACGAAAAATAATAATTAAAAAACTTGCGTCCTTTTTATGCATGCGTTCCGGTTCTCTCGTAAGAGTAGTTACTCTGCTGCATCCGACCACGTTTTGTAAGGAGTTTATGTTAAATAAAACTCAACCCTCAGGAACTACTGAGCGCCCACAGGAACGTCCTAGAATGGTGCCCGGTAGAACCACCACTCGTCCGCTGACCACTCGTCCGCTTTCGAGACCAACAACCACGCGTCCTATGACGCCAAGACCCATGGCACGGCCACTAACAGCCCGGCCACCAATGAGTCGCCCAGCTACAACTAGTCGCGCTGTTGCTACACCAACCAGTACGCCGACAACAGCTCCAGCCACTGCTATCAGCAGTCGCCAAACCGCTTCTCGTCAACACCTCCGGATTATTCCGTTAGGTGGCTTACAAGAAGTGGGCGCTAATATGATGGTCTACGAATTCGGCGATGATATTATCATTGTCGATGCCGGATTTGCCTTCCCAGACGAAACCACACCAGGAATTGATTACATCATTCCTGACGTAACTTATTTGGAAGAAAAGAAAAAGAATATTCGCGGTATTTTCATTACCCATGGTCACATGGACCACACCGGCGCTATCCCCTATTTACTGGCCAAGCTCGGGGACCCACCGATTTACAGCTTGCCGTTAACCATTGGGTTAATCAAAAAGCGTTTAGAAGAATTCAACCTAGTGAGCCGCGCCAAACTCAACGTTATTACCAAAGACGACGTGATTAAAGTCGGCAACTTCATGATCCGCTTCTTTGCAGTAAACCATAATATTCCTGACTCTGTCGGTTTGTCTATTATTACTCCAATCGGCCAAGTCATTCATACAGGTGACTGGAAATTTGACCACACCCCAGTAAATGAAAAGCCGACTGAATTCCACAAGATTGCCCAATTTGGTGGCGAAGGTGTACTCGCATTAATGAGCGACTCAACTAACGCACTAAAACCAGGGTACTGTATGTCCGAACGAGACTTAGGCGTAACCATTGATCGCACCATTAGCGACGCTAAAGGCCGCGTTATTTTCGCTTCCTTCTCCTCTCTGATTTCTCGTATGCAGCAGGTGTTTGATGTTGCCGCTAAGAACAATCGCAAGATTATTGTTACTGGCCGCTCCATGGTTAATAACATTGAAATTGCTTTAAGCCTTGGCTACTTAAAAATTCAGCCAAAGATTATTATCAAATCTGAACAAGCGGCGAAATTTCCAGATAACCAAATTCTTATTCTGACCACAGGGTCTCAAGGTGAAGAGTCTGCCGGGTTAGCCCGTATGGCTCGCGGCGAACATCGCTCTATTAGAATTAAAAAAGGTGACACTGCAATTATTTCCGCATCCCCTATTCCAGGGAACGAGCGTTCGGTTGTTTCTGTCCTCGATAACTTGACCCGCGAAGGCGCAACTGTTATCTACAACAAAATTTTGGACATTCATACCTCAGGGCACGCTCAACAAGAAGAATTGAAGTTAATGATGCAGCTAGTTAAACCAAAATACTTCATGCCTATTCACGGCGAACATCACATGTTAGCCGCCCATGGTAAACTGGCCCAAAGCATTGGCCTACCAGAGGAGAATACTTTTTTGATGGAAAACGGCCAAGTCTTAGAAATCGATGCCGCCGGTATTGCCAAAAAGCATGACGAAAAAATTCCGGCTGGCTACGTATTTGTAGACGGACTAGGCGTTGGTGATGTTGGTGAAGTGGTCATTCGTGATCGCCAACTCATGGCTCAAGACGGCATGTTCGTCATTATTATTACGCTCGACCGCCGCACCGGCAAACTCACTCAACAGCCAGACATTCTGTCTCGCGGTTTCATTTACATGAAAAACAATGATGACCTAATTCGCGAAGTGAAGCATGAAGTGCGCAAAATTGCGGAAGGCCAAGGTAAAGCCAAGCTCGAACCAAACTGGGCGTACTTACGCCAAGTCATCCGCGACGAAATTGGTGAGTATCTGTTCCAAAAAACAGAACGCCGACCAATGATCTTGCCGGTTATTATCGAAGTCTAATTCACACAACAAAGCCGGGCTCGCGCTCGGCTTTTAGTTAACTAAAATACACATGAAAGTAAAAACATCTTTCGGCCACATAGCCGAAGCCTGGGACGCCAAGACTGGCAATACCGGAGTGGAGTCTGTTCGCGAAAACGTCAAAATTATTACGGGCATGATCGAGCAACCCAAGGGCAAATTAATTTACGAAATTGCCACAGGCAACGGCTTTCTGGCGCGTAAGCTGTATAAAGCTGGCGCAACAGTTTACGCCTCAGACGTGGCGCCAGAATTAATCAAAATTGCTCAAACCAAATATGACTCTAACGGAATTAAATACTCTGTCCGTGAAGGGTCTGACTGCAAAGGCCTGCCTAAACGTAAATTTGATGCGGTCATAATTCATCAAGGAATATTTTATATCAAGGATATCGATGCCTTAACCAAAGGAATAGCATCAATACTCAAACCAGGTGGCATGCTAATTTTTACCATCACTCATCCTCTTTGGTTCGTTATGAAAGCATCATTAAGCAATGAAAAAGCTTCCGCCAAACTCAGCCCTATTATGAAACGAGGGCTCAAATACAGAAAAAATTATACCGTACTCGTCCATAGAAAGTGGGAAGAAAGCAAAGGCAAAAGTATTGAGTACTACACCCATATGAGACCCTTAAGCTATTACATAAACAGTTGCGCCAAACATGGCCTGTTAGTCGAGCAGATGGTTGAGCCCGCTACTCGAGCCTTGAGAAAAGGCAAGCTTGCCAAAAGTCCTGTTCCAAGTGTCATGGTTATAAAAGCAATAAAAATATAATATTTATTTACCAAGCTTCTCCACGTTTTCGTAAAGGGAGTGTCATTAACCCGCCATTCGGCGGGTTTTTTTATTGAAACTTAATAATAAACTTAGCGTTATTTGAACGCGTGTTAATTAAGATAAATGTCTGGGGGGTGATTCGTGGGAATAAGTCGAGAGCTGACATCCCGACTTGCGGGTTCGAGTCCCGTCATCTCCGCCAAGATTGAAAATCGGAATTGGAAGCCGAAATGGGGTCGGCGCGAAGCGCCGACACTAATGCATTCCCCCCGCCGAATTCAGAATCTAAAAGGGTTTTCCACGCTCCGCGTGGCTCAAAAAGTACGGTTCGATCCTTAATTTGAAAGTTCGAACCGACTTTTTGAAGTACACGGATTTTTTCTCCGTTTACTTCCTCGTTTGCCAATTCCATATTGAATTTCAAAAACTTT
>JBBRMG010000008.1:0-39953 GCA_038230955.1 Candidatus Doudnaibacteriota bacterium | reverse complement strand
GTTGAAGATCAAATCGAATTTACCGGGCGTTTTTTTTAATAACGCCAAATCCAGCGACCGCATAGCTGACATAATATCTGGCTTATGGATATAACGCTTGATCAAGAAGTAATACAATCCTAGCTGAATGAACGCGAAAATTAACTGCTGAGCCGCCAATAGCACAATGCCGTGGTGAGTAGCCACGGTAATGAATATCATTGTCGCATTAATTATAGAACTAACAAAATTAATGGCCGCGACTCGCTTTAGATCGGTAAACGCGGTCATAACTGCCAAGAACGGATAGGCCAGTCCATTAACACAAGTGCCTAGCCCCGCCACCACTATAGCGTAAAACACTTGCACTTCGTAATGATTAATCACAGCAATCGAAATCATCACTGTGTACACTAGAAGCGTGATAACAACCTCAGCCGCTAAAAAGTTATGGAAATATTTTTTTGCCTGATCCGGCTGCTCACTTATTTTCTTGATGATGTACTGGAGCAACCCGAAATCTATTATCACCCCAAAAATAGTGACATAGGACAAGACAAACTGATACTGGCCCGAAATAGTCGGCCCGAAATACCGAAACAGCTTTGCGTATGCAAAGAATAACAGCAATAACGCTACTGCGCGGGATAGCGACAACCAAAAAATGTTTTTCGATGCTGATGCCACGAGCTACTGAGTTAGAGTGTCCCCTTTAGCGTAAGAGTCTACCTCGGCTTGAGGCAAGACAGAAATTTGTTTTGGTTTAATTTTTCGTTTAGCGAAAGCTTCGGCGGTCAAAGGTTTCAACTGACCATTTTGAACGAAGAACACTGATTGCGATGCATCACCTTTTATAATAGTGCCGTCACGGGGTGATATTGGGGTGCCTGTTGGCCAGGCCTTGCCTTCATCGACGCCAAAATTGAAATCTGAACTAATTTTCTTCTGAGCAGAAACGAATGACGAGATAGCATGCTGGGTCCCATCTTTGTACCAGTACATCTGCCCACCGATTTTGTAGAAAGTGTTGTCATGAGGAGTAGCAATGGCCCCGACGCCAATAGAGTTCAGGACATCGTGGCTAACAATAGAAATGTTGGCGAACTTGTAACCGCGGTTGCGAAACAGTTCAGCGGTCAATGGATGTTCCGAACCTTCTTCTACTACGAACACTCCTAGGGAATCATCCGGCTTAACCAAACTGCCATTGGCCGGCGGCACATAACCACTCTTTGGGTAGGTTGCTAACTCATCGTCAGGAATTATTTGCATTAATTTACCGGCATTACGCTGGGCAAAAGTTAACGGCACGAACAATTTCAATGTGCCCGCTTGAACCGAGTAAACTGCTTGCCCAGTAGTCCCTCTGAGCACTGTGCCATCGGATGGAGTTAACTGTGGGCCGTCCACGAATACAGCAACATCACTGGCAGACACGACCACAGCAGAAGCTGGGTTTAAACCTCGTTGAGTAACAATAAAACTAGACGCTGGGTGCTTTACGCTATCGGTGAACACAAACAGTTTGCCGTCAACCGAAATAATAGTATTGTCAGCAGGAGTGTATGGTTTTTCTGTAGGATATCCGTCCAGCTCATTTTGAGACGCTTGAATAGCTGTGGAAATATTTAAGCCCCGAGTTTGAGCGACGAAAGCTGTAACCGATTGTTTCGTTCCATTCTGAATAATATATGTCAGCCCATCCGTGCCTTTAATTAAAGTGCCGTTGGGATAACGGAACCAAGAATTGAAGAACTTCCAGAAATTGTAGTTGCCATTGAAAACATGTGGAGTGTAGCGGTACAAAGCGGCCGTCGCGTTATTAGACAAGTTGATGATTTGCTGAGGTTGCACTCCGTTATAACCACCTAAAGTATTATCCAAAGTAATTGTGTCACCCGTCTTTGCTGGTACTCCAGCCACTGCCGGACCTCGTCCACCAGGGGCATTGAAGGATCGAATCAAGGAACCAGCGGCACCCAAGTAACGGTTGCCGGTACTATCTAAGTTACCGAATAATTGAAAGTAAAACCCACGATAGATATCGCCGCAAGCGGCACTATCTGGACAGCCAAACCCCAAGGCAAAATCTAACGCTCTTTGCATTTGGTCAGTGCTCGCGGTTTGTCGGCCTGTAATGAGACTCTGTTCTTTATTGAGAGTGACCAAAATAACTTGCGGATTCAAACCCGAGACCTGGGCGGCATCCCAAATTAATTCCGCGGCCGAACGATTGTGGTCTAAGCTCGGCTCAGGGTCCGACAATGACTGCTTTAATATAGTAATGTTAGGCTCTTTCAACAACGCCACGAATTGGGCTGAGGTATTGGCCAAAGGACTATTTTTGCTCTCCAAAAATTTCTGCACTCCTGCGGCACCGCCGAAAGTTTTCGTATCAGAAAAAGTGGCATCAGTAATTAACTGATTTGGATTAAACCCTGCATTAATATCTTCCTGGGCAAAAACAAGCACAGGTGTGAGAGAAAATATAATTGCAACTGTAAATAAAGCGATTTTATTTTTCATAATGTATGTTGGCGATAATTATAGCTTCCGTTGCGTGAGAAAACGATTGGAAACGTTAGCGACTTATTTTCGATGCAATAGAACCTATTTTAGTATAGCATACTCAATATGGTTGCCTTACCTAATGTAGGCTTCACCCTTAGAGAAACCTTTCAGGTCATTATCACTAACATAGACAACCGGGAATATGTTCAATCCTCGTTCAATGTAAAAATTGTAATTAATCGGGTGAAGCACACCGCCCACAACCCAGTGCACAGTTTGATTACCAGGGGTACGGAGCAATGTGCCGTCCGGTGGAGCCAAAAAACTTCCGATTAACCATGAGCTCATCTCTTCGAAACTCAACACATTAGTTTTGTTGAATGAATAGTGACGCAATAAAAATACTTGGTAGGTCACAGGCAGACGCAACCCTTTGGACATGGAATATACAGTAGGGTCATTGGGCATCATTACTAAAGTCTCATCTAACGGTTCGGCGAACTGGCCGATAGGATACTGCGACACATCCGATTGGTAAGCATCTATAATTGGAGCGTTCTTAAATCTTTGATTGAACACAAAGTCAGAAATGGGTTGGCGTTTGCCCCCGCTAATATAATAGAACACTCCGGTATCGCGCATCTTGACCACGTCCCCGTCTTTAATACTATATGCGACAATAGGTGTGGCTATGCTGGCCGACACATCTATACGGCCTGAGCCGATTAAGCCGCGGCAAGAACCGCTGGCGCATTGGCTCAAATTATTAGCGTCGATGTTAACAGCGCTAGAAATAATGCGATCACGCAATTGCTTGTTAGTAGCCAATGGGTATACCGATTTCAATAGTACAGCTTGGGCCACCACATAGGGTACTGCTAAAGATGTACCTGATGCATAAGCATACGAGTCAGGAGCAAAGCTACCAGTGACTGGGTCGTGGTTAATAGTAGAGAGAATTCGTTTGCCCGGAGCCGACACATCAACACAGACTTTACCAAAGTTAGCAAAATCTGGTTTAATATCGTTTTGATCAGATGCCGTAACTCCAAGAATCATGTTTTCCCCGTTGTCATCGCAAATCGGAAAAACGGGATTCACATCAAGATCGCCACCAGTAATAGCCGCATCATTCCCCGCAGCAGAGACAAGCAAAACATTTTTGCGATAAGCATAACTAACAGCATTGGCCAAAGTGGTGTCGTGACCAAATCCCAGTCCGCCCAAAGACATGTTTAAAATAGCGGCACCATGATCTGCCGCCCAGACAATGGCCTGAGAAACCGCAGAAGAAGTGCCGGAGCCCTTTGAGTCCAAAGCTTTAACCGGAAGGAGAGTGACTTTCCAAGCGGCACCAGCAACGCCAATACCATTATTCGGTGTGGCGCCAATGACGCCTGAGACTAAAGTGCCATGACCGTTATCGTCGGCATTTGTGCCGACACGAATGGTTTGGCCTGTGAGCAAATCTATCCCTTCGGCAAAACGAGTGTTGGTGAAGTCTTCATGAGTTTCATCAATGCCGGTGTCTATGACTCCGACAACAACGTCTGTTGATCCAGTACTGGACCGCCAAGCATTGGTAAATCCAACTTTAGGTAAGGCCCACTGCCGATCTATGTTTGCTGGGTCGCCCGTAAATCCAGGGTCATTCGTAAATACTGGGTTTAGTGCATTAGCAACTAAAGTGGTTTGGGCTTTTACTGTAACCGATTGATCCAGCTCTAAGTACTCATACTGGCCAGTTAATGCCTGACGCAAAACTCCTAACGGGGCTGGGGATCGAAAACTATAAACCCGAGCGAACGCCGGACTGCTACTAAAAGCAAAAATGCTTTCGGCAGAACTAACAAACGGTTTTAAAATTTGAGAGTCGTTAGTTTTTAACTTGATAACATAGTTAAAATTAATTGTGCTCACACCTTTGCTATCCCCAACTATCTGCTTACCCAAAATTGGTGAGTTCTGAGAGATAGATGAAAAATCGGTGGTGCTGGCTGCGGAAGCGGCAAAAGTGCCGAGAATAGAAAGAGCCATAGCTAAAGCCAAAACAATAACTATTATAATTGTGATAGCTCTTTTAGTGCGATTACGTCGCGAGGTTATAGAAGGATTCTTAGATGTCATGAATGTAAGTATAACAAAAAACCGCCCCTAGGGCGATTTTTCCTATCTTTATCAAAACTTTATTTTACTTGTTATACAACCCTTGAATGTAGCGGAGTTTGATGCGAAACAAATCTACCAGCGATTCTGCAAACGCACTCATGGGAACATGACCGCCGCCGAACTCAGACCACAATACGCCAACCTCTTTCGTTTTGAAACCACGCGCTTTGGCGATGGCCAATACTTCCATATCGAATGCCCAACCGAGCACTGTAATGCGATTAAAAATTTCTTTGGCCGCTTTATTGGTAAATGCTTTAAACCCTAATTGGCTGTCATAAATTCCTGGCAGTAATACTATGCGAACTAACAAGTGACTACCCCATCCTAAAATTTGTCGTTTCAAACTCTGTTTTACTTTCAGTAACTCAGGATTAATTTCCCGCGAACCGATTACCGCATCATACCCCTGCTCAAAGAACGGCAGGAACTTGGCAATCTCGGAGATCGGCGTAGCGTTATCAGCGTCCATGAACATAATAATGTCACCCGTGGCTTTATCCATTATTCCCCGTCGTACCGCATTCCCTTTGCCGCCTTCAGGAATATCCATCGCCACAATTTTGGGAATGCTAGTAGCCCGCAAGCTTTCGGTCACTGCGAACGTCTTATCCTTACTGTTGTTGACTACGACCACTAATTCATAATCGTAGCTTTGCTGTTTTAAGTAACCGTCAATATCTTGCAAAGTGTTTGTTATCCGCTCCGCCTCGTTATAAGCCGGAATGACCACAGAAAGTTTCATTGTTTGAGTATTAGTATTAAGTATCTATAGTATAGCAAAAAAATAGAGCTTCGCCGATTTTGGGCAAAAAAAAGACAGGCAACAATAACGTGAGTTATTATTGACCTGTCAGTCAGAAACCAGTCGCCTGGTTTTTTAATTCTCGAAAGAGAAATTCAACTTATAGCGGCCCACGATCGGGGGGCCTGACTTCTACCTTAATTGGCGTCACGGGACACCGAACGGTTAGACGGCCGAGTAAGAAAGCGGCGGCGATGAGCGCAGGGATAACCCACTTCCACCAACCGAGACCTCCCTTAACCACGCTTAGTCCGTAAACAGCGTAGTCACAACCGTTGTAATAAATGACCAAATCGGTCAGTTTACTGGTTGCTTCGGTTACAGCCATCAACGACATTATTCGGGGAATGTCATAAGTAGAACCGGTCAGCTTGGTAGTGACCAACTCTTGGGGATTAAAACCCTTCTTATTATGCTCCTCGAATATTCGGTTCATCACCCCTGGCTTGCAGGTGTTATCAACCGTGTTAGTGATGATTTTCGCCTCGGGCGCCGGTGGTACCGGAAAGTTGCAAGTTACCGTACTTGTCGTTCTGGTAATTGTCCAGTCCGACGGCACATCTTTTACAGCGATCGCGATGTTTGAGCAAAGCTCAACCTTTTCAACCACGACTGGTGGTGGCGGCTTTTTGTAAATCTTGATTCTGTTAAAGAACGTCTTACCGTTCTTTAAGCATCCTTCAAGATAAGCCTCGTCCCCAACCATCCCGTTTTTGAATCGGATAACTGCTTTGCCTTCGAGATTACCGCACTCAGCGTGATCGCCGAACTCATTGCAGAATTCAGCGTTCTCAAGGCCAAGCTCCGTAGCTGTCTTGCGGCCAAAACCATCGAAAAATTTGCTTTCTCCAATACGACGATCGTATTGAGGAAGCGTAAAGATGCTTAACGGCTTTTTAGTGCCGTTCAACGTATAGCGGTTCAACCCTCGCGGGTCTGACCGAACAGTTGTTTGTGCATCGACGATGACTGGTCGACATATTACGACCAGAAACAAAGAATAAAGGACTGTTAAACTGATTATCTTTTTCATTACTGTGCTCCTTGTCGTAACAGTTCGTTTCCACCACGAACCCGGTGTTTTTCATCCACACTTGTGCGGAAGACTAGAAACGCGAGAATCTGATTGCGTTTCCCGTTTATGTTCCCGTCCTGCGGATACGCGAACGCGTCGCCGTAAGGGATAAGCTCCCCAACGTCTCCGCCTTTCTCCAACTCCGCTTTCGGGTAAGTATTGTTTTGGTAACGAGTTTCTTTCACCGTCAAAGTTCGAGAGTCGGCTCCTCTCCAAACGATATTACCGTTTCTATACATATACACCGTCGATGTAACGATGTATTCCGTATAATAAATGTAAACGTTCGGAATAAGTGTATTTCTTCCAGTGCGTATAAGGTTTTGAAGATTCGAATTGCCTCGAACGCTACTCGGCGCCGCACTAAGCAACGCGTTTAAGCCAAGGCGGATGCCTTGCTTCTTTAAACCCTCCTGACCGGTGTAATTTTTGATGGCCCTAATAGTGATATTAACGACCATCTTTCGTTCGCCGCGATCAGCGACCTGAACGAAGTGCACCGGACTCGATGGGTCTTGCAGATCCAAATTCATGACCGAAGCCATGAACTTTTCTGCTTCGATATTGTCCTGAAAGCCATACGGCCGGAATTCGACACCAACATTGCGCTGTTCTTGCGCGAATGCCGATGAGACCAAAACCAATGCGATAACTAACAATGCGATTAAATTTCTCATTTCAATTTTCCTCTTTTGACGCATTTGCGTATTTTTCAAAGTGCCTAGTACCCGACGTCTGATAAAACTCCTAATCGGAGCGATTACTCCACTGGAGTTCTACCGACAGACGTTTGTCAGGTAGATTTTCTCGACCTATACGAGACAGGCAAAGAAAATCTAGCTGGCAAATGTCTATAAAATTCACTTGTTTAAGTGACCTCATATTATACTATAAAACTATAGTATTGTCAATAGCAAGCCCGATACATCAATAAATATAGAGGTAATAGCAGGATTTAGCCCATTTCTGGACTAAATCCCCTAACTATACCTTTATTTCTCAATTTGGGTCAACTTGCCAAACACCACCAAACGGCGGACGGTGGTATTAATGGGCCAGCAGGTAGACAAGGCTACCACTGAGTCCGGAGTTTGCAAGAATTGGCGTTGATCGTTGGCGGCGTATTCAGCCCGACCAGCCACAGTATAATGTAGGATTACTTTTTGGCCACCATGCAATGTTACAGTCACAGTAAACGAATCGCCGTCCTTAGTATTACCGATGGCAGCAAACGCTTGCTTGTACGGACTCTTGTCGAACAAGTAGCCGCTAGAGTGGCCAGAAATATAGCTACTGCCCACATCGCCCGGCAACGGTGTGCCCGGAAAATGCACTACACCTTTTTTTAAGTCAGCATCAAAGTTTTTTACATCCGATGTCCATATTACAGGGACACTAATTTTAACAGAGGGCACATTAACTTGCCCCGGCACATTTGTATCGATATCTAAGGCAGACCCACCAATGTTATTAGTGACAGCATTAACGCCAGCAGTCGGAGAAGTTTTAGGAGCAGTCGTATTGGTAGTTACGCGAGTAGCAGTAGTATTGCTCGTGGGAGTATTACTACCAGTTGTGGTATTACCACTAGTAGTATTTGCTCCCGCCACCTGTTGATTAGCAGGGATACTAGAAACAGTACCGGAATAACCAGCTGGTTGTTCGATGCCGGCAACGCCATTGCCCACTGGTTGAGTACCGTTAGAAACACTGGACACTCCAGCCTGATAATAGGGCGAGCTCGAGCTAACGTATAAAGAGAAGCTCGGACTATTCTGATGGTTAGCCAACGCCGCTGTAATACGGTTGCTAATTATTTCATTATCAAAATAGGCATCTGCAATTTTCTTTTGCCCATCTGTCATTACTAAGCCAGTCCATGGATTTTTTCCTTCTATAATGGCTTGTCCGTCAGAGACACTATCACCCCGGGTATCAAAAATTTTCGGGTTGAGGTTCAGTAAGTATTTTTGAAAATTAGTTAAACCATTGCCGGACACATCGGTGTCCATATCAATAATGGATTTGTCTTGCACATCGAAAAAGAATTGAGAAATCCAAATTGCATAATTAGCAGATTCGGTTTTCTTCAGAGTGGCTAGGTTTTTTTCTGTATTATTCTGAGTGGAGACAGTGGCTATATTGCTAGATTTAAATAAGTTGTTAAATGAAAAACTGCTAAAGTAAAAATAATAAATTCCAACCCCAATAGCGAACACCACTACATATGGTAAAATCTTTTTACCGATATTCCAAATAGCGGCATTGCTGCGGTTAGGTAAAGGCTCTGTAGTTTCTAACTCCGCCTGTTTTTGTTTTTCGGCATACTTTTCATCCATCTTTGCAGAAGCTGAAACAGGTTCGGTTGGCATATCAATTGGTGGCTTTGTAGCAACCGGTGGCTGCGATGCTGATACTACCTGCGCATCGGCTTCAGCAATAGGCAAGCCCATAGGTAAATCAGAACGCTGTTCTAATACAGATTCAGACTCGGACATAGCATTATCATCCACAGGCAAATCGCCCGGCTGAGGAGCCTTCGCGGTTACAATTCCAGAATCAGCTGTCTGTTCCCCATCTAGGTTCAAGATCTTGCTCAATTCGGAGCTACTTGCAGGATAAATTTTAGAGTCGTCTGCCATATATAGGGCTCGTTAATAACACACTATACTAGCACATATTGGCAGTTTTGTCAAGTCCTATGGCGCACCCTAACTCAATGATTCCCTATTCATGGCTTATTTACTAACAAATTTCTGTTTACGGAATACGTTACGGAATACTTTCCAATAGTATCGCCCCCAGATTGCCAGATAAATAAACGCACCTAGGAAAACGTTGTATTTATGTTGGTAATGCTTTTTGTAGTAAATCCACATGGCGTTGTGGAAATGGAATAGCGAAAAGGTGGAAACTTTTTTGGATGATTGACCTTTGAAATGATAGCAATACGTAGCCGGATAATACATAATTTTGTAACCAGCTTTCCGCACTCGATAGCATAAATCCAAGTCTTCGCCGTACATAAAGAAGTCCTCATCAAATCCTTGCACGCGGCGATGGCATTCGCGAGTCATCATCATGTAAGCACCAGAAATCGCATCAACTTCAGCCGGCTCATCTATGTTTTTGCTCATGACGTTGTAGGTGCCAAACTTTTTCGGAAATAAGTACTGCAGGCCGCTTAAACGGAAGAACGAGACTTTCGGATCTGGCTCACTGCGGCGACAAGCCCAATCTAGTTCACCATCGGCCTTAATTAACTTCGATGTAGCCATGCCAATATTTGGATGGGCTTTCATGTATTCAATCATCACCTGCAAGTTGTCGGGAGCTAGTTTGGTGTCGGGGTTAAGCAGTAAGATGTAGTCCCCTTTGGCCACAGCCAACCCACGGTTGTTGCCTTTGCCAAACCCTTCGTTAGTATTTTCAATCAAGGTAGTTTTTGCAGCAATTTCTGGGTTGCTCAAATACTTCTCACGAATCATTTCCCGAGTGCCATCGCGCGAATCGTTATCTACCAATATTACTTCGTAACTGTATGTGGTTTGAGAATGATAAACCGCGTCGAGCGTGACATCAATCTGGTCTTTGCAGTTATATGGGACAATAACTATTGAAAGAATGGGGTTCATAGCTAAAAGGTTATTTGTAAGGTTAATGTAGTCAGTTTAGCGTTATGACAACAATTGTTCAAATTGGTCTACCGAGATTTTCCGCTCCGCCTGTATTTTACGGCGTTTGCGCATCATACTCGGTAATAGCTTCCAAACTCGCGGCAAGGATTTTAGCGTGGCAGTCTCGAATACTAATACGAATGCGAGCATAGCCAGTTCACGGACAAAAAACTGAGCATACCACTTAGGACTATTTTTGATGAACATAAAAATGTGGTTGCGATAATTGAGCTGACGGATGTCGGGCCTAATTTTGTTATGGAAACCAATGAAGGAAAAAATCTTCTTGTAGCCGCCTGGGCTGGAGCTAGCAGCACGACCGTGCCAAGCCACAGCATTGGGAACAAACACACAGTTCAAGCCGATGTTAGTCATGCGCAAACCTAAATCAACATCTTCCCAATACGAATGAAAGTCAGCATCGTAGTATTCAAAGGTTCCATCATCACGCACATTTTTGACTTGTTCCAAAGCAGACTTGCGGTACATGGGGCCAGCACCAGATACGCTAATGACCGCTGTCTTGTTGTCGTACTGACCTTTGTCTACTTCATGCTGGCCGCGATCCCATCCCCGACCGGAGCGCGAATAAGCCACACCAGTTGTGTCTATTATATCGAGGGCTTTCATGGCGTCGAAGTCGTAACGCAATAGTTTACCAGTTGCGGCGCCAACATTGGGATCATCAAACGCTTTCAGCATTTTCTCGACATAGTCCGGTGACATTATTAAATCGGGGTTTACCAGTTGAAAAAATTCTGAATCACTTTTGGCAAAGTAATCGTTATGCCCTTTAGAAAACCCAATATTATACCCTGGGTCAATAATTTTCACTTGGGGAAAATGCTCTTGGATGTATTCTTTACCGCCGTCATCATTCCCCGAAAAAATAGCCACGAACTCTGTGTCTTTGTAAGTTTGTTTTAGCGCGGCTTCAAACACCGGCGGAATGAACCGACGGCTATTGTAGACGACTTGGATTAAAGTCACTCGAGCCATATTGCATATAATATAACATAACTTGACCGCTAATGCTTTAAATTTATATAAAAAATAGGTGTCGCAATCAATGATTACAACACCCATATTCCTTCTTTACAAAGAAATCTAAAACCTGAAACCGGCTAAGGCCAGTGCGCCAATTGAACGGCAGTCATCCATCTGTCCCGCATCGATGAGCGCCCTTATTTCAGAGCCGCTAAACAATTGCCTCTTGCCAATGATTTCTAACTGTTCAATTCGTGGGTCGCCAATATGGGCAATTTCCGCTTGCACCACATACTGAGAGTGCATAAAAAAAGCTGGGTCAAAATTCAACCGTCCCATGTTCTGCGGGTTACAAATCCGGACTCCGGATTCTTCCAAGGCTTCTATGGCCGCTGTTTTGAGAATAAATGCTTCCAAGTCATCCGCTTCTCCCGGTGGCGCTAAGCCAGCTGGTAATTCCCACTTCCACGAGCCCAACGACGCAAGGAGTTCTTCCCATCTCCCTTGCTCATTGAGAGTCCGAACATAATTCGCACTGACGCCGGCCAACCTGTCGGCATTCATTCGATAACTCTGAATCAGCATGACTCTATCGTCATCCGATTTACATACGACCATAGTACCGACATTTTGAACCATCATAGGTTGGTTGTATAAATCTTCGAACCCGTTATCAAACATCTTTTGCACGACAATCATCATTACTGCCATGCCGATGTTTTGATTCACAATGCTCCCTTCACCTTGCGATGCATGGTGCCAACCAATAACTGGCTTATCAAACCGATTGAGTTTATCGTTATCTTCGGCCAATTGAAGTCTTGCGACCCCTGTATCTTTGACCCTTTGGTCACCTATTCTTTGCGACATATTTCCTCCATATAAGCCGAATAATCTGTGAAGATCTCGGTATTTCCTGTCTGCTCAACGCGAAACCACGATTAGATTCGCGCAAATCTCATATACAGACGCAGTAATTGAGCTTATACCTCAAATAAATATAAAATCAACACAATTATCTAACACAATTTGCGATCTCAGTCAAGCTTTACAAAACCGGCCAAATCGGCTATCATGCTTGGGTAAATATTGTTCATTTTTACAAATTCCTATGGAAAACCCCTTACAAAACCAACCATATAATGAGCAAGTACTGGCTCAAATGACCCCTTCCGAACGGGTTCGTTTAGCTCTAAAGCTCTATAATCTTGGCGAAATTGAAATCGGCCAGGCATTGAAAATTGCCGACCTATCAGCCGAGCTGTTTTCATCTATCTTACGTGGCATGGGCATTGATGTCCGCCGGCTTAACGTTTTAGTGTGCGGGGGTGCCGGTTTCATCGGTAGCAACTTTGTCCGCTACATTGTAGAAAAATATCCTCACTATAATATTGTAAACTTAGACAAGCTGACTTACGCCGGCAACATCGACAACGTCAAAGACTTAGAATCCCGCCCCAACTACAAATTCTACCAGGGCGATATTGTCGATCAAGACACAGTGGAACAAATTATCGTTAACAACAACATAGACGCGATTATAAACTTCGCGGCAGAAACTCACGTTGATCGTAGCATTCATGTTGGCTCCCGCGAATTTGTGATGACCAACACAGTGGGTGTGCAAACATTGCTCGACGCCATGCGCCGCCACAATCTGTTCAAGATGGTCAATATTTCTACTGATGAAGTTTACGGTAGCCTCGGCTTAACCGAAGACCGGTTGTTCACTGAACAGACCGCCATTGAACCAAACGTTCCTTACGCAGCGGCTAAAGCCGGCGGAGATCTATTATGCCGCGCTTACTACAACACTTTTGGGGTGCCGGTGATAGTCAGCCATTGTTCCAACAACTACGGCCCGTATCAATTCCCAGAAAAACTGATTCCCTACTTTGTGACCAAGGCTCAGGCCGGTGAACACTTACCGGTTTACGGAGATGGTTTATACGTCCGTGATTGGCTGTTTGTACTTGACCATGTCAAAGCCATCGACCTAATGCTCCACAAAGGTATTCCCGGCGAAGTCTATAACATTGGTGGTAACAACGAAAAAAATAACTTAGAGCTGGCTCAAATTATTTTGGATCACTTTGGTATGCCTAACCACATGATTAAGTTTGTCCCCGACCGACCGGGTCACGACCGCCGCTATGCCATCGACGCAGAAAAGATTAACCGTGAGTTAGGTTGGTCCCCCGAACACCGCTTTGAAGATGCTCTACCTAAAACTATTCGTTGGTATCAGGACAACACCGATTGGATTGAAAACATTCGCCAACGCAATGCTGGTAGCGTCGGCATCAACCATCACATTAAGCCCGAAGAAACCACCGCTCCCAGTTCAGCAGATGGCGTTATCACTTTTGGCAATATTTAAAATTTACTATGCAACTAAAATTCAAAAAACAAAAAATAAATAAAATCCAAGCGCCAAACTTTGTCATGAGTCCAATAGAGCTGAAGGATTACATTGACTTTGAACCGAAACGGATTTACTATGTGACCAACCAAACTGGCGCTACGGGTAGTCACTGCCATAAAGTGGAGATAGAATTTTTTGTGATGATTGCCGGCAGTGCCACTGCTATGATTGATTCTGGCAATGGTATAGAAGATATTCCGCTAACAGGCCCAACCGACGCTATTTACGTCGGTAATTTTGTGTGGCATGGATTCAAAGATTTTTCGGAAGACGCTGTGTTACTGGCAATATCATCCACCAACTACATGTCTGACCGCAGCGACTACATTGAAGATTACGAACTGTATAAGCAGACAATAAAAGACCAAGGCATTACCCCATCGGAACAACATGAATAACATTTTAATCCTCGGCGCCAAGGGCATGGTGGGCGGACAACTCCACAAATTATTGCCTGGTGCTACCGCTTGGGATAGAACTGAATTGGATGTAACGGATTCAGCAGCGGCCCACAAAGCGCTAACTGAACTAAAACCTACTGTTGTTATTAACTGTGTGGCCTTTAATGATGTGGACGGCGCTGAGACTAATCGAGACACAGCGTTCCGCTTAAACACAGAAGTGGTCAGAACCCTTGCTGGGGTCTGTAACGAAATAGACGCCACATTGGTGCACTTCAGCACAGGCTATGTATTTGACGGCAATCAAAACAACTACAATGAAGACTCTGCGCCCAACCCAATTTCGGTATACGCCGAATCCAAGCTAGCGGGCGAGCAAATTGTCCAAACTATCGCAAAAAAATATTACTTAGTTCGCACCAACGCCGTGTTCGGCCCAGCCGGAGAAAGCGAAGCCAGTAAAACTAGTTTTGTTGACCTCATGCTGAATCTAGAGAAAAAGATGCCAGAACTAAAAGCAGTTGTAGATGAAACTAACAGCATTACCTACGCTCCTGACCTAGCAGCAGCTGTTATAAATTTAATCGAGGCCAATCAGCCTTACGGCATATATCATATAACCAACGAAGGGTTTGCTAATTGGTATGATTTTGCCAAGCAAATTTTTACAATCACTGGCTCAACTGTTACGCTAACCCCAGTTCCAGGAACTGAATTTCCTAGAGCAGCAAAACGAGCTGGCCGTATTGTCATCAACAATACCAAACTGCCGAAATTGCGACCATGGCAAGAAGCGCTAAAAGAGTACTTAACTAACATCTAAAAGCATGAAAGGCATTATCCTGTCCGGCGGATCTGGCACACGCCTTTATCCCCTGACTAAAGTTACATCAAAGCAGTTGCTGCCGGTTTACGACAAGCCGATGATTTTTTATCCTTTAGAAAAACTGCTGGAAGCGGGAATAAAAGAAATTTTAATAATTGTTGCGCCTGATCACTGCGGCGACTACATGAAAGTTCTGGGTTCGGGCAAAGACTTTGGCCCCGGAGTTCGCTTTACATATGAAATACAAGACAAACCAGAAGGATTAGCTCAAGCATTTATTATTGGAGAAAACTTTTTAGACGAGGATGATAATGTCACTCTCATTTTGGGTGATAATATTTTTGATGATGATCTAACTCCAATTATTTCAACGTTCCAATCGGGCGCGACTATCTATGTGAAAGAAGTGCCAATAGAAGAGCGTAGCCGTTTGGGCAACGTTATTTTAGATAAAGACATGAATGTACTGGACATTGAAGAAAAACCAAAAAATCCGAAGTCTCCTTACGCCCAATCTGGTATTTATGTTTATGACAACCAAGTTGTGGCCGCTGCCAAAAGCTTGGCTCCATCTGCTCGTGGAGAACTGGAAATTACCGACCTGAATAACTGGTACCGTGAACGTAAACAACTAAAAGCTGAAGTACTAAAAGGCACCTGGATAGACGCTGGCACGATTGACGCTTACTATGAAGCCAACGCTTGGGCTTACAATAAAGCCAAGAACAAACCTGGCGCAGGAATGTTGTCCTCGTTTTAAATAAAAAAAGACCTGTGAAAATAAATTCACAGGTCTGATATATGCCAAAATAGAACCGGTCGGTTAATACACGAAGCCAACTTTTTTTCTTTTGGTTTTAACAAATTGCTGAATTTCGATGTCCCATTCTCGTAGCTGCGTGACGTCAATCTTTTCAATTAACCGGTCGTAAGCTTTTTGAAAATGGGTTCGATCGAGCATAGGTCTTGCTTTCCCTTTGCTTGCCAAGACATGCTCAGCCAAAAATCGAGCGGCAATGCTGCACAACGCATAAACGTCGCGCTGGCTCCACCCATCGACTTTAGTCGCGAAATGATTCAACACCCAGTCCCGTTCAGTCGCGCTAGTAAATTCACGGTAATCAGTGTGGCACTTAAATACGCCCTTCAGTTCGTTCGAAGACGGCAAGGGAACATATATTAGAGCCGAGAATCGCCCCCATTCAAACAACCGTTCGTCAATTTCTTTCGGATAATTGGTTGAGCCCAAAATAACAAACCCTCGTTCTTTTACCCCCTGAAGCAAGTTCAGTAAGTGAACGACAATTTTTTTATCTCGCACCAATTCCTCGATATCGTCAATGAGCAGTACGACCGGCAGACCGCACCTTTCCCTAATTATATCGAGATGAACGAGCAAGGAATCGGGATCGGACATCTCCTGTTCATTACGAGAAAAGCAAACGGCCAACCGAGCACTACTCATTGTGACGAACAAAGCGTTTAAGTCAGAATTGAGCAGACATTCACCAACAAGGGTCTTGCCCGTACCGGGAACCCCCGTTAATAATACCGACTCAGATGTAATTCCCAACTGCACCGCTAACTGAGGATCCCGCAATGGATTAACCATGACCAAATTTAGTTCGTCTAGGACTGATTCCATTCCAAACATTTTTGACTGATCGAAGTCTTTCGCTCCGATGCGATTTAGTTCCCGATAGATTACGGCCATAAGAGGCCGATCTTCTAAGGTTTTTTGGCGCCTAAGCAAATATGCGATTTGCACGACCAACCCCAAAAGCATGTCTTGCTCTAGTCCAAGCTCTTTGTTTTTGGGACCTTCACGCAATTCAATTACCATGTTGGGGTTACCGAAAGCGCTATTGGCTCCCAGAAACTCTGCCCGCGATTCTTGAATTGATAGTCTCCCTGCAGCATCACTCCTAAATTTACGAAATGCATAAACACCACGGGTTGTGCCACTGCGCATATTTTCGCTACCAAAGTAGATTCCTCGCGCGTTGGGAATGGCTTTGCCAAATTGATTTAGCATTGGGCCGGTGTTATTCCAAGCCGTGCGCTTGTCATTCAAGCCCGGAACATTCTCGCCTTCGTAATATTTTACGGTCAATGCATGAATAGACATTAACTCTGTTAAAGTAATTAACCTATCCTTGATTTCCCACTTGATTACGAACCGAGGCTCAGACTGCATTCCATACTCGTATGTCTGAAGAGTAAACGTTGGCATGAGCCCACCGAAACGCAATATCAATTTTTTAGCCAAACCGGTTATTATCTGATTAAACGGCGGCTTAGCTATATCTACTGCATCAGAAAGATAATTAATGCTGCCAGAGGTAACCAAATCGAGATCTGTCGTAATTGGTTTTTGTTGTCCTGCAAAAGTCTTATCAGTTTCCAGCAAACCTAGGCTCACTCCTTTTTTTGCAGCGGCTCGGGCTTTCAGCAACGCTTTGCGCACAGTCTCTTCAAACTGCGTAACGGGCTGGTGAAAGTCCGTTTTTAGCGTCTCTAGCTCCTGCAATATCTTTTCTATCTTGGCTGGAGAACTGGTAGTTAAATCCTCTTCCATCAATTTTTCCAGAATATATTTTGGATCCTGTTTTGGCATATCATTGTCACTCCTTTATATAAAATTTCAAAGAACCAACTCAATATAATAGTATAGTTTATTGCGGCCAAAATCAAAAGACCCCATTTTGGGGTCCTTTTTCAATAATAGAATTATACCTTCGTAATCTCTATTTCAGTGAAAGCTTGGCGATGACCGATTTTGCGCCGGTACTTACTCTTGGCCTTATACTTCAAAACTTCAATTTTTTTGCCTCGCCCCTGTTTCAGCACTTTCGCCTCAACAACAGCGCCGGAAATGTTGGGCTTACCAACCTTGTACTCTTTGTCGGTAAAGGTTCCGAGTACTTCTTCAAATTTAATAGTGGAGTCAAGTTCTGCATCTAGTTTTTCAACCTGAAGCTTGTCGCCCTGTTGCACCAGATACTGCTTACCACCAGTCTTGATTATTGCAAATGTCATAAATAAGCTAACTTAATACTTGAATAGTATACAAAAATAGTAGGAAAATGTCAATAACCGCCTAAAAAGAAAGACGGGCCACCAAAGGTAACCCGCCCGATTATGTAATTGTGTGTGACTAATAAATTGGGGCTTACTCTACCGAACCTGCCGAAGCAGAAATATAGGGCCGCGACTGCTCCCGCTTGGCACTAGTTATGGCCCATGAGATCTGCTGCAGTTTACCCATTCTCACGGTATGGTGTAAATGTTTCTTTTCCTCCGAAAAGAACTGAGTTACATTATCGTGCATCAGGGCCTCCAACAACTCTAGATCCATGGACTCACCTTGCTCCATTGCGTAATCCAAAATGAGGGCAAAGGTTTTGCTTTTATTTAGCGCAATGCACATTTCCAAAAATGCCCACAGGTGAAGTAGAATAATCTCGCTATTCTGCTCAAAAAAAATCTGAACCTCGGGTTCACTAGTGGTCACCTTGTACAAAAACACTGTCGCATTTTTCTGAAACAGTTGCCGAATTACCACCACCAATTCTGTCAACACAGAAATCACTACATCATTATCATTTCCCACACGTCTCCTCCTGCTATAGTTTGTTTTTTCTTACCGTCAAAAATATTAACACATATCCCTTATAAAATCAACCCTTACCTGGAACATGGGGATATTTACGTTTATATAACATCACTACGCCCACCACCAACACAACCATCACCCCAAACAATATAACAAGGGATACAAGCTTTCCTAAGCTCTGGAGAAAAATGGCAGTAAAGCCAAAAGCGGCGGCGATAAGGTACAGAATTAAAACAGTTTGCCGTTGACTAAAACCAAGGTCAAGCAACCGAAAATGTAAATGCAGACGGTCACCTCGAAATGGACTCCGTCGATACCAAAGCCTTCGAGCAATCACCCAGGCTACATCGAGAACGGGAATACCCATTACAAGTAGCGCAGTAGCGATTTTTCCACCTAGAATAATAGATAGTAACCCCAGCATGAATCCAACAAACAAACTGCCGCCATCACCAAAAAAGATTTTTGCTGGATAAAACGCGTGGAATAAATAACCAGTCAATGCACCGGTCAGAATAATGGCTAAGGTTGCGGTAATAGGCTGATTAACTTGTGGCGCTAACGACAAGAAAAACAAAGTAAAGCTGGCTATAGTGCCGACACCTGCGACCAGACCATCTAGCCCATCTAAAAATTTAGTAGTGAACATCATACCCATCATCCAGACCCAGGAAAATACCCCAGATGCCGGCAAGCTGAGAATATGAAATTTCAAATTAATCACTCCCCCAAATGGATTACTAATAAAAGTGATACCGATACCTATGCCACTCCAGACCACAATCAATGCAGCGAGGGCTGGAAATAACCAGGCGATGTAAGGCGGCAAGTCATACTTGTCATCCAAAAAGCCACCCAGCATTAATACTGCCCCACCCGCTAATAATGCCATAATGAACCGTAACGGCACTACATGGTAATCGACTGCGCCGCTATGCAAATACAATATGACCACTGCAGCCACAGCCACGTATACAGCCAGCCCACCTAACTTGGCAGTTGTATTTTTGTGTAAATTACGCGGTGGTCGCGGCACATCGATTGCCCCTACCCAAAAAGCGAAACGCTTCACTAACGGAGTAATGGCGGCAGATACAGCCAACGCGGCGATAAAATAAAAGAAATACATCATGGGATAATTATACCTTACCTAGGTTTTTCTACTACTGTTTGCATCTCTTTCATTTGGAGCGCAGTATTTTCACCTTTACGGGCTTTTGGCGTCACCCAAAACTCCAAATACCAGCCCATCATCAATCGGGTCTGAGATTCAATGGCCGGCAAACTGCCAAAAATAACTGAAGTAAACGGAACTAAAAACCACTGTAAATACATCATAATGGAACGCATACGCCCATACTTCTTCGGCCGCGGCGGCAACAGAATTAAATTAATATAAACGCTAAAAATTAAGAATCCCGTAGCAATGTTCATTAAAATTTTGGTCGCCAGAGGCAAGTTGAAAGCCACTACCGTATCTAAAAACTCGCGGCCTCCAAAGAATAACGGCAACCAACCGAGCATCGTAATGAGGATGCTAGCTGTCGCCCAATTGAAATTGCCTTCCACATACTGCCACAGTTTATACATCCGATCATAAAAAGGGGCCTTACTTTTCAACAACGCCGGAATTAAATGAGGATAATATTCCACGTTATAAGCCCAACGTTTTTTCTGCTTGTATTGATTTTTCAACGTTTGCCAGGTTGTCGGCGCCAAACAAGTATCCAAAGAAATTGGAATAAACAATGGTATAACCTGATAATCCCCTTCGTAATGCAAATAACACTGCCAAAAAATATAACCGTCTTCATTGATTAAATCTTTTTTCCAAAAACCGACTTCGGTCAAAGCTTTCAGCGTCATTGTATGCGATGAAAAAGTGCGCAACCGGTCAGGACGAGAACTTTCTGTAAACTGCCAGAACGAATTAGACACCGACACTACGCGAATAATGGCTGGGCTATCCCAAATGTTATTGTTGTAAACAGCGATTGGTTGATAACTCCGCCGATAGGGATTCTCTGAACTCAAAAATTCATACATCACTCGAGCAAAATACTGCGGGTGCACAATGGTATCGCTATCAAAATTGGAAACCAATACATGATCCACAGGAATGTTTAATGTTACCAACTCGGGCAACATGGCATTCATGGCCCAACTAGCATTGGCAGATTTGCCTTTAATTTCACCGGGTAAACCGTCTGGATGTACAGTAATGAAAAACTGATAGAACAGCCCGGCATATTTAGCTTTAATCTGTTGAGCCACTTCCTGAGCTGACGGACCCACTCGCTCCTCACTGCCCAACACTACAATCATCCTATCTAGTGGATAATTAACTTGGGTCAACGCCTCTAGGGTGTTATCAATAATTTCAAAACTTTCGTCGGCAAACGGAAACAATACCACGTGATAATAATCCAGAAAATTTTTGTGGAGTAAAGGTCGGGTTAATTTACTATTATTTAACCGCTCCGTCTCCTCTATATAATAGCGCTTTTCTAATTTCTTATCGGTCGCCAACGACCGTTCCGTTAAATACTGAGTGTAAGCCGGTATGTCATTGAGACGCTTCAATAGATCTAGCCAATCAATGGTGACAAATACACGGAACCTGCGATAACTAGCAATGAGGTGCATAGACACATTCAATGCTTTCATAACCCAGTATAAATCAAACACAATAATGAATAGGGCTGCCCAAATCGGCCGATACAGCGACAAAAAGATTGCCCCACCAAAAACCGTCCAGAACTGAAGCCCTGGTAGTACTTCCCAAAAACGGTCTTTTAATGTTCGTTTACGAAATTTCATAAAATCAATTAACTCTGAATAAAAGCAACAACGCGCCTAGTAAAATAAAATTGGCCAATAAACTACCGGCAGCTAAAATAATTTCTAAAAATTTATCGTGCAAAGATAGTAACCTCAACACCGAGGCATTAATAATTGCCACTATTAATCCCGTGAATGGGATAATATATAACCGGCTTTTGTTGCCTAGTACATCCACTCCAACAATGACATTATAATGTAGCGCCACTGAACTAGGGCCCGACCGTACTTTGTAGTAAGCCAAAATGAATGTTATAATAATTACGATAATTGTCCCGCCCCATAAAAAAAATGTGGGCGAATACGAAACAAAAATATCCTTAATTTTAGACCAGCCTAATAGCGCCATAATATGTGTTTAGCTGAGTTAGCATAGCAAAATTGGCCTATTTGCTCAATCCCCATATGACCAACAAACAAAAGCTGCTCCTTTTAGGAATCGTTGTGGTGACCTTGTTTTTCCGATTTTACATGATAAAAGAAATGCCGGGGGGGCTATTTCCAGATGAAGCTGCCAACGGGCTAGACGTTAATCTTATGCAGCAAGGGCATTTACAGCCGTTTTATGAGCGGAATAATGGCCGTGAGGGGCTATTCTTTTACATGCTGTGGGGAAGCGTAGAGTTATTCGGCAAAGGACCATGGCAGCACCACATTGTTTCAGCCGGAGTAGGAACGATATCGGTACTACTCTGCTTCTTAGTGGCTCGCAAATTATTCGAACTATTTGCTCTTGACGAAGCTGAGCGCAAAAGAGCTATCACCTTAGCGTTATGGGCCGCTTTCTTCATGGCTGCCTCTACTTGGCACCTCACTCTTTCCCGCACCGCATTCCGGGCAATTCTCATACCAATGTTTGCCGCACTGACTTTTTATTTCTTACTACTGGCAGTGGACGCACAAGCCCGCAATCGTCGATTACTTTGGTCAGCTCTCACCGGCATAGCTTTTGGACTCGGCTTCTACACATACATCGCATACCGCATTATGGTGCCTATTATGGTGCCGCTTATTCTATGGCCACTTTTGGTGGATGTTTTCGCTAAGCCGCGGTTTATGCAAATCAAAAAATACTTTGCGCCAGCAATGCTGTTTATTGTTATATCCATCGCCACAGTAGCTCCATTGACCTATTACTTCTACACTCATCCCGGGTCGTTCTTGGGCCGCAGTAGCCAAGTTAGCTTATTTAATCCCGACATAAACGGCGGCAATTTAATTGGCACTATTAACGAGGTGGCCAAACAAAGCATGCTAGGATTCTTCTTACATGGCGACCTAAACTGGAGACATAATGTTTCGGGATATCCATTCCTCTCTATATTAGTCTCGCCATTCTTTGCATTGGGCTTAGTGCTAGTAACTTTTTATGCAATTCGGTATGCGTTGATGCCACGCAAGTACAAGCTTGACTGGAAGTACTTCCTGCTCACCGGTTGGTTCTGGGGCATGCTCATTCCAGAAGTCACCACAGCCGAGGGCATTCCTCATGGCCTACGAAGCATTGGCACCATTCCCAGCGTCTTTATTATCAGTGCTTTTGGTTTGATGACAGTAGTCAAAATAACCACCAAAGTAATTGCTCCTTACTGGCCGTATATTACCGGATGGAAAAAACAAATTCTCACTTTTGCTTTTGGGGTCAAAACCGTTGCCTATATTTTAGCCATACTACTCCAATCATACTTTGCCTATTTTATATTCACTGCCAACTCTCCCGAAAGTTACTATTACTTCCGTTCCGATTTAACTACTGTTAGTGATTATTTGAAAATCAATGGCAGTAAAACTAATACCTATCTCGTCCTAGATGGCTACTCTGACATTACAGTACAGTACTTAACTATAATAGACGCTCGCCATCCGGACAACCCAGAAAATCAACCTTATACTCGAATCGATCCCGAAGATGCATGGCAAATCCCAGGGTTAAAACATGGCGACAAAATAATTTTTGCTGAGTCTGACTTGCTGGATTTACCCAAGTTTAAGCAATATAACCCAGATGCGAAATTAGATTTAGAAAGCCGCAACAAATTTAATCAAACCGTTATGGTCGTATACAAAATAAAATAAGCCGGCTTCCCAAAAGAAACCGGCCATCTAAGAACGTTTTCGCCCTTGCTTATGCGGGACATTGAATCGTGCTGGGCGTGGACCCAAAATATCGTGCAACCTCATTTTGGTTCATCTTTTCGAGTAAAGCATGATGGAGAAAATTGCTGCCAGATACTTGCCCTTCTTGTCTATCTGGCAACAGCAGATCCCCCTTTAAGCTCATGCACCTATCGAGCAGCTCGCCAGCGACCGCCATGCCGTCTGTTTCGGCTGAACTGCACAGATTGCGCATATCCGACATGGAATGAACGAGCATGTATTTCTGATCATCTTTTGACCCAATAATACAAACGAAGCACTGCCTTTTGCAGCCGCACACATAAAACAACAAATTTGCCATATTTATCTCTCCTTGAAAAATCTTGAAAACCTTAAAAAAACACTGACTAACTAACCCTTTATACACCAAAACAGCGAATATGTCCAGAGTCACAACGTTCATAAAAAACAACATTTGGCTGGTTCTAATAATAGCTCTAGCGATTGGGTTGCGCCTGTTTCACCTTACCGCTATTTCGTTATGGCATGATGAGGCTTTCTCGGCCCTGTTAATAAAATACCCGTGGGGTGAGATGATACGCCGCATTGGCCTCGACGTCCATCCACCCATGTACTACATTTTCCTACGCCTCTGGCATTATTTGCTTGGCGATTCTTTGTGGTCGCTTCGCGGCTTTTCTGCATTTTTTGGGGTACTCACTATTCCGGCTACATACCTCTTGGTCAAACAAGTTTTCAAAAACCACCGAGCCGCACTTATTGCCGCTTTGCTAATAGCGATTAGTCCATTCCAACTCCAATACGTAACTGAAGCCCGCATGTATACCATGGGGGCTTTCTTTGCTATTACTGCTGCCCTGTTTTTGTCCAAAGCACTGGAAGGCCAAAAACTGTGGTACGAACGACAAGCTCTCAACACACCCAACATGCCGGCCGATATTAAATTGAAAAAAAGATTTCTGTGGCATTATCTGTTTTACGTTGTCAGTACGATTATCATTATATACACCCATTACTATCTTTTGTTCACAGCCGCCGCAATTTGTTTTTATGGGCTGGTGTTTCATTGGGTCAAATACAAAGATAACTTTAAACGATACAGTTGGTTGATTGTTTCCTATGTGGCTATTGGCGCTGCTTTCCTGCCCTGGTTAAAAACTTTTCTATTCCAATTTCACCAAGTGGGTGGTAGTTACTGGATTCCGAGCATGAATAGGTGGAGCATACCCGACACTGTCTGGCGAATGACCCTCGGCCTATATACTAGTAATATTCCCAACCATTATCTGTTAGTGGCAATCGCTATCTTAATTTTATTTGTCCTTTATAGATTCGTTCGCAAAGCACAAATGCATGAAAAGTGGCTCATTGTACTAAATATTATCGCGCCGTTCGCCGGATCATTGCTGTTTGCTTTAATCGCCAAGCTTAATCAACAAACTAGTTCTGTCTATTTAGACCGATACTTCCTATTTAGCTCTACCTTTCTCTTAATTGCCCTCGCTTTATTTATTGAAACAGTGCGGCCACGCCGGCTGAGCCGTGCATTATTGACGATCCTGGTCGCCATAAATCTGTTCGGATTTGTTCATTACTGGACCAGTGCCGATATTAGCCATCACACTGGAATGGCCGGTGCCACTCGCCTTCTCAAAGCTAACGTCGAGCCTCAACAAAAAATTTACGTTGGCGTTAGTGCCGAATTTTTCAATTATAAGTATTACAGCCAACGCATGAACATGTCAGTCAAGCCATTACTCTATACCAACGGCAAAACTGAAGTTGACCAATTGCCCCACTATTTTGGGACAGCAATTTTAGACAACAGCGATTTAGCTCCTAGTTTAAGTACGGGCAATATTAATGGCGACACCGTCTGGATGCTCTGGACCAATGCATTCGATGGCGGTAATGGTCCTGTAGTCCCCACTAATTGGACTAAAATAGACGAACACGGATTTGCCGATGTTCGTCCATATTCTGGTACTTGGATTATTGTGACTGAGTACAAAGTTAATTAAATATTTCAGTACCTTTAAACGTTCTCCCGGCGAAGATATTCCGTAGATTTTTCATATCGCGGCCGTTGGCAATAATCACTCGCTGTTTGGCATTGCGAGCAAATTTAGACGCTACCGGATCAAACGGCACGTGTGCGCCCGGATTCCATGTATGACCTATCATGGCCAGATACTCTTTCCAAGTCATATTATGAATCGCTTTAGCGGTCTTGAATTTGTGAGGATCTTTAGTGTACACATAATCAATATTGCTAAGATTGATGACGGTACTGCTACCATAGATTTTAGCTAAACGAACAGCATCGTCATCACTACTCCGCCCAGGTTTCCACCCTCCCGCAATCAGTAATTGCTCTTTGAATGGCACTTTAATATTCGGGTCAGATACTATTTCATGATGAGCCATCGGACCAAACGTCAGTTGCATTAACCTAGCGTTCAAATGTGTGGCGGCAATGCCCATCCAATCTAAATCATCAATGGTCACATTCGCGATTTTAGCCAAAGCTTGTTGGTAAGTCCGAGATACTTGGCCGCCGCCGCAAACAATAATAAAACGATTACCTTTTTTTACTTGAGCTTCAATCCCCGTCCGAAATAATTTTAAAAATTTATAATCAATTCCCCCAGGGGCTACTAACGATCCGCCTAAAGACAATACATACAACTTCCCTGTTTTGCTCATTGAGTTTTTGGTTTATTAATGGCTGATGGTGATGACGTTGGGGTTGGGGTTGGGGTAGAAATGACAGAGCTAGTCGGCGCAGTGGCGCTAGGAGATGGACTGGTTGATGCGGGCACGGGGGCAACCTGAGGCATTAGCGGTTGGTTAGCACATGGTGTGTTTACCAGACAGACGAACCCTTTATCGTCGAAGCGCATATCAATGTATTTCAAAGCTTTGTATCGATCGGGTGTTGTCTGGGACAATAGCAAATTCAATTTCTCGAGCACGATAGTCAAATCTTTTTTTGGATCAATGAGAACTGCAAACTCTGCCATAGATGGGTTTAGATTGGGAAGGTTTTTGTGAACATGCACGACCAATTGAACCGGTAGTCTAGCAAGGCGAGCCGGCAGCTCAATGTAGGTCATGTCTTGGGCTACATCTGCTTTAAAATGCTGCTGGAGATAGTTTGCCACACTCATGAGTTCGGGCGTAAAGTACTGTTGACCTGGCTCTAAACTATTGGGCTGAGCGTCGACTATTTTCAGAGTCCCCGGGAATGAGTTCATCCATTGCGCCCCGTCTAAGGGTTCTACTTGAATAACAGTCCCGTCATTATAAACAGAGTAGTAAATATTCTGACGGCTAATTATGTACGCTATATACTTAGCGTTGGCGCTAACTGTTAATGTCCGTTTAAAAAAATTACGCTTAATTGTGACTTTGGAAATTCTTGTATCTTTGCTGATTATATATTTAGACAGTGGCGCTGCGCGCAAAAACACCAAGTTTCGTCGAGGGTTATAAAATGGCGCTTGCTCTAAATATTGATTGACTAAAGCGGTAACGTGAGTTTTAGTATCCCCATCTATACCAGAAATAGTAATCACTTTAACAAATAGAAAATTAGGAATATAAATTAAGTACAGTACCCCGACAATGGCAATCAATGCCAATAATTTGGCCCACCAAGTTCTAAGACCGATCGTAGCAAATATACTAAACCCATTAAACTCGGGGATTACCCGAGCTTGCCGTTTATAATTTCGGGCGGTTCCCAATTTTTTCGTAAACGTTGAGTGTTGAAACCGCACTCGGGCATCTAATTTCTTTTTCTTCTTGCCGAATAACATAATTTATTTTAAAGCCAAGGCAATAATTTTATCTAACAGCTGAGGAAAATTAATTTTTATGGATGCTGCGGCGTGTGGGATAAGAGAAGTTGCCGTCATTCCCGGGATAGTATTAATTTCTAAAAAGTAAGCACCACTTTTTGTCAGAATAAAGTCGGACCGGGTAACACCGCGGCATCCCAACAATTCGTGCATATCTATGGCGGCCTGTTGAATTGCAGTGGCAGTAGACTTACTAACTCGCGCTGGTATAATATGCTCCGAGCCACCATCAGCATATTTGGCTTCGTAATCGTAAAATGTACTAGCTTTTTTGTTAGGGACAATTTCAATTAATGGGAGAGCCCGAGGTCGAGCATTGCCTAAAACTCCAACTGTGATTTCTGTACCTTCAATAAATTCTTGCACTAACACTTCAGAAGAATATTTAAATGTTCGCCCAATAATTTGCTCAGCCGCTTTGAGCGAATTACGAATAATGGAAACGCCGACTGATGAGCCTAGTAAATTTGGTTTGATCACAATTTTCTTACCCAGTTTCTTTATATCAGCTAGCAATTGTTTTTTGGCTTTGCCCCACACCGATTTACGTATCATTACAGTTTGCGGGGTCCGAATGCCAACATATTCAGCGAGCATCGCGGTACGAAACTTGTCCATGCCTAAGGCGCTAGCCAAAACTCCACTAAACGTATAAGGTACGCCTAATGTCTCCAATAGCCCCTGAATAGTCCCATCTTCACCATATGGACCATGCATCGCCACGAAGGCTACATCTATAGTCTTATTGAGCCGCTCTAGAGGTATGCGTTTTGGCCATACACCAGTAGCAGAAATTTCTATTGGTACGATTGTGTATTTGTTCGGGTCTAAGTGTTTCTTCACCTCAGTCGCAGTATGCATAGACACCGCGCGCTCAGCCGACTGACCGCCATAAATCACCCCAACTTTTAATTTTTTATTTCGCATACTATTTTTCCAGCCACTTTCCGTACTGACGACACAACAATTCTTGTGCCCGCATTGGTTCGGCCATTATTTCTAAAACAATCTTTTCCATCCTCATTCCTTGCGACCCTTTTATTAACACCAAGCTTTCCGGTTTCAACAATTCTTGGACCGTAGATTTGGCTTGGTTTGAGGTATCAAATGAGAGGATTTTATATTCGGGCATACCGGCAGCTTTGGCAGCGTCTGCCATGGTTTTGCCTGATGGCCCAACAGTTATAAAATGGTCGAGGTTTAATTGAGCTACACTAGCGCCCACAGTGCGATGGGCTTCATCGGTTATGCCGCCAAGCTCCAACATATCCCCCAACACCGCTATTTTTGTCGGGGCCGGTATGCGGGCAAGCAAAGCCAAAGCTTCACGCACGGAATCAGGCGATGCGTTATAAGTGTCGTCTATTATAGTGGTGTGCTTAATGCCGCTGATAATGTTTAACCGACCGGGTGCGGGTTTGTATAAAGCAATGCCGTTTTTTATAGCCTCGGTATCAACTTTCATGGCATTGGCCACTGCAATGGCGGCGGCAATCGCCGAAACATGGGTGCTACCAATAGCATGAATAGAAGCGTCTACCGTTCTATCAGATAATTTCACTGAAAACGCAGTGTCATTGCGATCACCGTAAACTTCCTGCACGTTTATTAGATCAACATCAGCACTATTATTTTGAACCCCATAAGTAATAACATGCGCCTGGGTTTTATCTCGCTGTCTTTGAGCTACTTCGTTATCGGCATTCAGAACAGCAACACCAGTCATCGTCAAAGCTTCCACTAATTTGCCCTTCTCTAATTCGATGGCTTCAACGTCTTTAAAAAATTCATAATGAGCGACACTAATAGCAGTAACCACGGCAATGTCTGGTGTGGCTATAGATAACAGATGGTCCATATCACCGGGATGATCAATCCCATATTCCAACACTAATACTTCCGGATACCGCTGTTTAATTAACACTAAGATAAAGCCCCGAACCAAAACTTTTAACCAACCAGCAATGCTGCGCCCGGGCGAGTCCACTCCCAATATCGCAAACGGTAACCCAAATTCATTATTAAAGTTTTTCAAGGGACGGTACACCCGATACCGTTTTGACAGCACAGCAAAAACCGCTTCTTTAGCGGAAGTCTTACCGACACTGCCGGTTATCCCGACAATTTTCGGCTTATATTTTAGAATGATTCGCTTAGCGAAATATGTAAGAAGATTTTGTATTTGTTGTTTCATAAGCCACTCTGAGTCAATGTTCACTGTCACCGGAAGCTTTATTTTTTCGTGATTACATCTTTACCAACATATTCTCGTAATACCTCCGGTACTACTACACTGCCATCAGCCTGCTGATAGTTTTCCAAGATCGGAATAAGGATGCGTGGACTAGCTACGGCTGTGTTGTTTAAAGTAAAAGCATGCTTCACTTCCCCGTCTTTAGTTCGATACTTAATGCCCATGCGGCGAGCTTGCCAATCGGTTAGGTTAGAGTCGCTATGCGTTTCACTAAAAGCATTGCGTGACGGCATCCATGTTTCAATATCATACATTTTGTATTTGCCAGCACCCATATCGCCGGTGCAAATATTAAGAATACGATAAGGCATTTTTAGCTCCTGCATAATCTCTTCTGTAATAGCTCGTAATTTTTCTAACCATTCATCGGCTGTATTTATATCGGCTTTACAAATAACTACTTGCTCCACTTTCATGAATTCATGGACCCGATACAAACCCTTGGTGTCTTTACCATAACTGCCAATTTCACTGCGATAACACGGGGTGGCGGCACAAACCTGAATTGGTAGCTGAGCTTCATCTAAAATTGTGTCTGCATAATAAGCCAATAATGACGGTTCCGATGTCCCAGCCAAAAATTCTGGGTCTTTGGCAGCATCTTCTGCAAACGCAGCAGCATTACCGATTTGATATGTTTCTGCTTTACCTGTTGGAAAAAATCCAGCCCCAGTCAGTGCAAACTCTTTTACTTTTATTGGCGGTATCATTAAGGTAAACCCTTTGCCCTGCAATTTTTTCATCGCCAACCACATTAACCCTTGTTGCAACAAAACCGCTTCATTTTTCAAATAGTACCCACGAAATCCAGAGGTGCGAGTACCCTTTTCTAAATCAATTAAATCCAAAGATTTTCCTAATTCCACGTGGTCTTTAATTTCAAAATCAAATTTGGTTGGAATTTGAGCAACTTTATCCGTGTCCTTAGGATCAACTCCGCCCAGTTCGGGACTCCAATAAGCCCAGGGAATGTTACCAGACTCATCGGGTCCCACAGGAGTCTCTGGCGATGGAATGTTTGGCACAAGTAGCATTAACTGCTGGTACTCTAATTCTGTTTTCCGTAAATCTTCTTGCAGCGCCATTTCTCTATCACCCACTTCTTTCATTTCCAAAATCTTAACCTTCTTCTGGTCTTCCGGCAGTGTAGGTAATTCTTTTGACACAGCGTTCTTAGTGGCGCGCAGGGTTTCGGTTTCTGCCATTAAAGCGCGCCGGCGTTCGTCGGCCTGTAATAATAGTTCCAAGTCTAAGCTAACTCGTTTGTCAGTGATCGCTTTGTTGACAACTTCTGCATTATCGCGGATGAATTTTATGTCGAGCATAAATAAGAAAATTAAGTGTGGGTTACTGCCAACTGTTCCAATTCTTTCGCAAGGGCGAAATCTGCATCCGTTACACCACCCTCGCTATGCGTAGACAAACTCAGAGTCACTCGACTGTACTGAATTAAAATTTCCGGATGATGGTCATAATGCTCAGCCACCACCGCCACTTTATTTACAAAATCAATAGCGGTCATAAAATCTTGAAAGCCGTAAGTCTTCCAAATGACTGTATCATCCAGACCCCAGCCAGTGAATGCTTTCAGTTTCTCATTAATTTTTTCTGTGGTTAAAGGCATTAGGAGTAAAGTGGAAAATCTTTGGTTAATTCATCTACTATCGATTTCTTGCCAAATACCAATACACCGAGATAATCAATGTCCGCATACGACTTGCCTTTAGTCATTTCAATTACTTTCTTGTCGTTGGTGGTTTCAATCATTTCGCGGGTGAACTCAGCCACTTCCAATCCTGCAGTCCGAGCCTTCTCTATTAGTTCGCGAACGCTGTTTGCTGATTGAGCCGTCTTTATCATAATGGCGTGTTGAATATTGAGATTAATCTGATGATCGTCCTGAGTTGAAATCTGGTCTTGATACAGCAAGCTTTTGCCTTTGCGCGCGGCAAATGCGGCGTTCAAATGGGCCACGGTATTCATTTCCTGCCATGGTTCCATGGGAGTGGCTTTATTGATGACCGCCACAGCAATCTGACTATCTTTCGATTTACCAGTCGCAGTGTCGCCGTGTTCGTCTTTCATTAATGGAAAAATTGACGCTTCCCGAATGGTTTTGCCCGCTAATACAGAAAATAGTCGTTCACTCAAACCAAATCCGGCCGCAGGTGGCATGCCATATTCCATCGCTTCCATGTAATCTTCATCTAACATTTGGGCTTCACTGTCACCGGCATCACGCAATTGCATTTGGGCTTCAAACCGAGCTTGTTGGTCAATCGGATCATTCAATTCGCCAAAGCCTTTGCCTAACTCAGTGCCGTAAGCAATTATTTGCATGCGCTGGACGACCTTAGGGTTCTTAGGGTCACGCTTGGCTAATGGTTCAAGCTCTATTGGTTGGTTGACCAAAAACACTGGCTTGTCAGTCGGGATTTGCCCACGAACCTTTTTGAAAATTAAATCGATTAGCCGACCGCGTTGAGCAAAGCTTTCGTAACTAATGTGGTGAGTATCTGCGTAAGTTTTGAGATCGGCATCAACAGCAGTTTGTAAATCAATACCAGTATGATTTTGAAACAAATCCATATAATCAACCTTTTGCCAATCGCCACTCCAATCAGCAGTAACTGTGCCCATTGGAGTTTCTGCACTAATGCTTAAGGTACCAAACGTTTCTTGGATAATATTTTGATACATCTCTTGAACGAATTTCATCATCTTGTCGAAGTCGCCATACGCCCAGTAGAATTCCATCTGTGTGTAGTCTTGCAAGTGAGTTGGTGAAATGCCTTCGTTACGGAAAATGCGACCAATCTCAAATACTTTTTCATAACCGGCAACTAACATCTTCTTCAAAGGCAGTTCCAAAGAAATGCGCAGAAAAAAATCTCGACTCAAAGCGTTGTGATGAGTCACAAATGGTTCGGCTTCGGCACCACCAGGAGTAGGCTCGAGCACAGGCATTTGCACTTCTAAGAATCCGCGACTAACCAAAAAGTTTCGCATAGACGACCAAAACTGATCTTTTTTTACAAACAACTGTTTCACTTCTGGATCAAGCAAAATGTCTAAATACCGTTTGCGCAATTTCAGTTCAGTATCTTCCAGTCCATAATGTTCCGATGGCAGTGGGCGCAAAGATTTGGCTAGCATGCGATAGCTACTCGCTTTCAAAGTTTTTTCTTCGGTCTTGGTTAAGAACAAACTGCCGGTCAGTTCAACAAAGTCACCGGTGTCAAAGTTATCTATAAAAAACTGGAATGGCTGTTCGCCCACTTCATCTTCTTTCAACAATGCCTGAATACGAGCAGTGCCGTCTTCAATATGGACAAAGGCCAGTTTGCCCATAACCCGAATACCGCGGATACGACCGACTAGAGTCAGCGCCTGGTCCTGCATAGCACCAAACTGCTCCAAGACTTCAGCATTTGTATGCGTGCGGTTAGTGGTTGATGGATACGGGTCCATGCCGGCATCAATAATAGCGTGCAATTTCTTCTTGCGGAAACTGATAATGTCTTCGAGTCGTTCGTTCATTTCACCTATGATTTAGTCTTCAAATTATACCAAAAAAAACTGATCCCGTTAAGGACCAGTTTCCATTTATTATGCTTAGTTTATACTCACCACTTCGTACTCTTTTTCGCCTGCTGGAGTAGTCACAGTCACTTTATCGTGCACCTTTTTACCGAGTAATGTCCGGCCGACCAGTGATTCGTTGGAAATCTTGCCGGCCGTCGGATTGGCTTCGTTACTACCGACAATGGTGTAAGTCTTATCTTCGCCGTTAGCTTTAACCACAACTTTCGAACCAATTGTTACGGTTGAATGCTGAGTGGATGCGGTAATTATTTCCGCGTTCTTAATCATGTCTTCAATTTCCTGGATGCGGCCTTCAATGAACGATTGTTCTTCGCGTGCCTGAGCGTAATCCGCATTTTCGGACAAATCACCATGGGCGGCAGCTTCACGAATGCGCTCTATAACATCTTTACGCTTTTCGTTAATGAGAACTTTTAGTTCATCATTCAACTTCAACAGGCCTTCATTGGTCAACAAATATTTTTTGCTCATTTAGGGTTTCGTATAAAGATAAATTCTGGCTATAGTCTACATAAATTTTTTAGTAGTGTCAATCTCCTGTACTAGACGGCTACATCAAGCATAATACGCCAATATCACGGCCGCCGCTATCGTTACTATTAACCCCACAATTTGATGACCTCTTAACTTTTCCTTGTTAACCACAATACCTAATAATGCGGCTAATGCAATGTAGCTTTCACTAATGCTCGTAGCAATAGCAATTGGTAAATATAAAATACTATACGAGTACGCTACCCAAGCGGCGTTATCTATAAAACTCACACCCAAAACGAGTGGCGTGCCTCGCTTTAAACCACGAATTATTTCTCTACTCCGCCCACGATACAATATATATAGGAACATTAGGACTGCCACCCCGGCACTTGCAAACCAATTAACAAATAAGGGACTAGTGGATCGAGCAGTTACGGCAAACATAAAATTCACCCCTCCCATAAAGACAGTACCAATGAGTGCGTACAATGTCCCTCGTTCCCAAGTAATATGCCTAAGATGAGAAAAAGATTTTAATGCCACTAGAAATATTCCGCCTATGAGCAAAGCAATCAATACAAGTTGGAATCCAGTTAATGTCTCTCTGATCAAAATGGTGCTGAGCGCTACTGTAATTAAAACTTCTAAGGTAAAGATGGGCTCCATAGCAGAAATTTTTCCAATACGCAAAGCTTCAAAATTAAACACTGCCGCACCGAGTAACACCAAAGTAGTGATAACTAGCAAGGCCCATTGTTGCATGCTGCCAGTATTTATCAAAGCACTAACTTGAGTATAAATAAACGGCAACAAAAAAATAGCGCCAAACGCGGTAATGTAGAAAAGAGTTAAAACATCACCGAACTTGCGCGTTCCTTTTTCTATCAAAAAGTCCCCTGCCCCCCACGAGACCATGGCTAACAGGGCAAAAATTATTCCCATACTACTTTATTAGTTTACTTTTTGTTTCCGCCACCAATGCTACATTTTCCAATAACTTGGCCACAGTCACTGGCCCCACCCCACCCGGCACTGGTGATACATAACTGGCAACAGGCGCCACCGATTCCAAATCGACATCACCAACAATCCCTGCCCCTGACTCCGACGTACCGGCGTCAATGACTACTGCTCCCGGCTTTACCATATCGCCGTTAATGAGCCCGGCAATGCCTGTCCCAGAAATAAGCACGTCAGCACGACGAGTTAACGACTTTAAATCTGCTACGGATTTATCCGCAACTTCAACTTCCAAGTTCATTTCTTGTAATAAAAAAGCTGTCGGTCTACCCACTAACTCACCCTGACCCACTACAGTAAATTCCTTTTCCTCAAACTTTTCTTTTTTTGATGTAAAATGGGCCAATAAAATATGCCAAATCGCGCCGGCAGTTGGCGGGACCATGCCACCCTGACCGCGATAAAACGCATTATTGTTTTCGGCGCCAATACAGTCCACATCATATTCCGCCGCAATTGCATTCAACACGGCATCCTTATCTATATGATCAGGCACGGGCAATTGAATAATTAAACCGCATAACGCCTGGTCAGATTGAATTTCGCTAATCGCATCTATAACATCGGCAGTTGTGGCATCTTGCGATAATTGTTCCAATCGAAAGGCCATACCGACAGACTCAGCCGCTTTGCCTTTCACTCTTACATACGACAAAGACACCGAGTCAGCCCCTATGACTATGTCACAAAGCATGGGCTTGTATGGTAACTGTAGTTTCTTAATTTTATCGGCCACCGCCTCGCGCAAACTACGCGCAATTTCTCTACCGTCTAATAACATTCTAGGTTTTTATTGATTACTTGTTTAAACAATTATTGTCGGCACACCACTGCAATGCCTCTTTCACAATTGGCGCAGATGCAGCATGACCTTCACCCCCCGCTTCCACTAAAACGGTAATCACAATTTGCGGATCCTCATAAGGGGCGTAAGAAGTATACCACGCATGGGTGCGAGTTGGATCTGAGCCATCAAATTGAGACGTACCAGTTTTCCCGGCCGACGTAATAGGCAAAGTATTAAGGGCCCGCCCAGTACCGCCGGTAACCGTTTGGCGCATCCCTTCCTGAACAATTTTTATGGCTTGCATTGATATTTTTGTATCCACCAACAGTTTATGTTCAGGGCGAAAAATAATATTCCCTTTTTGATCTTTTACATCATGCAAAATAGTTGGTGCGTATGCTTTACCATTGTTAGCAATCGTAGCGGTCCATAAAGCCACTTGTAGCGGTGTCGTTAATAAATTTCCTTGCCCAATCCCTTCATGATAAGTGTCGCCCAAATACCATTTTGACAGTATTGGATCCCCTTTATAATACGACGCTTTCCAAGCTGGGTCGGGAACAATTCCGGGTTTTTCTCCTTGGATATCTATTCCCGTCTTACTGCCAACACCAAATTTACGATAATAATCGGCCAAGCGTTGTGCTCCCAGCCCAACCACAGAAGAACTAGGATGACCTCCAGCTACAGTATAAAAATAAATGTCACTGCTCTCGGCAATAGCAGAGCGCACAGTCATTGGACCCAACCCAGATGCTTTCCATCCGTTGAAAGCATAGGTCACACTTGGGTTAAACTGATTGGGAATAACCAGCTTGCCTCTATCTACAATTACTGTGTTCTCATTGACCACTCCTTCTTGCAAAGCGGCGGCGGCCACCATTGGCTTCACTGTCGATCCGGGTGGATACGTGCCACTAACGGCGCGATCAAACAAAGGCAAAGCTTTGTTGTTAATCAAATTTGAGTAATCGGCACTACTAATACCGTGAGCAAACATGTTATTGTCAAACCCCGGAACAGAAACCAACGCTAATATTTCACCAGTTCTAGGATTCATTGCTACTGCCGCTCCTTTAATGTTAGGCGTTTTCATAAAACTCTTATACAAAGTTTCTTGCAAACCTTGATTGATATTAAGCGTCACGACGCTTCCGGCTTGTGGTTCAATATCGCCCAACACTTTAACTGGATGACCGCTGGCATCGACTTGTACTTGGCGCTGACCATTTACACCACGCAAATATTTTTCATATGATGACTCAATCCCCAGTTTTCCAATAAAATCATTGTGTTCATAACCTTGTGAAGCTAATTTGGCCAACTCCGTGTCTGAAACAATGCCGCTATATCCAAGCAAATGAGAAAAAGCTTCTGGGTTTGGATACTCCCGAATAGGAATACTGGCTACGGCAAAGCCGGGAAATTCCGAAGCGTGAGTTTCAAATAAAATACTATCCTGCTGGCTTAAATCTTGTTTTAAAATTATCGGTTCAAACGAACGAGTATTAAACCCTTTCAATTTATCTTTAATCTCATTTTCATCAATCTTTAAAAGTAGGGATAGCTCGGCCACTTTGCGATTAATATCTTCCTTCGGTAAGTCTACCGGCACTGCGGTTAAACTAAAACTGGCTGTGTTATGAGCTAGTACCTGGCCAGTCCGATCAACAATATTACCCCGCGGAGCTAAAATTGTTTGTATTCGCAATCGATTCCCCTCTGCTAATCCCTGAAATTTTCCCCCTTGCATGACCTGGACGCTAAACAGTTTAACGGCTAAAACAATGCAGCAACCAAGTACTACAAAATGAACCCATCGCGGAATAGACCTATGTGTGTCTTCCCCGTCTCCGACATTGGCAAACCCTTCTACAGGACTATCTGCATCATGAGCTGATTCTTCCCATGACAAATCCCTGGGCGTACTAGCACCGGGCTCAGACGAAGTGTAGATTTCAAAAGGATCTTTAGGCATAATTACAATAATTGCAAAGGTTGACGCCGCAAATTTTTCCATCTACCCACGGCCGCATTAATTACTCCATACACCGGAAAAGCAAATATTAAATGGATAATAATAATTTGCCAAGAATGACGAAGTAACTCAGCACCAGAAATTGGCAAAACAATCCATTGGAGTCTAGACAATATGCTTGTGTACGCCCATAACCAAACAAGTAGTAAGATATCAGCCCCAAGTACAAAGGCTAAATAATATTTCCAATTGGCTTCGATCCAAAGTAGGCTATGGAAAACAGTATAACTCAAGAATCCTCCCAACAAATAGGCCGCCGTAAAACTACCAATTGGTAAAGCATACATTGTATCCATCCATACTCCACCCACTAAAGCAAAAAATACGTAATCCCATGAGTCGTACTCCATAGCAACACAAACTACAACCAATAGAGGCAACCCTGGTACTAACCAGCCAAGACCGAGCGGTGCCATTACGCCAAACCCAATACCTATAAATAGTAATATAATAATGATGTAAGCAATAAATCTCATATTGTGCAATTAACGTTTGGCAACGAACACGTAATAAATTTCATGAAATCTGACAGGGGTAGCAATACTGGCACGTTTAAATAACTCATTCGGTTTGGATATGGTATCACCCACTTGGCCAATTGGTATGTTCGGGGTAATACTGCTATTTATTCCAGCAGTCACAATGAGACTACCTTTTTTTAAGTCTGCATTTTGGGATACTAAATCTAATAACACACCAGAACCAAATGAACCTTTAACCACACCTTCCGTGTCAGTACCACTAATACGAGCATCTACCGTGGACTGCGAATTGATAATTAATAAAGCCGTACTAGTGGATTGGTTCACAAATATAATTTTAGCGACCAGATACCCTTGAGCAATTACGGCTTGACCTTCGGTGATACCTTTGTCTTTGCCGCAATTTAACACAAGGGTGTCAGTGAGATTTTCAGGGTCGCTACTTAACACGGTGCAAGGCTGTAGTCCAGGAGGGCTAGCTTGCACAAAACCTAACTCCTTTTTAAAAGCTTCGTTCTCGGATTTAAGTGCGTCAAAGCCTGCAACTTTTGTCTGAAGTTCGGCTACTTGTGCTGTCAGCCGAGTGTTGTCAGATACAATTTTTCTAACAGTAAATAAATTACCGAAGAAGTTTTGCACTGGGTCAGTAACACCCTTAACTATGCGAATAACTGGTTGCGGGGAGTGGAGTAACACATATTGTACTGGCTCCAAATAACCCTTAACTTGAAGGAAAAGCCCCATTACTAGGACTACTAAACAAACAAACAATATAGCAAATGCTCGGGTGTAAATGAATCTCATAATAGTAATAATAACAGAGTATCACTTGGGAAACTAGTCGCCAATGTTCCAATAATTTGTACGGATAACTCTAATATTATCAAGCTAAAAAAGAAATAAATGTCCTTATTTAATATCGCAAATGTTCAATTTTTGTTATTATGCCTTTATGGAAACCCTTTTATACATATTATTTTTTGCCGGGGCTATTATTGGTAGCCTGACACTAGTACCAGCAGATGTATCTTATAAAAACCGGTCGCATTATAAACTGGCAATATTTTTTAGCTTGATAATCGGTGGGTATATTTTCCTTCGAGGTATCTCCTCTACCTCTCTACACGCCACCCCTAGCGGTGTGCTAGGCATGAGCCTGTTCATAAGCGCTTTAGCCTACACAGCTGTAATCTCTTTTCTGTTCCGGGACGACATCCTGCCAGTTATCAACGAATTAGTAATCGTGACCCTTACCACTGCTACAGGTAGTCTGTTGTATTTTAATAACGCGCCACTAGGTGTACTGTTAATATTTTGCATACCGGGATTTTTGATAACTGCCATTGCCCTAGCTCCGGTGAAACTGACTCCGAGATGGCGTGTTTTTTTGTACTGCTGGTATTTAATCCTTCTCATTGCATTGACTTTGTACGGAGCTAACCTCAAAATATTCCTACCTCTATTTGGACAAGATTCCATTGCTCCTCTGGATTTGCTCCACTCACTTTTAGCAGGAGGATTATTTTGTTATTTGTTCGTCCATATAATGTACTTACTGTCATTTATCCATTTTAAAGATGACAATGAGAGCACGGCTTATTACGAGGCCAAGAAAAAAGAGTACTTTTTGGAAATCATGAATAAGTTCTCCCCTAATCAGTATAATTTTTTTGCTCCCCTAGTCATAATTGTTTTTACCATAGCTCTGTTTTATGTCCAACATAACTGGATATATATATCGTCTTCTTTTCTTGTAGCTCTGATCATTGCACTGATTCACGCCAAGTCTATATGGATAAATAAATTATTACCCTCTACTCAAATTCCCACTGATCAGGACGGTGACATTCTGATCGATAACAAAAAACAGATATCTGCCAACATTATTTTAATTTGTGTACTGTGCGCAGTAATCATTGGCGTGGTAGGGACATTTGTTTTACAGCCATCATTTGCCCACCAAGAAATTAATGCTATTGCCAACTCTATTTACGAT
>JBBRMG010000007.1:0-46077 GCA_038230955.1 Candidatus Doudnaibacteriota bacterium | reverse complement strand
TATATCAAAGGTTTTTTGCCGGTTCAACATTTAATTCAGTTCACTTAAGTAAATGGCCAGAGTTTGCCGACGAGTTAACAAAGTCGGATAGGGTAGTTGTTATCGTTCAGGTAAACGGTAAGGTGAGGGAAAGTTTTGAAGTGGAGCGAGGAACGACTAAAAACGAGCTGGAGAAAATGGCTAAAAATTCTCAAAAAGTGAAAAAACACATTTCGGGTTCGATTAGCAAGCTGATATTTGTTCAAGATAAGATCCTAAACATCGTTGTTTCCTGATACATAAAAGTACCTCTATGATATATCAAAGAGTATATATGTTACCCTCGTGTAAAGAGCCGATTTTAACCTTTATAACGAAAAAATATACTAAGTGTTAATATTAATTTGTTGTGAAAGTTGTCGTCTCAGTAACAATTTTATTTAGTCTGTGCTGGTTTTTTATGGGCAATGTTTTTGCCCAAAGCTTAACAGCCGTTGCGGTCAATCGGGAAATAAATGATTCGGCTGCAGTTGCCGGTAACATCATTTCGGTTGCCAGTGACGGTTCACTTAAAAGATCAGCCGTTGATTATGATTCAGCAATGGTCGGAGTGATTGTAGATGCACCAATTTTGTCGGTTGAGCCCAAAAGCGACAAGACTAAAGCTGTTGCGACCAGTGGCGAAGCGCAGGTAAAAGTTAACGGCAACGTCTCGGCAGGCGATTTTTTGACTTCAAGTAAAACGGCTGGGGTTGCTCAAAAGGCAACTGATTCTGGCTATGTATTAGGAAAGGCTTTGAAAGCGGGTGGGTCAGACAGTTTGGTTAACGTACAAATTGAGATTGGATATAGACAGGTTGGTGCAAGTGCGACAGCTGTATCAAAAGGGTTTTTGGGCACAATCGTTTCTGATCCCGCAAAACTCAAGCTATCTTTTGCGATGATTCTTGCTGCCATTATTTTGACGGGAGGAATAGTGGCATTTATTAGAATGGTCAACTCGGGCGTAGTAGCAATTGGCAGAAACCCCCTGGCTCGCGCCCAAATTATGAGAAGCATGTTTGTGTCCGGATTTGTTGTAGTTCTTATAATGGCTTTAGGTTTTGGTGCTGCAGCCGCTATAATATTTTTGGGAAAATGATTCATCTTAAGAGCTCAGAATTAATATTTAAGATTTAAAATGTTACTACTGCCGACTGAAATTATTAGTTATAGCGCACTTGGTTTGTCTGCCGTTTGTGTAGTTTTGCTAATTCTCATTTATCTAAAAATTAAAAATACTTATCACGACGAGGAGAAATTTTTAGCTTCGGATAAAAATTTTCGCAGCGATTTATCTAATAAAATTGAAGAGTTGGCTCTTGCCAAGATTGAAGAAATAACTCGAGCCTCAAGTTCAAATATTGAAGGCGAAGTTAAGAAATTTGCCTTGGCGATGGCCAAGCTGACTCAAGAGAAAAGTTTGGAGATTAGTAATTTTATCCAGAAACAAGAAGAAGAGCAGGTAAAAGAGAGCCAATTTTTTGTAGCAAATTCCCTGGCTCGAGTTGAGCATGAAATTGACGAGTATAGAAAAAATAAACTGGAAAAAATTGACTCAGAGATTCGCCAGATTGTTTTTTCGGCGGCTCGCGAGGTAATTGGGCGGGCAATCAGCCTTTCTGAGCATGAAGATTTAGTAAGTAAAGCACTCGAGCGAGCCAAAAAGGATCGAGTATTTGGATGATAAAAAAAGAACTCCCTAAATCAACTGTTGTTGCACCTGCTCTTATCAAAAAGGCTGATATGGCGAGCGCCTTTAAACCATTTGAGAGTATTATCTTCGATACTCGAGCTTTGCTGCGAATATTAGACGATTTGGCCCTTATTGAACGCTCTCTTTTTCGTGCGAAGGAGGGCTTTATTTCGCAAAAAGCTCGAGATTTTACGACTAGCAGCACGCTTTTGTTGTTTGATGAAATTGAAAAAATGGGAGCGGAGCCCACAGGCGACAAAAATCAGCTAAATTTTCTGCATGATCTAATTGAATACTTGAAACGTTTACCTCAGGTTAAGGTAACTTTGGCTTTTTCTCCAACAAATAATTTTATTGAGAAAATTTCCACCCAGATAAGCAATTTACTTGGGAAGAAAGCGATACTTGATGTTTTGGTCGACGAGTATATAGTTGGCGGGGCTGTTTTTGAGTTTGAAGGAAGAATATCGCGACAAACATTGGACATACAGCTCGAAAGTGTTTTGAAAAAGTTTGTTAACTAATTAGGTATGAAAGATTTTGAATCATACTTTAAAGAAACTGGGGAGATTGGCTATGTGCAGTCGATTATTTCTTCTATTTTCTACGTTAATGGTCTTCCAAATGTGCGGATTAACGAGCTTGTAGTTACGGAAAATGGGATGGTTGGGATTGTAAACGCTGTCTTGCCGGAACTGGTTGAAGTCATGATCTTTGAAGGTAGAGACATCATTCATGATATGAAAGTTGTGCGCACAAATGAGTATTTTCAAGTACCAGTTTCAGATAGTTTTTTGGGTAGAATCATTGATCCGTTTGGAGTTAGCCAAGATCATTTGGGGTTAATTGACTCCAAACTCTTCAAATATAGAAATGTAGATCCACCAGCTCCTGGAATTACTCGTCGGGCGAGGGTTAAGCGATCTTTGGTGACCGGAGTTATGTCCGTTGACATGCTTTACCCACTCGGCCATGGGCAGAGACAGCTAATTTTGGGAGATCCAAAAACCGGAAAAACGACTTTTGCTCTGCAGGCTGTTGTTAATCAGGTGCGAGAGGGAAAAATTTGCATTTTTGTTTCGGTGGGCAAAAAAAAGTCTGACACCAAATTTGTTGAGGAATATTTAAAATCGATGGGAGTTTTTGACAAAGTCATAATGATTGCAGCTTCCAGTTCTGACCCAGCCCCCATGGTTTATTTGGCTCCTTTTTCGGCTATGTCAATTGCCGAGCACTTTCGAGACGCCGGACAAGATGTACTGGTTGTTTTCGACGACCTGACAATGCATGCGAAGTTTTATCGAGAAATATCACTACTTTCTCGGAGGCCACCCGGTCGACAGTCTTACCCCGGAGATATTTTCCATATGCATGCACGTTTGGTGGAAAGGGCAGGAAATATTCGTTTAGACAATGGTCAGGAGGCAAGCATTACGCTTTTGCCAATTGCAGAAACGTTAGATGGCGATCTTTCCGGCTACATACAAACAAATTTGATGGCTATGACCGACGGGCACATTTTTTTTGATTCGGCGGAGCTAAAAAAAGGACGACATCCAGCTGTTTCGTTCACACTTTCGGTTTCCCGCGTCGGTAACCAAACTAAATCGCCGCTTGAGAGGGAAATTAATTTTGAGATTATTCGGAGAATTACCCAAGCAAGGCGGGCAGAGGAGCTTGGCCGATTTGGTGTAGAGCTTACACCGCTGACTATGCAGTACATCAAAAACAGCGCCAAACTCGATATAATTTTTAATCAGGACGCCAATATTATATATACTAGGAACTTGCAAATAATCATAATCGGACTCTATATTGCCGATTTCTGGGCACAAAAAGAAGGGAAAATAATTGAGGGGGAAGTTGCAAAACTGTTTGAGTTGGCAAACGGAAATAAAATCGATAAATTTATTCTTTCTCTTGAGGGATGTAAAACCCTTGATCAATTAAAAAATCTGATCACGGTTAACATGACATATTTTGAAAAAGTGTTGGGAAGGCCGGCTGAGAAGCTAGTTATAGCACCCAGTTTAGGTGCTGCGGACAAATCTGTGGTAGACATTTTGAATTCCCAAAACTCTCAGAAATCCAAGCCTACTCCGACAACAAGCTAAGATTCTCCTTTTTTATTAAGTTAGGGTATATTAGATATTAAACCGTGAATTCCAAACTGCTTTTGAAAAAACTCGAAGAATCACTAGAGAACATTTCCTCTATAACTCGTGTTTTTGAACACACTGCGGCACGAAAGATGGACGTTAACAGAGAGGAAATGTCTAAGCTTGGCAATTATCTGCGCGAAGCCCAAGAAACTTATAGCTCCGCAAAAGTAGCTGCAGTTTCTGGCAAAAAAAATAAAGATTTGCTGCTTTCGGCGGCATATAGGGTGCCTAAAAAAAAGAAAGTTTTAATTCTGGTTTCTTCTGAGAGTAAGTATTGGGGAAATTTGATTAATTCTTTGGTCAAGCTCTTTATTGCTGAGTTCAGGCAGGGTGGGGCCGATGCAATTGTTGTCGGAGAAGTAGGTAAGGATCTACTAGCTAAAGCAGGCTTCAATGCGCCAAATGCGGTTTATTTTGATTTTAGTGACGATAAACCCGACTGGAACATAATTACTAGGGTTAATGAGCAGATCGTTCAGTACGCTGAAATCGTAATTTACTATGGACAATATAAAAGTATCTTAACAACAGAACTTAAACGAGAGGATATTTCTAAAAATGTGGTAGTTGCAAATGTAACCCAGGTTAAAAAGTATGACTTTGAGCCTCGCGAAAATAATGCCTTGGCCCTTTTGGAGAAGCAAATTATAGCCAGTAACTTTTTGCAGAAACTTTATGAGACTGGGCTTACGAAAAACGCTGTAGCAGTTAAGATTTTTGAAATTGGTGCAATCGCTGAGCGGATTAACCTTGCATATTCTCAGCTGGCAAAATTTAAATTGAGACTAAATAAGGATGTTAATAATAGAAAACAAACCCAACTTTATGGAGCACGAGGGCTGTGGGGCAATGCCGGGATTTTTACAGTTGGAGGTAGATAGATTCAAATGCCAAATTTAAGATTTAAAACACAAAGGAGGTCAAGAAATGGCAGATGAGAGCAATGGAGTGATAACCGGTATCGTAGGTGACCTGGTAGAAGTGTCGTTTGCAGCCGGAAAACCTTCCCGTCATGAACTATTAACTTTAGCTGAGGATAATACCGTTCGCCTTGAAGTTTATGGTTCGAGTGCTACAGATACGGTCTATTGCATCTCATTTACAGACCCCACCAAGCTTTACCGGGGAGCCAAAGTTTTGCGTCTTTTTGACACAATTAATATTCCCGTGGGCAGCGAACTTTTAGGCCGTGTGATTGATGTTTTTGGCACTGCTCAAGACGGTAAGGGAGAAATAAAGTCCCAGAAAATGAAATCTATTTATGGTAATGGGCCAAACTATCAATCGGCAAAAGTTAGCAGAGAAATTTTAGAGACAGGAATCAAGGTGGTGGACTTTTTCACGCCCTTTTTGAAGGGTGGAAAGATAGGTATCTTTGGGGGTGCAGGAGTGGGTAAAACCATTATTTTGACAGAACTCATGCACAATGTTTCGATCTTTCACAAAGGTATCAATATTTTTGCTGGGATCGGGGAGCGTATTCGAGAAGCAAAAGAAATGCTTGAGAATCTAACCGAAAATAATGTTTTGCCCAACGTAGCCTTAGTGTTTGGGCAAATGAATGAGCGTCCGGCTGTGCGATTTAGAACAGGATATGCCGCCGCGTCTTTGGCGGAGTACTTTCGCGACGAGGAAGACCGCGATGTTTTATTCTTTGTAGACAATGCTTACCGCTTTATTCAGGCGGGAAATGAGCTCTCAACGCTTCTGAACACTATTCCTTCAGAGGATGGGTATCAACCGACCCTGACCAGTGATATCGGAATTTTTCAGGAGCGACTGGTGTCATCTGGGAATGGCTCTATAACTACAGTGGAGGCAGTTTATGTGCCCGCTGATGATTTTACAGACAGCGGTGTGCAATCTTTAACTCCTTACTTTGATTCACAAATAATTTTGTCAAGAAGCGTTGCCGAAGAAGGCAGAAGGCCAGCAGTTGATATTCTTGCTTCATCCTCCGGGCTTATGAATCCAAATTTTATTGGTCGGGAGCACTACGAAGCTTATCTTGAATCGGTAAAGATCCTTTCGAAGTTTAATTTTTTGGATAAGATAGTATCGATTGCCGGTGAGCAGGAATTGTCGCCTGAGGACAGAATTATTTATCGAAGGTCTCGAATGCTTCTAAATTACATGACGCAAAATGCTTTCATGGTTACCAACCAAACTTCTAGAGCTGGCGCATACGTAAAGCGCGCCGATACTGTTCGTGATGTGCAGTCTATTCTTTCGGGTCGATTGGATGAATGGGATCCAGCGAAGTTAATGTATATGGGTTCGATAGGAGATTTGGAATAAAATGGAAGTAGCAGCTAGGCAAAATTTGATTTATTTGGCTATATTTCCCCCTAACTACAAAAGTTACTTAAATTACCTAGGCTATGTGCGTAGTGTATCTTCTGTTAATGAGCGTGGGCCTTTTGACATATTGCCTATGCACGAGAATTTTGTGACCGTGGCTACGGGAAACATTACAGCTGTTGATGAAAACGGAAGACCTTTGGAGTTTAACGTTCAAAAAGGGGTTGTTGATGTTTCAAATAATATTGTTAAAGTGTTCGTGGATTATTAGCACTGAACAGTTGACTCTGCGTAAATAATAACCTATAATACATAATAATGAGCCAATTCGAGCGAAACGAAAGTCTTGATACATCTAACCGTTTATCTCATCCGGCAAACAATGATAATCCGGTAGAGCAAAGCTTACTCAGGGCTCATGCTCTAAGCAAACAGCAAGCTGCAAGATCGAGAAGAAACTCAATGCGTGCTGCAGGTTTGGCAGGCTTTTTCGGATCTGCTGCGCTTTTAGTAAGTTTGGCTTTAAATAACAGACTCCAATCGCCAACAGAAGAACAAGTTGTCGCCAAGACAGCCCTTACGAATTTACCTGAAGATTGTTTAGCCCATGATTTGGTGGTAATCGAGGATGGTGCCAAAATGAGAGATAAACCCAACTCATCGGCTGAAATCGATGCAGACCCCGGTTCCCTTATTGGGAATTTGTCAAAGGGAGTAACAATACCTCGAGCTGCGGTTGTCAATGGCAATGATCCTTCTAAGCCCATGTCCGCAGATAGTACCCGTGAATGGTTTACTTTTGAAAATCCGAAAGACTCTAAAACCGCCGTATTTTCTAGCTCTACAAACTTCGACCGAACAAAATTTCCCGACAAAGCTTGTTATATAGACTTAAAGAAGTAAGTTTGATTATTTAACTGGGTCGCATTAAAATTCTATTAATGCGTGATCATGCCTGGCTTGAGGATCAGCTACAAATTCTTCTCAAAAAATATTTTTCAAACGTTGAAATTACTAATCCAATTGGAGTTAAGTGGGGTAGAAACGCCAAATTTCGTTTTGGATCTATAAGGCTGGTTAGTTATAGAAGTATCAAAAAGCCCCAGGAGGGGGTAATTAATCGTTTGATCAGAATTGGTGATCGGCCTCAAAAAAGCTTAATTACTATTACTTCTATGTTTCAAGATGATTCCGTTCCTGTTGGAGTTGTGCAATACACCCTGGCGCATGAGCTGTGCCATTACGCTCATGGCTTTTCGAGTATGAATAGGCGAATGTTTAAGTTTCCGCATCATGGGGGTGTTATTAATCAAGAGTTAAAAGAAAGAAACGCGCAAGATTTGATTCCAATTTATAAAAAGTGGCTGGCAGGATATCGCAAACAAATATTGGCTGGCAGACAAAGATTTTGAGTGATAGTAAAAAGACCTATAAAACAATTTATAGCTTTGGAATTTCAAATAGCATATTAACCAAAAAAGGAAAGACCTACTAAAACCTCTTTTTGTAAATTTGTTATTATAGAAAAATGCAAGACGAAACTCAGCCTAAAAAACAATTTAAGCCATTGCCGCCAATCTTATTCTCTTTTGAAATTTTGCTTGTTGAATGCGCAGTAGTAGTTGGGGTCTTTATATTGCTGGTGACAGTCGGTTATGCGGGTCGTCTGGTTAATAAGGACGCTTGGAAACTTAGCGGAGAAGTAGTGGGGGGAGCGGTTGTTTTTAATTTCGACCCTGCCATGAATGGCTACAGTTCGGTAGTTATTAGGAGTGAGCAAACGGGGGATGTGGCTTTCAATACAGGTTGGCTGGATGTGGGCACAAAAACTTTTACGTGGAGTGGTTATCCGGCTAATTACAAGGCCTTTATATATTATAACGGAAAACAAGTTTCCAATTATGTTAAATTTAAATTATGAACGTTAAACGAAGATATTACTTGATTCTCCACGTTTTGGTAATTGCCTTTTTATTGATGGTTGTTTTAATTGTTGCCAAAAACCTTTTTGGGGGAGATAAAACCGTCGAATTGAAAAACATGCCTTCGACGACAGGTACTCAATAAATTCCTTGACAGTTATCATCTTTTGGCAGTAGGCTGAATATATAGCCTGCCAATGAAACATCTTCGTTACGAAACGTTGAGGAACTTTTCTCCTCTTTTTTCATTTGAACTCGTTTTAGTCGAATCAATTGTCGTAATTGCAATTTTTTGTTTAGTTGTCCGTTTGGTTGTGGGTGGTACTCAAGCTAGGGCCGCTGGCTGGACATTGTCGGGTTCTCAGTCCGGGTCTCACATTACTTTTAACTTTAACCCTGCTGGAAATAGCAACTTTGCACTTGTTGTTTTGAATACTGACACAAACACAGTTGCGTACGATTCTGGAGCAATTGCCAATGGTGTTTCTTCTATATCTTGGGAGGGTGCGCCAGCAAATTATTCGGCTGTTTTGTTAGCATTTGGATATACAGAAATTTCGAACCGAGTTTACTTTACGATCCCATGGCTTCTCAACAATCCGACAGTAAACCTCGATTCGGCCACTTTTACTTTTGGAACATCAAATGGATCGATTGGTTTAGTTGCTAAAAATCAACAAACGGGAAAAGTCTACGACAGTGGTGCTATTCCCAATGGGCAAAATACTTACACATTTGGCAATTTGGACGCAGGAACTTATCGTGCGGTAGTTATATTTGGGCTGGCCGAAATATCAAACCCAGTTACTTTTACCGCAAGCAAAAAGCCCGTAGTTTTATCTGCGACACCAAGTTGTAACACGGATCCAGAACCTAATAATGTCATGGTGCACTTTACTTGGTTGCCTTCGCAGGGAAACTTTAGTTCAAACTTTATAGAAATAACCTACTCGAAAGATTTCAGCCAACCTGGTACAATCCAGACCATTCCAATATCTACAAGTGCTTCGAGTTATGACCTGAAAGGTTTTATAAATGGTAAATCGTATTTATGGAGAATTAGGGGTACAACGAGCGATGGACGAACATACCTTGCGCTTGCTCAATCATTTGGAACGACAGTCGCCTGCGCCCCTTCCGTGCCAGCTTTGGACATACCGACGCCAACTGGTGTTTCTGCCTTGCCAACTTGCGTCAATCAGGGGCAAAAGTTTGGCGGAGAATTAGCTTTTAACTGGACAACAAGTGCAGGAGCAACAAGTTATACGGCAAGGTTAACATTTGATCATGCGACCAATGGCGACTACGCAATTAAAGTAGTTCCTCAAAACTTCGCTAGCGGTACCGCTTCGTGGAATAGTGGAAATAATCCTAACGTCGCATGGGTTAACAATGGTAATTTGTTTCTGGATGCCGGAGTAACATATTACTTGGCTGTTAGTGCCTCTGGTGCAAATTCCATTGGCAAGTATGACCTAGTAGGAAAGAGTTTTAAGATTGGGCCAGTTCCAATCTGCGGAACAAATTCAGGCGGCTCTGTGCCAACACCTACGGGAGTAGTGGGGTTGCCAAACTGTCTCAATACGGGCCAGAGGTTTGGTGGCGACATTGCCTTCAACTGGACAGTTTCGACTGGCGCTTCCAGTTACACAGCAAGACTAACTTATGATCACCCAACAAATGGAGATTACGCAATAAAGACCAGTCTTCAAAACAGTGTGAGCGGAACCGGTTTATGGAATAACGGTAATAATTCTAGAGTAACTTGGGTCTCCAACGGCAATTTATCAATGGGTGCCAATACTACCTATTACTTAGCTGTAAGTGCGACCACCAACGGGGTGAGCAGTGGATACGATTTGCTGGGCAAAAGCTTGAAAATTGGACCCGTTCCTACCTGTGCTATTGCTACAGCGGACACAGATCATGACGGATTTACAGACAGCGTTGAAACCTATATTGGTACAGATCCAAACCGTGCTTGTGGGCCGGGTGCATGGCCGCCAGATGTTAATGATGACGGAGTTGTTAACCAAACAGATTTGGACCTTGCTGCTGCCCACTTTAATCCCTCAAATTATGCAAAACGATACGACATGAATGCTAGCGGTACTATCACCTCAACCGACCTCGGCATTATTGCCAAATACCAAGGTAAAAAATGTGGAACTGCGGCTTTCAATTTGAATAACAATTTTGGTCAAGTAGCCGGTGCTTCTACTCCAAGTAATTTAAGGTGGGGAACTGACCATTGCTCAGACAGGCCAACTGGCGATGTAGTTTTCTCATGGCAAGGTCAGGGAGATTATTGGATAGACTTTTCTTGGGATAATTTCCAAACATGGAACAATAAATTTGTCAAAAACGATACAAAAACTAGTGGTTATGGTTTTACAAAGGGTTTCTACACAATATTTCCAGGCAGGCAATATCAGTGGAGGCTTTGGAATGGTTCTCAGCACTTTCTGCCAACAGATCCTTCAATGTCCAATTTTTACGTAGCCGCATGTAGTAATGGTGTTGGAGCTGTCCAAGCGGAAATTCGAGATTATGTTTTTGGCGTGGGGGTTAATGTTTTTGAAGATTTGCCTCCGGGGAACGGAAGTCATGCTTTGGTAAGTACTGAGTTAGCACCTTTCTTATATGGTTTGGCAGGCTGTGAAAGCACCTGGAATCCATATGCAGTTAATTACACTGAGAACCCACCTGATTACGGTTTGTATCAATATAAACCAGGTAGTTGGGTTTCAGCAGTTGGTGAGGCTGGTTTGCCAGCGAATACGGATATTTATTCGGCTTTTAGTCAGGTCACCGCAGTAATTTCCCAAATCCGCAACAGCGATCCTAATGACCCTTATAATCCAACGACGGGACGTCTGACTGCAATGAATAAGTGGCCAAACTGCTCATGGATTTGGCATCAAGATAAATATCAAGTAAACTATTAATAATGAGGAAATTTTTTCGAGGAGATACAGCTGAACATATCGTTTTTCTGCATGTTTTGGCGTTTGTTCTGCTCTTGATTTTGATTGCTATTTTTTTGGTCAAAAAGCAAGGGCCGGTTGACACCCGAATTAAACAAGTTGGGCCACAAACAAATTTAAAAGGAACAATAGGTACTTTTCCAACCCCGGAGCCTACGGCTAACGCTAGGTCTCGCTAGGTAAGTCCACAAGTCCATGTTCTTGGTTAAACTGATTGTATCTTCTTTGCCATGGTGCAAGAGTGGACTCGTCTTTGGAATTCCCATTTGCGATATTAAATTCGTTCATCTTTTCTAAGTAAGGTCTAACAGAGGTGGAAACTTGGCCATAGATATCATTCTTGATGATTTCAGGAAATTTTTCGGAATCTGCAAGATCTTTTAGAAATTCGAAGCTATTCGGCACATATATTTGTTTCTCAAAAGATTGTGTTGAGAGCCAATCTTTTAGTTCACCGTATGAGTACTGTTCATTGGCAACAAGTTGGATATAAAATTGCATCGATTTAAACCAATCACTTTGATATCTCCCAAAGATTAAGGCCTGAGGAGGATTTTGTACTCCCCAGATAGTATTTTCAGGTGAGAAAACGCCCTTTTCTAGGTAAAAGTAAAACTTTTTGGCGGCAAATTTACCTATTTCGGAACTATTGAGAATTTGATCTACTTGTTGAGAATTGGCATATACAAATTCCTGTAAGGATTGATATTGGTTCGCTGATCTTTCTGCTGCTAGTTGGTTTATGAGTTCCATGGTTGGTTTAAGATCCTCGTCAAATGGGCTAAAAGTTGGCTCCTCTTTGGGTTGTTCTGGTATTTGGCTCTGGCCAGGCTGCGGTGGTGCTTCTCTAGTTGCAAATTTTCGTCCGGTTATCCATACGGCGTTTGCGTATGTGTCGCTGCCCAAGGATCTCTGATCTAGGGTAGAATCAGCCCTGGGGATTGTTATCGCTTTCACTTTATCCGCCAATATTTTTTCGACAGAGGGGTAATCGCGTCCCCAGGTGGGATCTGTTAGTGCCTGCTCGCGCAAATCCATAAGAATTTTTATCTGTTCTGGAGTGTAGTATTTTTTGAAAAATTCCAGATTATTTTTGACGTCTAGAACGTGGCCTATTTCGTGGGCGATTTCGTACTTTTCTGTTTCCAAACTTACATGATCACGACCCACATAAATTTTGCCTTTCGCTGGTTCTGCATGTTCGGCAAAACCTTTTGTGATTACAGCTGTTAGCGCGTCTGGCAGTGGGGCCATACTGGCCACGTCTTTTATGGCTTGTACATCGACGTCAATAGACTTGCCTCTATTTGAAATATTGCTGTCGATACTGGAATCAATTTGGATATCTACCGATCCTGGATGAATTGACGTAGCTTCTTGTGGTGTTTTTGAGGCTAATTCGGTGTTTACAGAGGTAGGTGTCAGGTCGTGGCTGATTTTTTGCTCCGCACTTTTGCAGCCGGCACCGATTGCCGCAAGAGCCATAGAAACAGATGTAACCTTAAAGGCTTTCTTAAAATCGAAATTGAAATTAAACTTTGGAATTTGATCTTTGACTCTTAGCTTGGCAGAAGGATCACTTTCTGGATTTCGAGGCATCATGTTTATTGTAGCAGAGCTTTTTAGTTGACCGAACTGCAATTAAATTATAATCTTAAATTAGTGGAACTAGTTAAAAGGATTTCGATTTTTGTTGGCCTGATTGTACTTTTTGTAGGTTGTTTTGCGCTGGTTAATATAAGTAGTCAATATGGAGATAACAAAACAGGAGATTTGGGTGTTTATTTTGGCCTGAAGAAGGTAAAAACTGTGCCGATTGCATCTAGACCAGTTCAGGGCATCGAGGTTCCTCCAGGAGAACTGCAAAGAATAGGTAAAGAAAATCCACCGTCTGAAGCTTCTCCAACAGATTCGAACCCAACTAGTTTTTCGAGCCGAGGTGATTCTGGTGGGGTAAACTTAAGCTCACCTAGTCCAACTCCCGCAAACTACAATTCAAATGGCGGTATTCACCAAGCTCCGTTGGGTACTTTTTAGCACTCACGGATTTTTACACACTAAGTTCCTAACCAAAGAGTTCGTTTTATCTTAGATTGATTAAAATTTTGTATTATTATTAAATAGTATTGTGAATAAGTACAACAGTTTTCGACTAGCCAGCGAACCAGATTTATATCAAGTATTTTCTATTCGAAAACGTAAGCACTTGGTTGTCGTTGCTTTGTTTTCTATTCCTATAACCAGTTTTTTAATTGCAATCATTATAGTCAGATTCTTTCAATAGGTTGACAAGGAATATTGCTGCCATGCATACTTGAATTGTGAGCGCTTTCAAACACAAACGGGGAATTATTCCACTAATTGCTATTATTTTGGTACTTATTGTAAGTGGATTAATAGCCTTTGCAATAACAAGAAATTATAAGAAACCAGCGAGTGCAAGCCAGCTGCCTACGAATCCAATTGGAGACATACATGTTGACAAGACAACTGGACCAAACAACGGATCATTTAAATTTACGGCCACTGGTGTCATTGGTTCAAGTGGGGCACAAATTGACAATGTACGATATTATCTTTTGAACCCGACACTTGCCCCTGGCAATAATTGGGGAGACCCAAGCTGGTGCTCCAGCGGCACTCCTTGCAACCAGCAAACAACTGGTGGATTTATTACATATGACCTCTCGCAATCTTCAAACGCTAATAATTATTTTGAAATAAACTGGGATTCAAAAACGCTTTCATCAGGTTCTACCCAATACTCAAGAGCTCTTAGCCCTACCAATATTCCTGCTGGAGTTTATACGGTCGGGATTCGAGTTGAGGATGTTACTGGTCATGTAAATGGGGGAGCTAGCACACTGAAAATCACGATTACAGATGGTCTACACCCTAATGCAAGTTGTACCTTCAGTCCTAGTGCCGTTTTCATTGGGGAGAAAGTCACAATAAACGCAATCGGAACCTCTGGCCCAATAGTGCTTTGGGCTGGACCACTGACTTCAACTTCATTTAACGTTGGAAATCTGGCATCAGAGGGTTCAGTGCAAGTGACAATTCCCACAAATGTTCCATTCATTCTTCCCACCAGCGCTCCTAATCCACCTGCAGCTACAAATGGATACTTCAAAGTTGGCAATACTACATGTTCAGGAATACTTATGATTAAATCATTAACTGGAGCCTGTAACTTTGATGTAAATCGTGACAATATTGTTGACCAGCTAGATGTGAATGCTGCTGCATCCCACTTCGGACCCGCTTTGCCTATTGGCAGTAGCCCTTATGATGTTAATAGAAATGGCTATGTCAACTCAACAGATTTGCAGCAGATATCGATACATAAAGGTCAGTCCTGTAGTGTATAAGAATTGACAAGGTTCAGCAAATCTCATTAAAGTTAAGTTAGAGTGTAAAAAAGGTACTTGCTGCCCAAGTGAGAATAATCGATAAAGCTTCCGCACGATTCCCAGATATAAAAAGATTGCCTGTTGGGCGTGAACATCTTTTTGAACCAGTGGATTTGCACAACAATAGGCATGTCACGCTGGTCATTCTTTTTGTAGGCCTAGCGGTTTCTGTAAACTTGCTCGTTTTTTCGTTTTTAGTTCAAACTAAAGATGCTGTTCAAGCTTCCAATGCTTCCACGATTGTTGCGGGAAAAGGTATTAAGATTTCAAATAATGAAATCATGGTAAAGTTTGCCACCAGGGACACAAATAAAATCAAATCAATTGCTTCAAAGCGAGCATTTACTGGTTCCCGAATAAAATCCTTTGAAAAAGTGGTGCCCTCAGCTTCAGCGGATTCTGAAATTGGCAAATGGTACAAAGTGACTTTGGATGTAACTCCACGCAAGGTCCCTGCTCGAGTCCGTGGTGGAAAAGTTGAAAGTGAAGGCACAGATGCTGTGCCTATCGTAGCTGCTGTAAATGATTTAAAAACTGATGCTGAAATTGCTGATGCTGAACCTAACCTAGTTGTACAATCTTCAATTGCGCCTAATGATTCTTATTATAATTCTAGCGGTTTATTCGCTGGGTACCCCGATATGTGGGGCCTTAAGCGAATAAATCCTGAACCAGCTTGGGATAAAACTGTGGGTGGTGGTCCGGTTGTTGCCGTTATCGATACTGGAGTTAACAAAAATCACGAAGATATTCACGACAATATTTGGACAAATCCTGCAGAAATTGCTGGAAACGGAAAGGATGACGATGGCAATGGGTATGTTGATGATACGTGGGGTTGGGATTTTGTAAACAATGACAATGATCCAGTTGATGATACTGGCCACGGAAGCTTCACAAGCGGTGTTATTTTGGCAAAAGGAAACAATTCCGCAGGTGTTGTAGGGGTTGACTGGACAGGTAAAATAATGGCTATCAAAGCACTTGATTCAAATGGAGCAGGCAGTGGTGATAAGCTAGCTGCTGCGCTTGTTTATGCTGCCAATCGCGGTGCCAAGATTTCTAACAATAGCTGGAATGGGGGACCTAGTCAGTTGATTGCTGACGCAATTACTTACGAAGTCAACCATGGAATGATTGTTGTTATGGCTGCCGGGAATGATAATGCTGATATGGGACAAACAATAGCTGCGCAAAAAGAAATTTTAACAGTTTCAGCAACCGATAAATCAGACAATAAAGCCAGCTTTTCGGCTTTTGGTGATCAGATTGATGTTGCCGCTCCGGGTGTGGATATTGTTGGTATTTACAGCGCGGGTGGCTATGCCCTTGGTTCGGGTACTTCTTTTTCGGCCCCGTTTGTTTCTGGGGAAGCCGCACTTATTTGGGCGAAAAATCCCAGTTGGAGTCGAGATGAAGTTATAGCTGATATTCGAAATTCAGCAGACAAAATAGCCGGTCGTGAATTCGATAGAAATTTTGGTTATGGACGAATCAATGTTGGAAATGCACTGCTAACTGCTCAAGCTCCTCCTGTTGCCAAGATTACTTCCCCGGGTTTCGGAGCAGGTTTTGTCGTAGGTAATTATAAAATCGACGGAATTGCCACGGCTTCTGCTGGGTTTGCCTCATATAAAATTTCTGTTGGCCTTGGTTCGGAGTCTACGTCTTTTGCTGATATTGTTATAGGCACGTCTGCGGTTTCCGGAAACCTGGGTAATTTAGACACATCTACCCTGGCTAGCGGTAAATATACCATCAGACTAGAAGTTGTAGACAAAAAGGGTGCAATTTCTGTTGATCGGGATGTGGTAAACATAGTAAATCCAAACCCCGTCTTAGCTTCGCCGATTCCTAGTCCTACGCCGACAGTCACGCCCAGCTCGAGTATTAATTGCATCTATGATGTTAATCATGATGGCGTTGTAAATTCCACAGATTTACAGCAAGCTGCCGCTCATTTTGGACTTGTGCCTGCAAATAGCCCATATGACGTTAATAAGAATGGTATTGTAAATTCTACAGATCTCCAGCAAATAGCAATCCATATGGGACAACGCTGCCCGTAAGCATGTCAGTTTGACAAGGCCAGAGGTAGCGGACTAAAGTTAAGTTAGAGAGTAAAAAAGTTACTTGCTGCCCCCGTGAACCAGATTTTAGATAAAGCTTCAGCTCGTTTTCCCGGTATTCGCAATTTACCCCTTGGCCACGAACATCTTTTTGAACCTGTGGACCTTCACAACAATAGACACGTAACGTTAAGTTTGCTCTTTATTGTTTTAGTTGTTTCTGTAAACATTCTGATTTTTACAGTTGTTCATCCTTTAGGAAAAAAGGCATCGGCGGCAACCACGACCCAAACTGCAGTGCCTTATGTTCCATATCAAATGAAGGTTCTTTCCCTAAGATATTTTCCAGTTGATTCAAGTCAAGCCTCGGGTTCTGCTCAGCTTCTGGATGCAACTACGTCTGCCGTGCCTGCTGGAACCACAGTAGATTCTATGCGTGCAAGAGTTGACGATCTGCGAAACCAGATGATTGGTGCTCTCACTGAAGCGACAAAGTATCATGGATATAAAGACTCAAATGCAGTTTCTGCGCTGCAATATTCGATTTTAGACGAGAAGGAATTCTTGAAACCGATTCCCAAATCAACGCAGTTTGTTCCGACTGCAGACCATTTTAAAGTTTTGAACGGAACAGATTCTACAATTGGCATCAACAACATTTGCGATTATGTCGAGAATAAGGGAGTGAAAGAAGTATGGATTTGGATGTATCACACATATGATGCAACGCACACCAACGGTGTTGCGCCGGCTGAATCTAATATGGCTCCGAAAACTGGCGGCCAATTCGGCACACCTGGTTATCAAGATCTTTCAAATTCTGACCAGGTTGACGATTTGCCCCGATGTGCAAAAACATACTCAGTTTTTGATTTGAATTACAATCGAGGAACATCACTGCATGGTTTTGGTCATCATCTTGAGCGTGTAATGACTTATGCAGATCCAGATCTCTGGAAAAAATTTACGACGCCAGACGCAACACTTGGGCATTGCGGGCTCGTTCACTGGCCACCTAATGAAAGAATTGGCGACCACAATAATGAATACATTTATAATTCAACAACTGAAGTTTGGTCTGATTGCCAAAATTGGCGGCCGGAAGGTGGTCAGGGAGAAAATGTTAGCTGTGTGAGTTGGATTGCGGCTTGTGCCAGTGTGCAGAATGCAGAATTTATTGAGCAAAAGGAACACATTTGGTGGATGCAAAATATTCCTGGTGTAAACAATGGTTTAAGCGTTGCTGGAATACCAATGCGCAGTTGGTGGGATGTTGTAGGCGATTTTGATAATTTTCCCTCAAAGCCAGTTGTTGGTGGACTTTCTGGCGTGTCCAAAGACCCAAATACAATCACCTTAACAGCAAATGCAAGCGATCCTGCAGCAATTACCAGAGTAGAATTTTTTGTAAATGGTGTCCTCAAGAGTAGTGTTACAAATGCGCCTTATACCATTGATATTGCTAAATCCGGTATCCCTTTTGGTAACAATTCCTTCTACGTAATTGCATATTCAACGAATCCTGCTTTTGGTAATTCAACTACTAGCACCCAGGTCTCTTTTAATAACGATCTTCGTCGTGAACCTATAATTTCTGTTATTTCTCCTAGGCCTAACGAAGTTTTAAAATCTAACAAAGTAACATTTCACTTTGATTTGGCCAATATAGATCGAGTTAATATTGATGTGGAAGGTATGAATCCTTACAGTGGGCAAATAGCAAGTTTTGACCTCACACCAACAAACAGTTCGTACACAGTGTCTCTTGCCGATGGATCTTATTATTTAAATATTATTTCCAAGCTAAATGGGGCGTTATATCCGGATGTCAGTGCAAATCACATTGGAGAATATAGATTTGTAGTTTCTGCAGACACAGATCTAGATGGATTTACAGATTCCCAAGAGAATACAATAGGAACCGATCCGCAGGTAGCTTGTGGTGTGACCGCACAGGGCAAAGGCGCGTGGCCTCCAGATGCGAATAACGATAAAACAATTAATTCGACTGACTTGTTTTTAATTAGTCAGCACTATGGACCTAAAACCAGCCCAAACTATGTTGCTCGATACGATGTTAATGCTGATGGAACAATTAACTCATTGGATTACCAAATTATAGCTTCCAGGTTTGGAAAAAAATGCACGGATACTTCAGTCCATCCGATTCTTGCAGAAAGCGTGCCCGCGCAAAGGACTTGCAATATTCCTGATTTAATACCTGGGGCAATTTTCCCTGGAGGATTTTTTACCAAAAATGACGCGTATTTGATGGACGCAAACAATAAGACATATTTTTTATATGGTGATGAAAAAATTCCTGTATTTCCTGTTGGACAATATACAGCGATCAATAGTTTTTCAGACTGGGTTTGTGACAGGAAAATAAATGTATTGAGCGACACAACTCCAATTCCAGGCCCAAATCCCTCAAGTTGTGTTGTAAGTATAGATAATACGCATTATTTAAATATAGGTATTACTAATTGGCGACCTGATTTAAGTGACGAAACCACTAGTCTGTATGACGGCGCTCAAGATCGGTGGTATTTGAGTCTCTTAACTGCTCCAAATATTGGGATTAATGTCCCAGCTTATATAACTGGGAGATTGACGGTGAGGTATTTTGATCCTTTAATCGATCAATATATTGCCTGCACGCCCCAATTGACTTTTTAATCTTATTAACTTATTTGACAAGCTTACTTTAAATTTCTAAAGTTAAAGTAGGAAGTTAAAAAGTTACTTACTGACTGTGAATAAAATATTAGAACTGTTTAAAAACCCGACCGATCCTCAGAAATCCTCATTTCAGATGCTTTTTCTTGTCATTTTTATGTGCGGTTTGATTTTGCCTTCGTTGGCGATTATTGCCGTGGTCGGTGGAAGTAAGACTCAGAGTAGGGCATCTAGCCCCCTCACGGGTTTTAGCGAGCAGCTAATTGCGGGTAGTTTGACTCAGGCAACTGCTATGGAGTTTGCACCCGATGGAAGGTTGTTTGTGCTGGAGCAAAACGGTAATGTGAGGATTATTAAGAATGGTGCCCTTCTTTCAACACCATTTTTGCATTTTACAGATGTAAATTCTTGTTTGGAGCGTGGAGTATTGGGTATAACATTTGACCCTAATTTTGCCTCTAATCGTTTTGTTTATATTTATCATACTGTAAACGCACCTAGCGTTCACAATCAGATAACGAGAGTTGCTGCTTCTGTGGCAAATGGTGACGTGGCAGATACTTCAACCAGCGTTAATATTTTGGACTTGGATGGTCTTTCCAGCGAGTGTAACCATAACGGTGGAGGTGTCCACTTCGGTCGAGATGGAAAGCTCTATGTGGGAGTAGGAGAAAACCACAATAGCGCGAATGCCCAAAGTGTTACTAATAGGTTGGGCAAAATACTAAGAATAAACTCTGATGGATCTATTCCAGCTGACAATCCGTCATCTTTTGTTACCTCGGGAGGCACAAAATCGCCAACAGGCCTAAACCGGGCAATTTATGCCTTGGGATTTCGAAATCCCTTCACTTTCGATGTGAATCGTGTCAATGGAGATGTTTTTGTAAACGATGTGGGGGAATCTACTTGGGAGGAAATAGACAAATTGCAAGCAGGAGGAAATTACGGTTGGGGTTGGGGATGCGAAGGAAATTGTTCAAACTCGAACACAATTAACCCAATTCATGCGTATGATCATTCAAGCAGTAATTGTGCCATTACGGGTGGAACCTTTTATCAACCGAGTGTTGTGCAATTTCCGTCAAGCTACGTGGGTCAGTATTTATTTGCGGATTATTGTGGGGGAACCATCAAAAGTATGAATAACGATGGCTCTGGTGTCAAAACTTTGACCAGTTTGATCGGCAGCCCGGTGGACGTTAAGGTTGGGCCTGATGGCGCGCTTTATTATTTAGCAAGAATTAGCAACAGTGGTGCAGTCGGGCAAGTATATAAAATATTGTATAACCAAACCGGACACCCGACCCCGGACCCAACTTCTACCAATATTTGGTGCGAAGGTGAGAGCGCAAATCCGCTTACTGCGCCACTTGTTAAAGATGGGCAATCCACCTACATTTATCTAAATGCTGCAAGTGTAACTGGTACAACAACACCACCGACAAATACGGGTTACGCGGAATATACATTTAATGTACCAGTTGCTAGTAAGTACAATTTTTGGGCAAAGGTAAACTACCCGGACACTGGGAGCAATTCATTTTGGGTGGGTTTTGATGACAACGCGCCCATAGATAAATTTGGCAATGATAACTTTTTCGGAGCCTGGCATTGGATCAACTACACAAACGGAGATACGACTCCGGTAAATATTGCTGTTAATTTATCTGCCGGAAACCATAAAGTTAAGCTTTGGGGCCGAGAGCAAAATGCAAAACTCGATAGGTGGATTTTATCTACCGATTCGTTATTTGCCCCTCAAGATTCTTACATAGGTCCGGTTCAAAATTGTGCAGCAGCGGTTGTTAATCCGCCAACTGCAACAATTGTCACACCGCCAGGAGGAGCAACATTTAAAAGCGGCGATACAATTAGTTATTCGGGAGCTGGTAAAGACTCTAAAGGGGTTGACTTGCCTGCTTCTGCATTTCGATGGGATTTTGAGCTAAGGCACATGACGCATGGTCACCCGAACGTTGCACCAAGTGTAACGGGGGCAAAAAGTGGATCGATTGTTGCCAATTATGCTGTCACAAGTCGGGAAGTGTCCGACCAAATTTTTTATAGAATTCATCTTTTTGTGACAGATCCAGCAACTAGTCTAACGACAGAGACTATACGCGACGTATTGCCTCTTAAGACGACGGTAACACTTGGGGCTAACCCTGCTGGGGCAATTGTAAGGTTTAATACCGATGTCAATTTGGGGGACGCTCAGAGTGCACCACACCAATGGGTGAGTGTTGTTAATTATCCACACGTAATTTCTGTTGACTCTCCGCAAGTTGTGAATGGTTCGAATTACAATTTTGGAGGCTGGTCAGACGGAGGAGCCATTCAACACACGATAAATCCTGCTGCTGGTAGTCCAACTTATACTGCGACTTTGGGAATTGTTCAGCCGCAAACGGGTGTTTGGCATGCGGACTATTACAATTCTCGGGATTTAAGCGGTAATGTGGTGGCGACGTCAGACGCATTGCCAAAAATAAACTTCAATTGGCCGGCAAGTCCAGCCACTGGAGTGAATGCTGACAATTTTTCGGTTCGCTGGAAAGGCCAATTTGATTTTAACGGTGGTAAATATCGGCTGAATGCTACTGCGGACGATGGGGTTCGAGTTTTTATCGATGGAAGCGCGGTTAACTTTGTTGATCGAAATCTGCAAAGAGTTGAATCTTGGCGGGATCAAGGAGCCACTACTTACAATAGTTTTGTTAGACCGACTGCCGGAGTTCATAATGTAGTAGTTGAATATTATGACAGCGTAGGCGGAGCGTTGGCACAGGTCAATTGGGTGCTTGCTGACAGCTGTTACGATATGACAGGCGACGGTTTAGTAGATGATGTTGATTTGAATATTGCTTCCAACCACTTTGGAGCCTTAGGGGACACACCGTGGAATGTGGTGCCAGTTCCAGTAATTCCAGACAGATCCCAAGTGAACAGCGCAGACCTCCTCAAGATTGCGCAACAAAAAGGCAGAACCTGCTCATAATTCACTTTTATCAATGAGAAAATACGTTGTTAATTCTAAGGCAAATCCTTTTCGTGCTCTTTTAGCGCTATCTTTTTTAGCTGCAGGATTAGCAATACCTCTAGCCGGTATGGTGCTTTTTGCGGTTATTAATCTTGGGCATCCCAAAGTTCGAGCTGCAAGTTTTGTTAAATACACTGCGTTGGGTGATTCCATTACACAAGGATATGGCGTGGTCGCCTCTGACAACTGGGTAACAAAATACAATAGTTTTATAACTCAAGATCTCAGTAGCGCCTCAACTGTTGATAATTTGGGTATATTTGGAATAGGAGCAATTCACGTTCTTAATAAATTAAATACTGACAATACTTTTCGCTCGTCAGTTGCAAATGCCGACGTTATTACACTTGAAATTGGCGTAAATGATTGGATCTACGGCCGGGGTACTTGTTTGGGTTCTGGGCGGGACAGCTGTTTTCAAGGTATTGTTGCCGATTTTAGAAGTAACTTTAGTGCCACCGTTGCTAAAATAATGGAACTCAATAACAAGCCCACAACTGTAATTAGAATGATGGATATGTATAATCCTTTCGTTTCGGGAGATACAGCAAGCGGTAACTTCGCTTTTTTTGAAAATTATCTCGACCAGATGAACAATATCATTTATGAAAGGGGAAGCACGCTAGGAATTCCAGTAGCTCAGGTCCATGATGCATTCAATGGAAATTTAGGTACTATTGACCCAATTGCCTCGGGGCGTATAAAACCGGCGCCGGATGGAGTACATCCAACTCCAAATGGCCATACGGTTATCGCAAACTTATTTCGTGCTCTTGGCTATGTGCCTACAGCTCAAGTCCCAACTGGCTCGTTTAATGCGCAATACTTTAATAATGCAGATTTCACAAATTATGTACTTTCGGAAAATGTTCCTAAGGTTATACTTCCATCTGCCAGCCCGTTGCCAAGTGGTGTAGATCCAGCTTCGTTTTCGGTAATATTTCGCGGTAAATTTAACTTTATGGCAGACAAATGGAGATTTAATTCAAATGCAGTGTTTGATGGAGGCGACAAAGTAAAGATTTTTGTCGACAATAATTTAGTTGTAGATAGTTCGGCAACTGTAGTCGCTGTTGGCAGCGGGTTGGTCACTCTTAGCGCTGGACTTCATGATATTCGCGTTGAGTATTCTCATCAGACAGGAACGCGTAACTTAAGTGTTAATTTTGTTAAAGCAAATGCTTGTTTTGATATGGACGGAAACAACACGGTTAATGCAAGTGACATTCTTGTTGTTTCGAAGCACTTTGGGAGTGGAAACAGCTCATATGCCGCTTATGATGTTAGCCCTGCTGCCAATGGAGTGGTTACAATCAACTCGGCTGACCTATTAAATATGGCTCAACACTTTGGTCGGTGTACTGTTGGTTCGTTTTTACCTTAACGTTTTGTATTTATTTGACTTCTAGTCTATTCGGCGTATAATTCGTGGCAATTCAATGGGGCCTGATAGAAAAAAATTGGTTTTGGGTGCAGTTGCGCTTGTATCTTCTGTCGGTTTTGTTGCATGCGGTGAGGGTCAAGCTAAAACTCCAACCAGCGCCCCCACTGCTTCGGAAACTCCTTTGTTAGATCCTCAACTCAAACGAGATATTAAAGCAAATTGTGTGCCGGGAATTGACGCTCCTTCACTGAGTCTTGATGATCTTTTGACAGTTAAAGCGGACAAATCAAACTACGTTAATTTCTTTTCGGATGCCAAATTTAAGTTTAGGGAGACAACAAAAGTGCTAGACCTGAATGTTGATTCCAAGAATTATTTAAAGCTTTGTGAGATAGACAAAAACGAAGGAAAGGTTCGAGTTGGTGTTAATTTGGAAGCGAGAAGTGCCGATGGCCAAGTGACTGTTCTTGATTCTTACGGCAATCTGGTCGATTTTTTAACAGACAATGGCAAAAAACCCTTAACTGCGTCTGCTGCAAGGGCATTAGTGTTTGTTAACTCTACAACCAGTTCATATGTACAAATTGAGGTAGAGGGGGCAAAACCGCCCGATAATGACAGCACAGCTTATATTCGCGTAGAGCGCAGAGCCGGAAGTGAATGTGAGCAGGCAATCGAGGCTATCGATAGACTGACAGGTGCAATTCGCGATCTTGGAAGCGATCGGGCTAATCTTTTGAACGGAACATGTATCGTTCGGCAAATAACAACATCCACCCCTGGCCCAAGCTTTACACCAAACCAATGAGGAATTGGGCATTAAAAGTTGTGCCCAAACATTTTTTGCGAACAGTATTGGCATTTTTGTTATGTTTTTCGACTCTTTTCTCTTTTTTAAATTACATTCCCAAAGAAGTTTTTGCGGCAAACACTGATGAATTGGCGGCTTTGACTGATGCTGTCAATACTATAAATGCGAACTTCGCGAATGTATCGGGTTCAGCAAAGGCTTCAAAGGTCAATGATTTAAAAACTATTGCTCACACACGTCGGGCAAAAATTAAAGATCTTATGGTTAATAAACCGGAAGAGGTGTCGAAATATTTAATTGATAATCCGGCTGATTTTCCTCAGGAGGTTCAGGTTGAGCTTGAGAAAAAAGTTGATGCCAATGGGGTTTTGCGGGCAATTCACACAGATTACAAAAACAAAGCCTCAATTCAAACTTATTATCTTTTTGCAGATGGTGATATGAGCAAACCGCCGGCTTTTCAACTTTCGGCAGATACAGTTGACGTAAGCCCTAACCGTTTGGGCGGCCAAGTCACAATATCGGGTTATAGCATAGACAATCAGTTATGGTACCAAGCTGCAAGCAACGCAGCGCTTGCTCTGGGAGGATCAACAGTTACGAACCAGGCGGCAACGAGTGGTGATAGGAAAGTGGGTTTCTATTATGTGACTTTTGCAGACAATAGAAACAAAAATTATTCGGACAGTGATCTTGACAATTTCATTAATAACAAGTTCAAGAATTATATTTCTGATTCTTCTAGTGGAAGACTGAATATAATTCCAACGATTCATTCTGCCAACAACGACCCTGTTTTTAATCTGCCAGTTAATAAAACTTGTGAGTTGACCGGGATTTATCCTCAACAAGATGGAAGACTTGTAAATGCAGTATATGATGCTGCCCGCAGCAAGGGGATTAATCCTGACGACGATGTTGATAGGATTATTATTTTAGACTCGACCGTTAGCTGTGGTGATTTAACTGGGCAAAGTGCAAATGGTCCTGGTTGGGCTTTTTCTGTAGGAACTGGGGCAATTGCTCATGAATTTGGCCACAACATCTGGCTTGGACATGCAGGAACTTGGGATTGTGGGCCGACTGTTGTGCAATTTGACTGCATATCTTCAACTTACGACAACTTCACAGACACTATGGGAAACCACGGAGTATTGGATGACAATGATTATGGAGGTTATGCCAAGAATTATCTTGGCTGGTTAGGCGGTGGGGAAATCATCGATCTTGATGCAAATCGCAATGGGGGCACATTTACCCTTTCCCAGCTTGAGCGTCGGGGTGATGGCACGCCGAGAGTTTTGAGAATAAAAACCTTCAATGGTGGTCCGGCTTATTATATTCAATATCGTAAAAAGGGTAACAATAGAAGCTTAGACGGGCCAACTGTTGAGCTTGCGTCAGGAAGTTCAGGAGCACTGAAGCCAACAAAGCTTTTGGATACGACACCGGATTCGGCAATTGGACCTGCGGACTTTAATGACAGTTTTATTCACGATGGTCAGGAGTTTAACGATCCATTTAATGGGATTGTTGTTAAATCAGTTGCTCGTGACTTTGCAACAGTTACCCTCCAGGTCAGTTTTTATCAAGGCTCCGCTTCGGGCGGGAGTATCAACGTTGATTGGAATCGGCCAAATGGCTACTTGTCTGTGGCCGGCCAAAAGAAGGACGTGTCCTGGCATCCTATCACCTACACCATGTCTCACAGATGCGTGACTGGTTTTGGTTGCGATCCCACAATTTGGACAGATGAGCCGGCGACGACTAGTCACAATGGCAGTTTTACTGTAGCCAAAGCCAGCCTTGGCTATACTTATGAATATAAAGTTATTCTTTTGACGAAAGACGATAACGATTCAAACGCACTTAATTTTTATCCTTGGGTAGACTCAACTACGATTTCTAATGAATGTGGAGGCCAAGATAGTTGTACTCAGGCGGTTTTTTGGGATGTGACAAACTATCGTGCTACTTTGTGGGATGGGAATGTTCCTGCATGCACCAACAGATTGTTGCCAGAGGTTTCGCAATGTTCTGACGCAATTGCGATTGCTGCGGCTAACTCGGATGGATCTCTCAATACCTCACTTAGGTTTCGGGGCCTTCCTGTCGGTAGAAATTTTAATGCTAAGGTTCATGTAAACGATAAATCGGGGACATTGCATCTTCTTGAGAACATTGGAAACGTTAATCAATCTGATCCATATTATTTTTCCTGCACAGGTAGTAATGGCTGTTCCGTGCCAATACTTTCTTTCAACGGGGGGGAACCAATTTTGGACTCAGTTAAATATAACGATCAAAACGGTAGGCCGATTATTGGACCTGAGGTAAGTTTGGCAAAAGGAGATGGTAGTTTTGGTAAGGATAATTGGAGCTGGAATTACTATTTGGAAGTTTTTCCTCTGAACTTGAACACTTGTTCTGATGCGGGCAGTTTGTGTCAGAGATATGCTGTTGGTCCGACACAGGATAGTAGCTTTTCCAGACAGTTTGTCGGTTTATCCCCGGGTACAGACTATAAAGTAAGGGTATGTGTAGTTGATTGTAATAATACTGGCGGCTATAGCGTAATTTCTGATAGTACTATGACGTCGTCTGCTGTGGGTCCAATCTTTTTTCCAAGTGATCCGTTTGATTCAAGTACAAACAACAAATTCACCGGCCTATATTTCGACAATACTGATTTTACAAACCGCAAACTTGTCAGATCGGACCCAGTTATTAAATTTAACTGGGGCACGGGCTCTCCAGATCCAGGCATTTTGCCTGATAAGTTTTCTGTTCGATGGGATGGAACTTTTGACTTTAATCAAGTAGTTTACAGGTTTGCAACAACCAGTGATAGCTCTGTGAAAGTTTATGTTGACGGGGTTTTGCTTATCGATTCCGCGTCTGGGCTTGCTCTTGCTGATTTAGCGATGAACCAAGGTATACACTCGCTACGAGTGGATTACGTCCACAAAACTGGTCAGTCGAACGTATACTTTCGATTTGCGCCAGCTTATAGTTGCGCCGACGTAGATGTAAATGGAGTAATTAATTCAAATGATCTTATGTTAGTCAGTAGTCACTTTGGAGTTAAAGGGACTACCCCTTGGGATTTAGATGGGAATAAGATTGTTAATTCTTCAGATCTTTTTAAGGTAGCCCAGAATTTTGGCAAAAAGTGTAACTAGATCCTGCTAGCAGTTAGCAGTTGAAATAAAAGTCTGCTTGTACTTCACCCTATAGCTATTTTTATTGACAGTGGGATGCTCTATTTAAGATAATAAATTTAGCTGCCCAATGAAGATAGTTTCCCACCCACATAGACTTGCTGCAGTCTCATTCGTTCTAGTCTTGTTCGCTCTCATACCTTTAAGCATTTTTGTAGTTTTTGGTGTTATTTTTACTCGTAGTACTAAGAGTCATGCGGAAGCACCAGCTACCGTGCCCTATCCTATGAAAGTGCTCTCGATAAGATACTTCCCGATAGATTCAAACCAGGCTTCAGGATCCGCTCAATTGATGGATGCGACTACCTCGGCAGTTCCGGCGGGAACGACTGTAGACCAAATGCGTAGCCGGGTTGACGATTTAAGAAACCAGACAATAAACGCATTGAAAGCGGCCACGAGATATCATGGCTATAAGGATGCTAACGCAATTTCATCGTTGAATTATTCAATTGAAGATGAGAAAGAGTTTTTAAAACCCATACCCAAATCTGCAATCTACAGGCCTACTGCCGATCACTTTAAAATGTTGGCTGGCAATGAACCTGACATAGGTATAACAAACATTTGCGATTATGTTGAAAACAGGGGAGTGAAAGAGGTATGGGTTTGGATGTATCACACTTATGATATTTATCATCCGGACGGAGTCTCTCCGGTGGAATCTAATATGGCTCCAAAAAGTGGAGGAGCTTTTGGTTCACCAGGCTACAGCGATGTTTCAAATAGCGACCATGTGGACGATTTGCCGAGATGTGCAAAGAGCTATGTAGTCTACGACTTTAACTATAATCGAGGTATTACACTTCACACATTTGGACACCAAATCGAATCTGTGATGACTGCCCAGGACAGAAACCTAATTGGGATTTTTATACAGCCATACGGGTTGTCGAATCTTAAGAACCATTGCGGCAATGTGCACTGGCCACCGAACACATCAACGGAATACGATTATTCTGAATTAGCTTCTGTGCAATCTGACTGCCAAAATTGGAAACCAGATGGTTCAGGACAACCTGAGTTAATTAATTGTCACACCTGGGCTGGTCAGGATTGTTCAGCTGGAAACAACATCGACTTAGCTGAACAAAAAGAGCACATATGGTGGATGCAAAATATTCCTGGATTCCAAAATGGTCTTGTTTACGGCGGCAAACAGCTTCAAAGTTTTTGGGATTTATATGCGAATTTTGATAACCAACCGTTACCCCCACAAGTGTCAGTCGACCCACTGCCATCACAATCACTGTCGGGCACAACTTCTGCCTCAGCAAATGCTGTTTATTCTCTTGGCATTGAAAAAGTAGAATTTTATTTGGATTTGGATCCCGTGCCATTTTCGACTTTGATAAACGCCCCTTATACAGTGCAAATTGACACAACACAACTTTTCAATGGCGGTCATAAATTGCGTGTTAAAGCATACGGAAAAGGCAATTACCTTGGCAATACAGCCATAAGCTCTGATGTTCACTTTGATGTAAGCAACTCAGACAATCAAGCACCGGCTATCGTCGCGATCTCACCAAAACTTGGAGAGAAGATTTTGGATAATAATGTGACGATAACTGTTGAAGCTTCGGATAATGTTGGTATCGGAACTGTCTATTTATCCGTGGACTACAATATTTACACATTGCATAAAGCTCCGTTCAGCATCACTTTAAATTTGGAGAATGGGACTCATCACTATAGTGCTCAGGCAGCAGATTTGGCCGGGAACCTTTCGGAACCACTAAACGGGTGGGAATTGTATTTTAATGTTGACGGAAATTTTGATAGTGATAAGGATGGGTTTTCTGATCGCCTTGAAAAATTTATGGGCACCGATCCATTTTTGGCTTGTGGTGTAAATAGTCAAGGTCAAAGTGGTTGGCCTCCTGATATTGACAATAATAAGACAATTAATTCTACGGATCTATTAAGGGAGTCAGTTCATTCAGGGACAAATACAACAATTGCTTATGATAAGCGATTTGATATGGATGGGAACGGTATCCTTAATGCGACTGACTTGAACAAGATTGCTAGTTTATACGGTAAAAAATGTTTACAATCTTCGCCTGTTCCGGCGCCGGATACAAAAACTATACCCTTAATCAATTGTACATATTCTCTATCAGGAAAATTTTTAACTATCACAACTTCATCACCGATTGCTGATATTTTTGTTATGGATAGCAACGAAAATATTTATCCTTTAGGAGAAATAGGAATAGTTGCTTCGCCAACAAAATGGGATAAATCATTTATAAAAAGTGGCACTTATACTGTCTTGGTAGACAGATTTGGTAATCCAGGAAAATGTGATACCCCCCTTACTTTATAATCAGGCTAAACTTGGTTTTTATTAATAAAATCAACAAATTAGATCAACTCTTCAGATATCTTGCAAGAATCTACGAATTTTGGGGCGTGTTCTGTTGGTAGTTTCTTCCATGGACTCACTTGACTTTAATTGCTATTCAAATACATACTTAAGATACTAGCAAATGCCGACAAAACCCTATAAATTTTTTGACAGGCCGGAGAAGCTACTCATCATCTTCATATTTTTTGTACCTTTGATTTTGGGGTTGGTTATTTTTTCTGTTATTTTATCAGCAACTAGCCGTTTACCTCGTGCTTACACGCCCAGCTGTGGACACGGCGTTGATACAAATAAATTCGACATTAACCACAACGGAATTATTAATTCGACAGATTTAAACTTCATAAGAAAAGCTACAGAACCCGGAGCAGCTTATAACTCTGCGTATGACTTTAATAATGATGGAGTGGTTAACGATGCTGACCTCAACTTAGCTTCTACCTACTTTGGGGCAGTTTGCACTGTAAATGCTTCAAGTGGAACGCCCACACCTACGTCGAGTCCAACACCCACACCTGCTGACAATAACAACAATAATAATAACAATAACCAGCCGACACCCACTCCTACTCCAGCCACGACATCCACAGGTGGTAGCTCTGGCACAGGTGGGACTACTACAACAAAAAAGACTTTACCGCTTAAATATTATGGTAACTCGGGTTTAGCACCGGTTGAGACACCAATAGGTCACCCGACTGATCAAGTGGGTACTCCTCCCAGCGAGGATAACGCCTCTACGTATAATCCCAATGGTGAGCTTGCTCAACTACCGCCAAACTCTTCACCAGCAGAGGACGTTTCTCTTAATTCATCCGCACAGTCCAGCGTGATTTGGTTTTGGGTAATATTTCTAATTGGGATATTATTGGTCAGCGCATTCATAATCTTTATTATCCTCAAGCGCAAAAAGAGCGATAAAGAAGTTTCAGCCTATGATGACCATGGAGTAAATGGTCTTTAATCCCTAATTCGTTTATACTTTCCATATGAATATTCGCAAGAATCTGAAAGCAGATATTGCACTTGCTGTGGATCAGCAAACTGAACACGCTACTGTCCAGCTTTCGCGTCCATCGGACCCTAAAAATGGTGATTACTCTACAAATATCGCCATGCAAATTAGCCACAAGTTTAAGCAATCGCCGATGGAGGCTGCTAAAAAAATAACCGATAATATGCAAAAACTTCCCTACATTGAAAAACTAGAGGTTAAAGAGCCTGGCTTTATCAACCTCTTCGTTAAAGAGACAGTTTGGCAAGAAACAGTAAAAGAAGTACTCAAAGAGGGGGAAAAGTTTGGGTCTAATGGTTTGGGATCGGGAAGGAGCGCTCGAGTAGAATTTGTGAGTGCAAATCCCACGGGGCCTTTGCATTTTGGCAATGCTCGAGGTGGACCAATTGGAGACACTCTAGCTTCAGTTTTGACATTCTGCGGTTATGAGGTTATTCGAGAGTACTTTCACAATGATATTGGTGTTCAGGTCGATAAATTGGGGGAATCGATAGTGAACGTCTCCCAGGGGCGCGCACTAGAAGAGCAAGAGTACAAAGGTGAGTATATTCGGGATTTAGCAGCAGAGATTGGTAATGACGGCGATTCGTATGAAGTTGGGAAAAAAGCTGTTGGTTTACTTCTTGCACAGGCTTTGAAAACATGCAAAAAAATGGGAATTGAATTTGACCAGATTTATAAAGAAAGCGAATTTCTTAATGGCGGAGATACGAAGCAAGAAATCGATCATTTGACAGAAAAAGGTTTTATAAAGGAAAAAGATGGGGCGTTATGGTTTGCTCCGAGTGATGAATTTTTAAAAGACAGGGAAACCGTGGTTGTTAAGTCCAACGGCAGCTTTACTTATTTTGCTAACGATATTGCCTACCACGATGAGAAGTTTAAGAACAAATCAGCCTTAGTTATCGATATTTTTGGGTCTAATCATCATGGCCACGTACCTCGGCTGCAAGCGGCAATAAGCGCACTTGGTTATGACGTATCTCGCTTCCACATTATTTTATATCAGTGGGTTAGATTCAAGCGCGGCGGGGAAGTAGTGAAGATGAGCAAGCGGGCAGGTACTTTTATTACTGCGGAAGAAGTATTGGACGAGATTGGTCGCGATGCTGTACGTTTTTTTATCCTAATGCATGATGCTAATTCCCCGATTGATTTTGACCTTGATTTGGCGCGCGACAAGTCTAGCAAAAACCCTGTTTATTATGTGCAGTATGCGCACGCCAGAATTGCAAGTATTTTGGCCAAATCCGAGGTTGGAGGCAGGAAATCCGAAGCAAATTGTAATTTATTATCAACAAACTATGAAGTGAACTTGATTAAGCAGATATCGTACTTGCCGGAGTTAGTTGAGGATATTTCAATGTCATTGAATCCCCATCATTTAACTTCATACGCGGTCAGTCTTGCGGATGCTTTCCATAAGTTTTATGAAAATTGTCAGGTAATTGGGGAAGAAAAAAGTTTAATGGAAGCAAGAGTTGCCCTGCTTAATGCTACAAAAACTGCGCTTGCCAATACACTGGCTCTTCTTGGCGTTTCTGCCCCTCAGAATATGTAATTAGATTTTAGATAATAGTAATATGAAAAAGATTTTTATTCTCCTTTTTTTAATTTCGATTGCGGTTTTTGTGTGGTATGGTTTTCGGCCAGTTTCGGATTGGCTTGGGTTCGGGCTGATCAAGCCAAAAGTAGAATCGGCAAAAGTACAAAAGCACGAGATATTGAATGTCGGACTTTTGGCAGATAGTGAGGACGACAATAATAATCTACAAAAAGCAGTAGATGGAATTCGCCTACGGAATGTTAATTTTGCAGTTTTTCTTGGAGATCTAACTCAGTTGGGGGAAACAAAAAAATTGGAAGCAGTAAAGGCGATTATGGATAAATCCGGCCTCAAATATTACGTGACTGCTGGAGACCATGATTTATGGGCAGCTAGAAATGACAAGCAGGAAGCTTTAAGTTATGTTTCACAATTTTTTGGAAAAACTACTCAGGTAGTTAAGTCTAATAAAGTAATTTTTACGATCCTGGATAATAGTGATATTTACAAAGGTATAAGCGACGATGACTGGTTTCTTTTGAAAAATTCGATTAGAGATGATGCGAAGTTGCATCTAGTTTTTGCCCACAAAACACCATTTCACCCGCAAAGTGCTCACATAATGGGAGAAGACACGCCGAGTATTGCAGATCAGGCAAGGCAGCTTTTGGCGCAATTGGAAGCTGATCGAGTTGATGGACTCATTGTGGGTGATCTTCACTTTTTTGCCCAGTTCAATTCGCCGAAGGGGATGAAGATTGTGACAATTGGAGCAGTTGAGGCAGATCGCAATTTTCAAGGACCGAGATATGCGATTCTGAGAGTTTACGACGATTATTCGTGGGATGTTGAAGACGTGCCAATAAATCAGTCGATTTGGGGAAATTCCTGTGGTATTATAGTGCCCAAGCCGTAAAGGCTTGTTTTTTTAACATATGAGTGTAGCTGATTTTGAAAAAATTACTTTAGATAATGGCCTTCGTGTCGTTCTTTCTCCTCTGGACTCTGTTCTTTCTACAACTGCAATAGTTTTGTGTGGAGCAGGCTCTCGTTACGAGACAAAAAAAACCAACGGCATATCGCATTTTTTGGAACACATGTTTTTTAAGGGAACAAAAAAGCGGCCAACGGCTTCTGACATTAGTCATGCTCTGGACGAGATTGGTGCTGACTACAACGCATTTACCGGCAAAGAGGAAACCGCATATCACATTAAAAGTGCTTCTAAACATTTGCCCTTGGCAATCGACATGTTGGCCGATATGCTTTGGAACAGTAAATTCGATGAGGCGGAGATTGAAAAGGAGAGAGGGGTCATTATCGAGGAACTCAATATGTACGAAGACACCCCAATGCGTCGGGTTGCAGAGATTTACGAAAACCTTTTGTGGGGAGATCAGCCCCTAGGATGGGATATTGGTGGAAGTAAGACGGTCATTGGCAAAATCACCAAAGCGGACTTTGAGACCTATATAAAGGCCCGATATAGCCCAAATAATATTGTGGTTGCCCTTGCTGGAAATTTTGACAGAGACCAGGCACTTGAGGATATAAAAAAGAATTTTGGCCTTAAGCCTTTCGCCGAAGTCGGGGGATTTATGCCAGTTGTAGAAAATCAAGACAAGCCAGCCTTGAGGGTTACTTATAAGAAGACGGACCAAGCTCATTTGGTTGTTGGATTTCGAGGGCTACAGATGGGCCATCCGGATAGGTATGCCGCAGCGCTTTTGGGCACGGTTTTGGGTGGGGGAATGTCATCCAGAATGTTTGTAAATGTGCGCGAAAAGCGCGGGCTTTGCTATTACATTCGTGCTGATCATGAGTCGTATTTAGATACAGGCACGCTGGCTGCCTCTGCCGGAGTGGACCTTAAAAGAATAGACGAAGCAATTAAGGTAATTTTGGGTGAATTTGCAGAAATTGCTGAAAATCCCGTTACAGAGAAAGAACTCAGAAAGGCCAAAGAATATATAAAAGGGAAACTAATTTTAAGTTGGGAAGATTCTCGTACGGTTGCGATTTCTTATGGAAGCGACGAACTCTTGGAAGGCAGAGTTAGGAATTTGGACGAATATTTAAAGAAAATAGAAGAAGTTACGGCAGATGAAGTACACAAGCTGTCACAATTTATTGTTGCACAAAAAAAATTGAACCTTGCCGTCATAGGCCCATTTAAAGATGAAGCCAGATTTGCAAAACTGCTGAAAGTATAAAATGACGATCGAAGCAATCGAGGGTGTTTTGGGTTTAGAAGTTAATGCTAGTAGGAAGATTGAATTAAGAGAATCTCCTCAAGAAATTGTTGCAAAAATAGTTATTGCTGCTATGGAGAGTGTTAAAAGCGGCGAAATAAAAGGTACAGGTAGGGAAACGTACAGAAGGAGTAATCAATGCCTGTATAGGGTAAGAAATGATAGAGTGTTTATTGATCCTCCCGATGATGATTTTTCGAAGGGTTTGTTTATAGCTGTTATCAACCGGGACAAGAATATAAGCATCGACCAGCGGCTGAAGTGTGCATATCTGCCTCGGGATCCCAACTTGGTTCAACTTAGCCATGTTGAGGTGCTCTCACAAGATTTTGATTTACACGAGTTAAGGTCTCTTGCTCACACTTTTACTTACGGACCTTTTGTCACAAAAGGCCAGTATGATAAAGCCTTTTCGGACTTCCAAAACGATCTGATTAAGGCTAATAGTTGACTATTGACTATGATGAAGGGAGTACCCAAAATATAACAATGCAAAGAACGTTAGTACTTTTGAAGCCAGATGCCCTGCAGCGCGGTTTGGTTGGCGAAATTATCCACAGATTTGAGAGAAAAGGATTAAAAATTGTAGGTTTAAAGATGCTCAAAGTTTCGGCTGCGATGTTAGAAGAACACTACGCACACCACAAAGATAAGCCATTTTTTGCTTCACTTAAAAGTTTCATGATGAGTTCGCCTTTGATCGGAATAGTTTTAGAGGGTAAGGATGCTATATTGGTTATTTCTAAAATGGCTGGAAAAACAAATGGACGAGAAGCAGAATATGGAACTATTCGGGGAGATTTTTCAATTTCGCAATCAAACAATATTGTGCACGCTTCTGATAGTGAAGAGGCTGCTGCCGAAGAGATTCACCGATTTTTTGACGAGGCTGATCTTCACGATTGGGATTTAAGTAGTTCTTCATTCATCTACGGCGAAGACGAAATTTAAACAGTTCGATATCCCAGATTGACAAACTTATAGTTAAGTGTTATAGTCTACAATCTAAATTATTGCCCCTCTGATTTATACCTAAAAAGTATAAATGTTTGCAAAGAGTTTAAAATATATTTTGCCTATAGTCGCAAGTTTTGCGATTTCTGCTTCCGTGGTTTCAAATATATTTGCACAGGAAGCCACACAGAGCGCTTCAAATAACCCAGAATTTCCAAGTTGCAAAAATCAGTCAGAATCAGGCGATAAATCACATTACACCGACGGTCTTCACTGGATAGTTGGTGGTAGATTGTTAAATGGTCGCGATGATGTTTATTCTCTTGGAGAAGGAAACTATATGCAGTGTTTTTGTCCACCCAGCGAAGAAAATGTAGTTGGGGACGAAGGAATACAAACAAATTGGCAGTCTGCGCATACTGTCGATAAGCCTACTGACAAATCTGGATTTTATTTAGCCTGGGGGCCTGATTTTGGACTCGACGGTTCTTGGTATTGGGCAAGCGGAGCAGACAAGAAATCTGCGACGGAAGCGAACTTTGATTGTAATCCTGGGGCAACGGTTAGCCCCACACCTGATGTTACAGCTAGTCCTGCAGCTGGTGGTAGCGGTGGGTCTAGCAGTTCGTCAAATAATCCATCTACAAGTGGAGGCGCAGCAGTATTGGGCACAACAAATACTCCAACCAGTCTTGCAAATACTGGAAAGATAAACAACGATCTATTTATTTTGCTTGGAGCTCCTATGATACTATTCGGAATATGGCAACTAAGAAAAACAAAAAGCTTAAAGCCAAGAGTAAAGGGTCTTTAAAGCAAGCTAAGTCTAAAGCAAATTTTCAGTTAATTATTTCCATAATCTTAATTGTTTTTGGATGCAGTTTAGTGTTCATTGCTAGCTGGCAGAATTTTAATTATTCGCTGCTCAAAAAGCCGCAAATTGATAAGCAAGCAAACTTGTTGACTGCTAAAGAAAAAGCTCATAGTCCAGTTTTAATCATAATTCCAAGTATAAATAAAACACTGCCAGTTGAGGATGGAACTTACACTAAAGGCAGGTGGACTGTTTCGCAAAACGGTGTTTCTTTCTATAAAGAATCAGCATTACCCGGTACTCGGGGCAACACCGTTCTTTATGGTCACGACAGAAAAGATGTTTTGGGAGATATTTACGGAATTCGTTCGGGAGATCAAATCCAAGTAAGGATGGATAATAGCGACGTTGTTAATTACGTCGTTTATGAAACCAAAACAATTAAGCCGACGGATGTTTCGATTTTGAATCAAACAAATGAACCGCGCCTGACCCTATATACGTGTGCTGGTTTTTTGGATACAGCAAGGTTCGTTGTCTTGGCACATCTTATTTAGCTTTTCTTACAGAGCTATTACTTGACAAATATTTCCTCGGGGCATATATTCACGAAGGTTTCCTTAGCTTAGCAATTTACCTGCCCGACAGTTGATTATGAATCAAAACCAGTCGGACTCCGACTACTCGACACAGAAAATTACACCTCAGTTAATATCGCAAATTGTAGATGCCTTGCGCAATAAGGCTTATGGTTCGATAGAGATATATGTAGAAAATTACAATGTTGTACAGATTACTCAGAGGACAATCACCAAACTGAAAAAGCATGAGACCAAGAATATTTCAATAACCATAAGAAGGCCGGATAGACTTCCAGTTGTAGGTGCCAGCGCCCAAAGACAGTCAGAGTAGATAAGGTTTTAGATTTAAGATGTTTTGGGATAAATTATAAATATGAAAAAAATACTGCCAATAATGTTTCTTCTTGCGACCATTTTCCCAACTACATCATTGGTGGCTGAGCTCGCAGTTTCTAAAAGCAGTTCTTTTTCATCGAGCGATCGAGACTTTTCTGGGGGAGAGACCATTTATGTAAATATAGAGACATCAAGTGATGCACCAAATCGGGCATTGAACATTCGAGACAATAATTATAATTTGATCAATACTTACTCTCTTAACAAAAACGGAAACAGTTTTACTTCATCTTTGCCAGCTCCCAGTGGTGACGGCCTTTATTCTTTAGAGGCGCATATTTGGGGAAGTGGATCGGATGTTACATCTGTCAAAACGATAAAAGTTGGTAATGCCAATAATGGCAGCGTCAACGTAACTGTGCACAGCAGTGTGAATGGTTCCAGCAGTACTAATACGACTACGAATTCAGAAAGTAAGACAGAGCAAAAGCAAGATTCGAGTGTGGCGAGAACAGGAGATCGAACAAGTCCTTCGCCTGAAGAATTTTTCGCGAGTCCTTCGCCTGAAGTTAAAATTGATAAAGCGCAAAAAAATACTAAAATTGGGTCAGTCTGGGTTTGGTCAATGCTTGTTGATGTATTTTCTTTTATCTGGCCATTCTAGATTCTTTTTTAAAGAATATAGGTCGAAATCTTTGTTATCTATTGATATATTAGGTTATAAATTGAACATGTCATTTGAGACTATTGACAAAAAAACTATAGTGTTTATAATAACCAAACTTACTGCTCAGTTTAATTCTGCCCGAACTTAAAATGGTAGATTCTAGTTCGGAAAAAGCAACAATTAGTATAACTTTGCCCTCATGGATCCTTTCTGCGGTAAAGCTCGTAGATTATGGTGCAAAAGGTGTTGTTGAAGGAGTCAAAACCGTTGAAGAAAATGTTAAAAAGCCTTTCGTAGACAATCCATTTAAAGATAAAAAAATGCCTAATTTGAATTTCTCTAAAAATGCTCAACCATTTAAGAATTTTTTTGCTTCTCATAAAAAAGCAGCGCTAGTTGTTCTTGCTGTTTTAATTTTGACTGGTGGAGTTTTTGTTGGTGCAAAAAAGCTTGCACATAAATCATTTGCCCAAGGCGGAGCAGCGCAAACTACTCCAGCCCAAAACGGACCCAAGGTAGAGATCAATAGAAACTTTGATGTTCCAATAAAAACCCAAGACGGCAAAGATTCAGGAGAAGTGCTTAAGGTTACAATTACGACTGTTGAAAAGTCAGACAAAATTTTAATTCAAGGCAAGCCTGCTTCTGCAACCAACGGCAAAACTTTTTTGATCATCATTATTGACGTTCAAAATGATACGAAAAAACAACTGACAGTCAAACCAGTTGATTTGGTTAGATTGCTTGGAGCCGACGGCAAGTCTTATGCGGCTGATGTCTACAATAATAACGTTTCTTCTGAACCGATCTCTGTTTTAAAGACGAAAATAGGATACATAATCGACACCGGACAAAAGGACTTTAAGTTATTAATAGGGGAAGTTCGCGACAAACAAGAGCCCATTCAAGTAAGTTTCTAAAATTTGCTTGATTGACAAAGTGAAAATTTGTCTGTTAGACTTTTGTCAAATTCAAACAGCAGGCAAAGTTTAGTTGCTTTTTGCTTGATAGGTATTTAAATTTAATAAAACCGACCGCAAACGGAGGTTTGTTTCTTAGAAAGTTATCTAAGAGATGAACCTCCGTTTTTTGTTCTGCAAAAGCAGGACTAGCCGAGCAGACTTGCTCTGTTTGAGCACAAAAAAGACAAAAAGCGGAAATTTAAAATTGAGAGGAGGTGAAACAAACAAAATGACTAAACTCACAATTAAAATAGCAACGGCTGTTTCATCAGCAGCATTAGTTGTATCTTCACTTGCAACTCCATTATTAGCAACAACGGTTGAAGTTTCAGGGAACGGCGCTGATAGTTCTAGTACTAGCAATGTCACCCAGAACACGACCACCACAGTAAATCAAACAAATGACGCTAACATTCACAATAATGTTGACGTTAAGAGTAATACTGGTGGCAATGATGCTAAGAAGAATACAGGAGGAGACACTTCTATAAAGACTGGTGATTCAAGCTCAAACGTGACGGTTAACAATACAGCTAACCAAAACGTAGCAAACGTTCAAGGATGTTGTCCAAAAAACATTGATGTAAAAATCGCTGGAAACGGCGCTGATTCTAACAATGATGCAACTGTTAAGACAGATAACAAAGTTAATCTGAATCAAGACAACACTGCAAACATTGACAATTACGTCAAGAACAATTCCAACACGGGTGATAATGAAGCAAACAAAAACACCGGTGGGGACGTTTCAATTAAAACAGGTGCTTCAGACGCAACGGTTAAAGTTTCTAATAATGCAAACGCTAACTGGGCTGCTGTAACTCCTGGAGCAAACGGAGGAGGTTCACTTTCCGTTTTGATTTCTGGTAATGGAGCTGGCAGCGACAATGGTGCTGCAGTAACACTCAACACAAACAAAGATATTGATCAAGACAACTTGGCAAATATCTCAAACAATGTTGATGTTAAATCCAACACTGGAGATAACGATGCTAAGAAGAACACAGGTGGTAACACATCAGTTGAAACTGGTGACGCTACTGCTAAGGTGAATGTTTCTACTCTTGCAAACTTCAACGCTGCAAACATAGAAGGATGTGGATGTGTTAGTGATCTCATGGTTAAGGTAGCCGGAAACGGTGCAGACAGCAGCAATGATGCTGTTGTAAATCTTGATTCCATGGAAGCTATCGCTCAAGACAACACTTTCTCTTGTGGAAATAGCGAATGGGGTATCTTAAGTTGGAACAAATCTAATGGCGACTGTGCTGGAGTAAAAGTTGATCTTAATAGCGGTAATAACGATGTTAAATCAAACACAAATCACAATGGTGACCCAAGTGTCACTACTGGCGATGCTAGCTCAGACGTAACTGTAGATAATACAGCTAACAAGAATGTTGTTGGAGGGGAAATTTCCTTCCCAACAATGAGTTCTTCTAGCAACTCATCGTTGTTGTTAATGCTTTTGGCTATGTTTAGCTAATCGCAGATTCCTAGATTTCTTGGAGGGTTTATTACTTTTTGAATCCACCAGGAACCAAAAAGAGGATAAGCTCCTCCAAGAATGAAGGGAATAGAGAATAAATATTAGACATTTGTTAGGAGGCACAAGAAAAAAATGAAGAAAATACAAAAAATATTACAGGTAACTTTTTTAAGCCTATTGCTTTTGGTTAACACCAATATTGTTGCAGTGTATGCAGTCGATGCGCAGAAGGTGCCTGAAGACGCAAAAACCGTAGACCAAGTGCAGGCTCAGCAACAATCTCAAAGTTCACCTGCTCCTGAAGCGTCAAAAGCTCCGGAAGCAAGTCCAGCACCTGAAGCTTCACCTGCTCCTGAAGCGTCTGGTGCGCCAGAGGCATCCCCAAGACCCCATCGACCTCATAATTCTCCTAGCCCTGAGCCCACACCTACTTCATCACAAAGTACTGACACTGGAGCTGGCGTTAATCCGAACACGCAAGCTGGTGGAAATGTAGGGGACACAAGTGTTGGGACAGGTGATGCAAACACCAATGGAACGATTGCAAATAACGTAAATTCAAATCAAGTTAACACGTCAAATTGTGGTGCATGTGCAGGTGGAGGATCAGGTTCAAGCGCTAATTCAGGTAATGGCGCTGGCTCAAATAATGGAGCAACAGTTTCAAATAACTACACAACGGGAGTGGCAGTAAAGAACACGGCGGATGTTGGCAACACTGCTAATTTTGAGTCGGACAGTGGACACAACGATTCTTCTAAAAACGTTGGCACTACGGATATTATGACTGGTGACGCAAATACAGTTGCTACTGTAATCACTAATGCAAACACGACGGCCTTGGGCATTTACCAATTTGATGTAAATGGTAACCAAAACGGTGACATAGTGTTAGGTGAACCATTGGCAAATTGTGTTAATTGTGCAACTGGTGCAGGATCTAGTGCTCAAAACAAGGGTAACGGGGCTGAGTCGACCAATAGTGCAAATGTGACTAGCAATAGCACTACAAACACAACAGTCGACAATCTCGGCAACATTGTAAATAACATTGATGTTCTGGCAGACAGTGGCCACAACACAGCTTCTAAAAATGTAGGTGACACAAGTATTAGTTCGGGAGACGCGAATGTGGTTGCCAATGTTGTCAATTCACTGAACACGGTCGTGGATGGGGTTTTAAATACTGTTAACATATTTGGCAATTTGGTCGGAGACATTGTTCAGCCAGCAAGCGCCTCCTCTGCATCTGGTTCACCATGTTCTAGCTGTGCTTGCGGAACAAGTGCGAGCGCTGCAAACACTGGAAACGGTGCAGATTCTGCAAATTCGACAAATACAACTACAAACAATACCAACAATACGACTCAAGATAATAAAGCGGTTGTGAACAATAACGTAAATACTGCTGGAACGACTGGCGGAAATGAGACAAACTTCAATACTGGCGGAAACAATATAGTTGAAACAGGAAATGTAAAGATGGAAACAAATGTTGTTAATGTTGCCAATGTAAATGTTTCCAATGGAAGCTGTGCGCCAGTTTATATGGTATTTATTAATGATCCTTCTGGAAAATGGAAAGGTCAGATCGCTGGAGCTGCGCCAGGAACTTATTACTATACAAGTGATGGCTCGTTCTACTTTGTTGACACCAATGGGCAACTACAGTCTGTAAACACTGGAAACGGTGCAGACTCGACAAACACAGCAGCTTCTACAACTAATAACACTAATAATACGACTCAGACTAACAACGGAACGATAACAAACAATATAAATGTGACTGCCAACACAGGCAAGAATGACGCAAGTAAGAATACCGGAGGAGACACTAAAATCAAGACGGGGAACGCAAATGTAATTACCAATGTTGTTAACTTCATAAATAGTAACTTTAACGGTAGAAAAGTTGTAATGACTTTGGTCAACGTCTTCGGTTCTTGGCTTGGGAACTTTATACCAGCAGGGCAGAGTAAACAGGCCCACGACAATGGCGGAGGATCAAATTCAAATGCAAGTTCAAGCTCAAGTAGCTCTAATTCTTCAGCCTCAACAAATGGAGGAGCGACTGTTGAAGTTGGAGGTCAAACGCTTGCCAATAGGATTTCTAAGAGCGCGCAATCATTGGTAGCTGGTGTTTCAACTCAGAACATTGGTAGCAGTGACAATGGGGCGAATCAAACTGAAGTTATTAAAACTTACAGAACAACCGACTTTGGGAAAAGCGGATTGCCGGTACCACTTCAGATCATGATGATTATGGTTCCGCTAGCACTTGGCACATTTCTTCTTAAAAGGCGACTTGCTGCAATTCAGACTCAAAAATAGATTTTTTCGATTCATTCTGTTATTTTTTGCTACTTTTTGACCCAGTTGACTAATCTTTGCTGATATTCTAATTTAATAATTCAGAATTAGGACAAATAATTCTTCAGCTTATTATGAATTCTGCCCATCTTCTGGCACCCAGTGTTGTATATTTTCTAAGTTGTAATATTTATAGTCAAATAACGATGAAGGGAGGTGATTATAGTGAAAGCAATTTATAAAGTTGGAACAGGACTAGCCTCGGCTCTTGTTGTTGCCAGTGTGATGGCACCAGCAATTTTTGCAGAAAGTTCCGGTACGGTAGATATTACTGGCAACGGTGCAAATTCAAAGAACAAGGTAACAGTCACAAGTACATGTACAAACACTATTTCTCAGGTCAATGACACCACAATAGATGTGAATGCAGATATAAGTGCCAAAACAGGTGGTAATACTGCGAGTAAAAACACTGGTGGAGATGTGACTATCGATACTGGCAGCGCAACTGCAGCGTTGATTGTTAATATTTCTGGTTCAACCAATGACGCAACTGTTCCGAGCTGCTGCATCTGCCAAACTGGTCTAGATGTAGACATAAGTGGTAATGGTTCAGGTACAAAAAACAAAGTCAAGAACACAAGCACAACTGTACAAACTGTTGGTCAAGCCAACAATACATCAGTAGGTGTTAACGCAAAATTGAAGGCCAAAACTGGTAAAAATAAAACTAATAAAAATACTGGTAGTGGAGCCGCAATAACAACTGGAGACGCAAGTTCCTCAGCAAATGTTACTGTAACAGCACCTTCTAACACACTTTGATATAAAAAAGTGTTATATCAAATAAAAATAGCCCTGCCCAAGAGTGGGGCTTTTTTATTGGGATTTAAGTTGCAGTTTGATTAGCAAATTGAGAAGTGTGTAAACTTAGTTGTAGTGGGAATTAAACAGAAGATCAGTAGACTTCACTATCACGTATTGCCACATGTTCACGCAGACGGGGAACAGCATCATGCTCATGGCTTGTCGGTTTTTGCACTGTTTTTGTATCTGCAGATTTTTGTTGCAGCAACAGCAGGGTTTTATGTAATTAAGCTTAAAGCACCCCAAATTTTAGGAACAATAACTTTTTCTGCAGATCAAATAATTTCTTTAACAAACCAGAGGCGGGCAGAGAATGGTTTGCCAGTTTTAACTTTCAATTCCTTTTTGGCGAATGCAGCTTCTGCCAAAGCTAGTAATATGTTTTCAGAAAACTACTGGGCGCATAATTCACCGAGCGGCAAAACTCCGTGGAGTTTCATAACTGCCGCTGGATATAAGTATATTTACGCAGGTGAAAACTTAGCTCGGGATTTTAATGACGCCAGCAGTGTTGTTACTGCCTGGATGAATTCACCTTCTCATAAAAGTAATTTGCTTGATAAAAATTTTAAAGAAATTGGAGTGGCAGTTGTTTCGGGTAATTTAACTGGAACAGAGGGAATTTTGGTTGTTCAGGAATTTGGATCGGGAGCGGGAGGGGTTCAAAATAGTTCTGCTTTGGCCCAAGCCCTACCTACGCCAAGCCCTGCATCCGTTGTAAAATCTTCCCCAAGCATAGCGCCCAAGAGTTTTGTTAGCCATTCTAATGCGTCGCCGAGTACGCTTATTGTTGCTTCTCCTTCCCCCAGTCCAGAACCATCTATTTCACCCTTACCAAACCCTGCTGTGGCAGCTGGTGGCGTTGCTATAACTCAGGGAGCTGGTAATACCAACCCGACGAGCGCGGCAGTCTTAGGAGGTAAGCAATTTTCGGTGAGTAAAGCAATCTCATTTGGCTTAGTTGGCTTTGTATTTTTACTCTTCGTTGTTGAGATTATATTCGTAGCCCGAGAGGAAAAGCTCAAATTAAGAAGTGGCGTCTTGGCTCATTTAGGAATTTTAGCTTTTGTGCTTTTGGTCATTTGGTATGCTGTCTCGGGAGCGATTCTATGAGAGACACGATAAATAAGTTTAGTAAGTTTGATATTGTAGGACATGTATTTTTGTACGCAGGACTTGTCGTGGGTGCTTTTGGTGTATTTTTTTCTCGATATGACACAACTAAGCAGTTTTTTGTGTTGGTGCTACTTATTATTTTCTACCTAGTTTGGGGATTCGCTTATCACTATTTAAAGGGTGATATTCACCGCAAGCTTGTTATGGAGTATTTGATGATAGCTACAATTGGAATAGCGGCAGGATTTTTAGTTTTGATGAGTTAAGGATTGATGACGCAGTAATTTCTACCCTGCGGGTTAGACGCGAAACCATCAGGTGTGCAGGTCGTTGTGGTTTGTATATTATTCTTATTATCTTTGTCGTTAATGTTTTCCAAAGAGGCACTCAAGATGTAAGTACCTGTTGAAGGTCTAGCATAGTAATAATCTTTGGCGGGGGAGTTACTGTCCTTTATCGCGGGATCTTTAGGCAGAGGACTCATATAAGTGTTTGAATTACAGGTAAAAATATCCCCCCACTTAAAGCCATCAGTTATGGCAGAGCATGCGGGACGTCCTCCATGACCTGCAGAATCTAGTCTGCTTTCAGGGTATTTGCCGTTTTGCTGAAAGTATATTTCGAGAGTGGTTTGAATAGCTTTGAGATCACTTTTCCGTTTGTTGTCCCGACCTTTTTCTTGGGCATTCGTATATGAGACGGTTGCAACAGCGATCAAGATTGCAATTATCGAGATAACTACGAGGAGTTCGATGAGAGTGAATGCGGATTTTAGATGATGGATTTTGGATCTATGCTGGCTAGCAAATGACATATCTTTATTGTTGATCGTTGATATCTGCTTGTCAATCGGTTGAGCCTCATTTTGACATCGCAATGAGGAGAAATCGAATCCTCTAGTGTGAATTGACAAATGACCTTGGAAGTAGTATATTTAGCGAACTTTTATGAACAAATGGGTATCAAAAGCCGCACTTGTTACGTTTATAGCAATCTTCGGGTTTACATTAGTTGTAAGACAAGTGTTTGCTTCAACAAAAGTTACACCATCTAACCTTGGCATATGGTCATATCAAGTAAGCAACACT
>JBBRMG010000006.1:0-46529 GCA_038230955.1 Candidatus Doudnaibacteriota bacterium | reverse complement strand
CGTTGGTTCCAGCTACACTGTAGACCAGCTCCTCACAGCCATGATTGGCGACTCCGACAACGGCGCCAAAGATGTGCTTCTATCAACAGTAGATCAAAATGCTTTAGCCGAAACTTATACCGATCTCGGCATAGCCAATCCTAACAATGTATCCGGTGATTATTTAATCTCTCCTAAAATTTATTCTCTGTTTTTCAGAGTGCTGTACAACTCTACGTACCTTAACCCAACCATGTCGGAAAAAGCTCTACAACTGCTTGGGTTAGCCGACTTCAAAGACGGTTTAATTGCCGGCCTACCCCAAAACACAAAGACAGCCCAAAAATACGGGGAGCACGTCAATGGCGACAAGTCAGGCCAGCCAGCGGGTATTGAACTCCACGACTGCGGTATTATTTACGAACCCACTCATCCTTATATTCTGTGCGTCATGACCAAAAGCTCTAATAATGATGTAACCAAACTCGAACACACCATTAGTGACATTTCGAAATTAGTCTACCAGGAAGTGCACAGCAACTATCAATAGCGATTTTATTTCCTCTCTTCTATTTGCTTCTTTTGTATCTCAACATTAACACGGTCTAGATTCATACTATACTCATGCACGTTCGGTGATTTTAATACAAGTTCTCGCAGTACCGCATAGGCCCGAGGCAAATCCCCTTTTTCTTCCAGCAACAATCCATACTGGTTCATTACATTGTCTGCCTTGCTTGTTTTGGTCTGCGCTTGTTCCGACAGCTTAATTCGTTTGTCTACTGTCACTTTTAAGGGATCTTTTTCTAAACTAATATATTGCACCCAGTTATTGGGACTGGCGGGGTTTAACTTCACCGCTTTTTTTATTGTGTCCTCAGCGTCGTCATAGTCATGCATAGCTAACTGTACCTGAAACATTTCCTGATAACCTACTGGATTACCAGGTAATAACTTTATGGCAGTTGTGTAAGCAGCGCGAGCGTCATCTAACTTACCAATAACTAAAAGCTCACTCCCCAGTTTGGCATATAAGGCAAACCGGTCTTCTTTGGACGCCTTATTGCTTTCTGCTTTAGTAATGTCTGCCCGAATTTGGTCTATCCCTGTCTGGCGTTGAGACATCTGCTCTGTACTCAGTTTAGGGTCGAATGAGTGAATAATAGTGCGCTGATGAACAACATAAATAGTCAATAATATCCCTATAACCAAGGCCACTAGAATGGCGAGGCCGACAATGTATTTCCAATAATATCTCATGAAAAGTAGTTAATAACCCTAGTATTATAGCTTTCTAATATGAAAAAGTATACAAAACACCCCGCCTCTTTCGAAGCGGGGTGTTTGTTTCTACTATACCTAACTTAGGCTTTCAATTCAGCTATAACCATAGGTTATTGGCGGATAGAGAAGCTGTTAGTTGGGAACTGGTAGATCAAGGTGCCGTTCAAGTTTGTTGAACCAGCACCACCGTTTGTGGAAGAATCATCCCAGCTAAAGGTGGATGCACCAATAGAAGAAGTGATTGTAGGTGTACCAGAACCAATAGCTGCGGCACCAGTTAAGGAACCGAACAAACTTAAGGTTACAGGTGAACCTGGGGAAACGGTAAGACCATCAAAGTTGGTCAATGAAGCGCCCGCATCAGTATCTAAGTGACAAGTCACAACTAGAGATGCTGCGGTACAAGAGGAACCTGCTACTGGAGTACTAGCACTATTGCTATTAGAAATAACAGGTGAACCAATTGCGGTTGGAGCGGTTGAGAAACCACTGCTGCTTACAGTAAACACAAGAGTATTAAGCTTGACGTTTCCTTTAGCATCAGCAGTTACAGTAACCTCACCGATTTTAGTTACTCCGCTAATGGCTAAGCCAGTTTGCTGAGTTGAAGGAATAACCAATGTTGGCTTTGAACCAACCAAAGTCATGGTTGGAGCAGCTACAGATACTGTTGAAGTAGTTGTAGTGCCACCAGAAGTAGACTTGATTGTGGTTAAGGTCAAAGTAGCGGTTGAACCTGGAGCGATACCACTGGTACCAACTTCAGAGTAGTTCAACAATACATCTACGTTTGCACCAGAACCGCCATTAGGAACAGCGATGCTAAGACCAGTCATATAAGCGGTAGTTCCAACTACAGGAGCTGTTGTACCATTTACTGTAACAGATGTCACGGCATTAGGAGTACCACCCAAGCTGAAGGTTAGTTCAGAAATGGTAGAAGCACCACCAGTGGAGACAAAGTTATAAGTGGCCTTAGAACCGGCTGTTGCACCACCATTACCAGCAGCAATGTACTGAGCAACAGTGGAAGTAGCAGTCAGGATGGTAGGAGTAGCAAGCGAACCGCTAGCCAAGGTAATAGTTTGTCCAACTATACCGGCACTGACAGCAGATACATTGCTGGTAGCTCCAATGGAGTTAACAGTTAATGTAGTGATGACAGTAGCACCACCTGTAGCGGTGCTGGTATCTGCCAAGATGTCAATAATCTTGGTAGCACCAGGAGCTAGCACGAAGTCAACTGAGAAGGAGTTGGTAGCATTAGAACCAGCAGCTGCAGTTGCAGGCTGTTGTGGAATGGAACCAGAACCAGAAGTCTCAGATGTACGCAACGCTGACAAGTTAGTGGAGCCTGCAACTGTGTAGGCAACATTAACATTCAAGTTGGTTACGCGAACTGCTTCAGAAGAACTCTGGTTTTGCAGAACGAAAGAGCCAATCTTCACACCAGCAGTGTTAGGATTAACATTTTGGTTTGCATAGCCAGTATTCTTACCGACACTCAACAAACCAGTTTGGATGGTAAGAACATTACCAGTCAAAGCAGGAGTGCTTAGAGTGTTTTGGGAGTTTTGACCTTGGGCATTGGAAGAACCAACAACAAGGTTAGCGCTGATAGAACCAGCGGTGTAGTTTACACCAGCACTGGTACGGACATCAGCACGAACTTCAAGGGAGCTATCTGTTCCAGCTGGGACGATCAATTGAGCGCCCAAGTTGAATGTCAAGTTACCAGAAGTCCAGTTTTGCTGAGAACCAACTTGTGAACCGTTGAAATACAAGGTCACATTTTGGAGACCAGGTGGAGCTGGAGTTGTACCAGAAAGTACTGGCAAAACTTGCAAGGTGTTGATTTTTACATCTTCACCATAAGCATGCAATTTGAACTTAGCGATGTCAACGTTAGAAGCACCACCAGTTACGTTGGTCAAAGCCTGGAACACAGGATCCAAAACAGCAGTAATAGAACCAGTACCAATGGTAACATTAGCACCAGCATTTGCTGTAAAGGCAACGCCACCAGGGCCAGTAACAGCCAGGTTTACACCAACCTGAGGATCGAAAATCATCAAGTCAGATGCATTTTGGATGGAGAACTGAACTGTACGGCTGGAACCCTTTTGGATGTCAGCGCGCACGTCAACGGTGTGAGACCCAGTGGTCAAGCTCTTTGGAGAACCAGAGAAATTGAAGGTCACATAGTTAGAACCGTTAGCCATAGCCACAGTACCGACTGAACCAGAGTCAACACCATCAACAAACAATTTAATGTTTGCCAAAGCGTCGGTAGGAGCAGAACCGATCATGCGGAAATTAGCAGACTTCAACTGCAAAGTACGGGTGTTAACCTGCAACGGAGCAGACCAGAAGACATAGTTAGTTAAACCAGCATTTACGGTTGGAGTAGCGCCAGCCAAGCTGTTAACACCAAGGTTAACTGTAGCCAAGGAAGAACCACCAACAATATTCATGCTGTTGCCTATAACACTAACTGGAGTAGCTGGAGAACCAGAAGCAGTAATGCTGTTAAGAGCAATCATGATAGTACCGGAAGTCAAACCAGAAGCAACGTCAGCTACTACAGAAATGGTGCGAACACCATTGACTGCTAAGTTGAGGCTACCCATGGTTAAGTCACCAGTGCTATTGAAAGAATAACCATCTGTCAAACGGCTTGCACCATCGTACAAGTATACGTTTGTCAAAGTGTTTTGGTCAGAAATACCGGAACGGTGGAAAGTTAGAGAGCTAACTGTGCCGGAACCGGAAATGTTCAGTTCTAACAACTTTGCAGTTGCTTGACCGGATACAATATTACCGGCAGCTGGGTTACCAGCGCCCAAAGAGGCACTAATAGGGCCGCCCTGAGGAGCTGGGCTAGTTGTAGCGGATGGAACCAACTGACCAGCAGCGCGAGCAGGGATGACACCAATTTGGGCCATGACCTTGTCAGCACCGTTAGCAGGGACTACATCAGCAAAGCTATAACCCCAGGTGTTGAACACGTCAATAGATGGGATACCCCAGAGACCACCGTTAACAATCATCTGAACAGTGCCAGAGTTGTTTACGAGCACACCCATGCGGTGTGCAGCGGAAGTGGTGTCAATGTTGGCGGTCTTCGACAAGAAGGAAGAATCACCATACACTGCGCGGCTAAAGGAGAACCCTTGGCCACCAAATACAGCAGCGGAAGTAAATGCAGCTTTCATGCCACCAGTGATGAGAGAGCATTCGCCCTGTACATCAGAACCTTTGGTTACGGTAGCACAGAAGATTTTACCGTCAGCAGGAGCAATAAAGCTACCTGTAGGTAATGCAGTTACTGAACCATCAATGGCCTTAATCTGACCAACGGACAAGAATCCGTAGGACTGGAAAGCACCAAAAGATGTGAAAGGCCGTTTCTGCATGTCGCTAGTGATGAAATACACGGTACCATCGGTACCTTTGTATACTTCACCGGCGGAAGCAGCAGAAGCGGTCATAGGAGCTACAACCAAAGCGCTCAATACGAGAGCAGAGGTCGCAAAACCAGTAACAACTTTCTTAATAAAATTAGACATTAGAAACTCCATTTCTAGGAATTGATTATTCAATTGAGACAATCAATGATTCTAGAAAATTGTTAATTTGTTTGCGCATTAATGTCCGTAGTGCACAACCCTCTAGAGCAAGTTGTGAATTACATCTATTTAATACGGATACTGAAAAACTGTTCGCTCGGCGGTTACACCATAAGTTCGACCAGAGTTCTACATATGAGGTGATGACGAAAACGAAACCACTTCTTGGGCAGAACACCTTTCGGTGGGCACGGCGTTTAACAGCTTCAATAACTGAGGGGAAAAGGGCGGACAGGCTACTCTATCTATGATATTCGTATTGTCTATGTGTTTCGGGGCACTTCTATAATCTGTACTAGCATTGACGGGGCATTATATGCCCTGTTACAAGCGGTTTCTCTATAATTACGCTAATTAAAAACCCAGGAGTTGCCTGCAAATAAAGCCCTTTAAATAAAGGGGTTATTTACCGGATCAGCAATTCCTGGATTTCTAAAAAATAAACACATGCGAATGGGCCTGTGAAATAACATATATATTTGTTCTTGAACTTCTTGATTATAAGACACTACTATTGGTTTGTCAATAAACATTCTGCTTGTCCCTAAGCCTTCCATCCCCTGTTCGGGTCGCTCGCACGAAGTTCGTTTGTTTCGTCTGAGCGGGCAAAATCGTCTTCTACGCGCACAGTGGTTCCGGTTTCCGGTAAAGATGCCTCTACTACAATAGAATCTTCCACGGCTTCTAGCCGATGTTTCTGCCCTGGAGTTACGGTATAACCTTTGTGTAATTCCATTGAAAACATTTCCATATCCCCTGCTGGGTTCTCAAGAAAAATATTCATTTTGCCCGACACCAGACATAGTGACTCCAGTTTTTCTTCGTGATAATGTAGTGACCACCGCTTGCCCGCATTGACCACCATAATTTTACCAGTGTACGGTTTGTGGTCTTCCGTAAAAATAATTTCATGCCCCCATGGCTTGTCCACTTTTTTCACGTACGGAGTAGATGTAAAATTTTGTTTGTCCATAAATTTATCTGACTAATAATTTGCACCTATTATACAGTATTAAGATATCACATTAAGCTAACTCGACAAATTCTACCTTTAAATCCTTGTTAAAAACAGTGGCGATTTTATGCAAAGTTTCAATGGTAATATTTGCGTTCCCGGCCTCTAGCCGAGCTATGTTGCCCTGAGTGGTTTTTATTCTTTTGGCCAATTGCAACTGAGACATTTTGTTATTTTTCCTCAATTGCAGTAAACTATAGGCAATTTCCAGCTTTTTACCCTCTTCATCAAACATTTTCTTGAATTTCGCGTTTTTTAATTCTTTTTTTAAGTACAGATCGAAGCTAGTGTCATGTTGAAACTTTTTAAATTCCTTTTTGCTCATACTCATAATAGTTTTTGATTATTTGTTCATAGTTTAATTCTGCCTTTCTAATTTCTTTTTCTGGAGTCTTGGCCGTCTCCTTTAGAAAAGCGTGTAATAAAATAATGTTTCGACCAACAAAAGCGAAAAAGAAAATTCTATGCCTATGCTTACCAAAATCCACTCTCAATTCTCGTAATTTACCGCGAATATGTTTAGCCAAAGGTTCATCTAGGACTCCTCTGTGTTCGCGTAGATAAGTAATATATTTATTAATTTTGGCGCGTTCTTTATTCGGCAAACTGCGTATATAATCTTTTACCGGACTTCGTCCAGTGCTCAGATTTTTGTAAAATACAATCTTATAATCTTCCTCTTCATTATATATCATATAGGATATGTGTCAATAATTCGCACTACCCTTTTACGATACATAACCAGCGATAAAATCTCGCTAAATAAAATATAAAAAAATGGCAATGCAGAACTAATTCTACATTGCCTAAACGTTAAGCCTTTGCTTCTATTTTGTGTACATCGAAGCAAATAGCACGCCTTCGTTACGTAACAGGTAAATTGGCGAGAACCGCTCGTACCAGCGGTTCATTGCCGCTTTATCCGAAAAGATTTGGATGAGCATAGAATTCCACCCATCAATCTGACTGGCAGAGGCGGCCAACTCAGACGAAACCCTCAACTTTCCGGCTGGGATAACGTCCTCAATGCTCTCTATTTCTTCCGGTGACATGGCTGCAAAGTGAAGATAAGCTGTTGCACTGCCCTCAATAGATGTTGCAATATTGTCCCGAAACCATTGCCGATCTGGGCTTGGTTCGAACACATTAAACGCCGCCAATTGGACTATACGATAAGCGTCCTCACGAGTGCCACCATGAGCTAGGATTAACTCGGCCAAGAGCTCTTTTGCCGGCCCCGAGGCATAACAGCCGCGGGATTCGACAATTTCGAGTAACATCGTGTCAGGGTAAACCTGAAGTCCCTTTAGCACAATAATCATTGTACCTAAAGCCCGCGCCGTGACGTGAAATAAATCAGGCCATGCAATACGCTCAACGGATGACTGCTCAATCGAACGTTCTTCCCAGGTAGCAATTGTTTCCGTAATCATGGAAAGGAAACCACGGGCTGACCTAGCCATACCACCGACATTCTCACTTTTGATCGTGTTTTTCTTCTGTGGCATGGCGCTAGAACCCTTTTGGGTTTTTTTGAATGGCTCCCGATAGATTGGCCGGCCGCTTCTAGCGCCCAGCTTTATATCGGTAGCAATCTGTTCCATGGTTGAAACCGTCATCACAAGTGCCGATGCCAAAGGCAAGTAGAGTTCTCGGGGCATAATTTGAGTAGCCCCCAAGAACGGCTCCATACCGAGAAGTTTCAGTGCGAATTGCTCAAGCTCGGGATCTATCCCCGTATAGTTACCGATTGCACCTGACAGCTTTGAATAGCGCAAGTTTTGCTGGGCCAGTTCGATCTGACCAATATCCACTTGCAATCTCGCCCGCCAGGACACGCAGCGCTTGCCAAATGACTGGAGCTCCGCTTCCTGACCGTGAGTACGACCATTCATAATGGTATAGCGGTATTTTTCCGCCATACGGATTAACACCTCGCTCAACTCGTCGCAAAACCCGACAATAACGTACGCCGATTCTTTGAGCCTACGGGCAAACGCAGGTTCTTCTGTGTCGTACGACGTCATGTCTTCGTGAACATACCTTGCTAACTCGTCTGTTAAGCATTGAGCCCTTTCTTCCAAAAACGCATTCAAGTCGTGGTCGTTTCTCAGCTCAAGCTCGTGCCAGACTTTCAAGTCAATTGGGTTTTCCATCCAACGACTACTGATTTCTTTGAATATCCCTTGGGGAATTCGACCCAAAATAGTCTTGGCTTCTAACACAGCCAATTCCGTTTGCTGCCACAAAAATACTTTCCGTTGGTCAGACCAAATCCCCTCAATCATACCGTTCTCGTAACGTTCTATCATTTTAATTTCCTCCATCCAGACATACAAAAATCAAACCACTGGTTTGATAATCTGGGCTTATAGTAGCCGAAACTCTTAATTATTGCAATATAAGGATGATAACTAGGCAAAACAAAAAAGCGCCTATAAAGCGCTTCTTTGGTCGGCCGCACACCACTGCGGCACTCCACATATGTTTTGAATTGTTGGTCGTGAGCTTAATCCTTATATAAAAATTCGTGGATATCTTTTAGGCTTATTTGGTCACTAAAACTAGTTCCATAATGAGCCACTTTAACGGTTCGGTCGCCATCTATCAAAAACCCGGCCGGCATAAGCAATGGATCTCCATCGATTTTGCCTTGAGAAGGCAGCATTGTACTGATAAATACTGGTAAACTTTTCAAAGAGCGAATTGATCCCATTACAGATGATTCTACTCCATACTTATGATAAATTGTTTTGCTTGGGTCAGACACAATAGGAAAAGTGGCATTTGCATAGGGCAAATACTTCACAATACTGTCTCTAGGAGATTGAAAAAATGCTATGACCTTTAAGCCTTTTTCAGCATACCGCGGATATTGACCTAAAAATTGGTGAAAATGAAGCTGACAGAATGGGCAACCGGCATATCTATAAAATAAAAGTGCGAGTTTCTGATCGCGATAATTATTTAAATCCACCACATTACCAGTCACATCGGACACTGTAAATTCCGGTGCCGTCTGATTAGAAAGCAATTTCATCCCCATTAATATAGAATGGGCTTGCTGTTCCTGTTCCCCAGGAGGTAAGGGGTTATTCATAAAAAGCTGATTAAATTGTTGGTTGACCGACTGCGTCGGCACTTCCTTACCATACTTTGCCTTCGGCAAATATAATGTTGTTGGTCGGGAACCCGGGGCTCGAACCCGGAGTCTCTCGGTCCCAAACCGAGTGCCCTGCCAATTGGGCCAGTTCCCGTCACTTAATCTTCCACTTAACCTCGACCGGCAAAGCCGGACGTCGGCCCAAGCGAAAGATTACTGAAATACATCCTACTATCGTACACACAGTTTTTGACTTGGGCTCCTGAAAGGAGTTAAGTGAAAAACTGAGAGGGGCAGTAACATGGAGGTCGAAGTGGATTGAATTCATTCAATACACGAAGACCGCAGTGTTACATGGCCCGATGGAGCGGGTAGCGGGAATCGAACCCGCATCATCAGTTTGGAAAACTGAGATAATGAACCATTATACGATACCCGCACAAAGTTATTGGGTACACACTATAATACCAGAGCTGTGGGTTAGTTTCAAGGGGTCTCAAACAGTGGATATCTTAGTTTTATATATGCGCAATATCCTCTATACTTAAGGCAATAATAAAGTTTTAATAACTAAACCCGAAATATGGAAAATATGAACAACGATCAGCCGCCGCAACAGCAGCCACAAGCAGCGGTCATGCCAACCACTCCAGACCCTCAACCTGCCCCATCGAGATTACCAACAGCAGGGACAATGTTATCCAAAGCCTGGTCTTTATTCCAAAACCGCCTCAATGCTTTGCTAACCGTCACAATAATCGGCATGCTAATTATTTTTGTGATTGGCTTCATTTTTGGCGGCTCTAGTTTCTTTGCCACAGGCAGGTCCCACACTGCCTTACTGGGGATAGGCGGCTTAATTACTTCCATAGTTGCTATCATTATTGGTGTAATCCAACAAGGCGCTCTAATTACCGTAGTAGCTAGCGATCATCCTATCACGTGGCAAGATGCTTACCGTGCCGGCAGCAAGCGTTTTTGGGCCTTGCTGGGAGCCGCTCTACTGGTAGGTATTGCGGTGGTAATTGGCTTCGTCCTATTTGTTATTCCTGGGGTAATTTTAGCGGTCTGGTTTTGCGTCACGGCCTTCTGCCTGATGCTCGAAAACAAAGGTATTATGGATTCCATTAAACAAAGCAAAGCTTATGTCAAAGGCCGTTGGTCAGAAACAGCATGGCGGTTATCAGTTCTAATAGTAATAGTAATAATTGTGTCAATCCCTGTCGCAGTTTTAGGTGCTTTCAATCCCTTAGTTGGTCAGCTATTAAACCTAATATTCTCGGTAATGGTGACGCCATTCGTGGTTTGCTATTCATACATTTTATACCGCTCACTCCGCGGCGAACCAATCTAACTGTGATAAAAAAACCACCCCTGTCTGAACCGGCAGAGGTGGTTTTTAATTTTATAATAACTACGGGCGGAGCTTCACAGCATCTTTAAACGCTTCCCCAGCTCGGAACTTCGGAGTATTTAATTCAGGAATTTGAATTTTTTGAGTTGGGTTACGAGGGTTAACACCAATACGAGGATTGCGGTGCGATACGCTAAACTGGCCGAAACCACTAATATTGACTTTACCACCGTTACGCAAAGTTTCGTAAACTAAGTTGATAAAGGAATTGAGCATTCGTTCTGCTTCTGTATAAGTAACAGAAAGACGAGCTGCGAGTTGTTCGATGAGGTCTGATTTGTTCATATGAATTTATTTTAGTACCACAACATTATAGCACAGAGATGAAAATTATCTTAATTTTATCTCTTAATTAAGACTTTTCCTCGGTCAATACAGACTAACCTAAGAAAACTTTGCCTATGCTATGAATGACAAAGGCAACAAAAATTTCTATCGTACGGAAAAAACTGATTGGTTTTTTATGAGGGTCTTGCATTTAAATAGTATTAGATTGACTAAAGGCTACGTTACCATTATAATCCTATATCATAGCTATGCAAATGGCGACGATAAACTATGGCCAACACGGAGGAAATATGCACGCGTTCAGGATAACAGATATCAGCAATATCCCGGTAGAGTTGTGGGAGATTTATGTCCCAAAGAGTGAACGAAAAAATAATCTTGTTCTAAAGATTGAGGACAGGGTCAGAGTACTCTGTACCACAACGGAACACCGAGCACACGGCACAGCATACCGGTTTACCGAGGAGGCCATGTGGCCACCATTAATGAATATGCTGTGCGCATTAAAAGTGTTCCCAGCGGAATTCCTAATGGCCAGTTCGGCTATTGTTAGTAACATACCATTTGAATGGGACGGACGGTGGGCCTTGACCTACGTGCATTCTTTGGCTACATTATTGCACCCGTCCCAAGCACAAGAAATTCGGGATCGCTACCAAGAAGATCTCATGGACCAATATTTTCGGCATAAAGTCAATTTTGACATCACAGGAGGACTACACATTGATACAGACACACCAATGAGGAAATTGCTTACCACGCCCGAAAATGGCCGGAACATCCATAGCTATATCGAAAAACTAGGTGGAAGGAGGGTCTTAGTGTATTAACCAACTCAAAACTAGTCGGCATTTGGACCGACATGAAAGCGAACCGTCTAGAAATAAACGGTTCGCTCATTTTTTTACTATCCCTCCGCTATAGGAATTTCTACATCCGGTGCGGACTTGTCGTCGGGTACCATTTTTTTGTAGAGCGTGCCAAGCACACCGTTTACAAACTTGCCGGAACTTTCTCCACCGAATATTTTGCCCATTTCCACCGCTTCATTAATGGCCACTTTAGGAGGTACGTCTTTTAAAAACATAAGTTCGTAAATACCCACTCGCAACACGTTTCGATCAATCACTGTTATTTGGGCAATGGGCCATTCTGGTGCCGTCTCAACAATTATTTTATCGATGTCGTCCATATGCTCGGCAACTCCCGTGGTTAAATCGCGAGCAAACTCCTGATTCTCAGCGCCCCCTGCGAACTCACCCAAGAGTCGGTCCACAATGGTGCTCAGTGTTTCCACCCGAGCATTAAAGTCCCACTCAAATAAGGATTGCATTGCAACGGTGCGAAGAAGATGTCGATTAGCCATAAAATTAACTGGTATAAAAAAGCAAAAAACGCAATGTTACTTAGTAACTTTGCGCCCTTTGTAGTAACCGCAGTTTGGGCATGGCTTGTGGGCCATGGTGGCAGAACCGCAATTTTTGCAGGTGGCTAGTGACTTTACAGTCAGAGCCGAATGATTTCTACGTTGATTTCGGGAACCCCGAGTTTTATGCTTTTTAGGAACACCCATTGGAGTATTATCAAATTAAAAGTTAAAGTGCCCAGAAAGTATACTAAAATAATGGGCTTTCGTCAACCTAAGGGCTAAAATGCCAATTTGGATAAAAAGAAAGGCGGAATAGAACAAAGGGTTCTAATATCCGCCCGTAATTTGGCCGTGTCGACCGTGTCGTGGCCCTTATTCAGTTTTCACAGTTGCCGGAACCGTTCCGGCAACAACACAAGTCGGGCTTTTTTGCACGACTATCTTATCTCCGGGCGCAAACTTCTGCAGCACCCCTATGGTCGCTTCCGGTAACACCGCTGGTTTGCCCGGAACCAACTCATAACGCATGGTCAGCTGATACGGCTCCAGCAAAATAGTTGCAGGTCCAAGCTCCTTCAAGGCCAAGATTAAGTCCTTCTCCGGCGGGCGACTGGGCTCTTTTTTGACCCACTCTGCCTTGTCCGGACTGACCACCAACACCTCGAATAGTGTTGTATACCGGACATAACTGCCGGTAAAAACGGAGCTTTCCGGAGTGATCCGAAAAGTTTGCTCATTACTGCCAACGCAGTTAAGCTCTATTCCCAAGTTATGTTTGGGAACCGCGATTGAGTGGCCAGTTCTTTGTCCGAAAACCGTTTCGGGAACCAACCACAAAATCAGCATGACGCTGATAAAAACAAATTTCTTTCTCATAATGTTCCCCCTATTTTTATTTTAACTCCAAACCCTGTGCATTCCAACAACCCATGCTGTTGAGACCTAAAAAGCCGCTAGGCGAAGGAACTAAGTAAATATATTCCTGCCAACGGCCTTTTAGGCGCCCCCAATTCGAGTAACCGAAATTAGGAGCATGAGATTAAGTCCTTTCGGGCTCAACGTCGCATAATACGTTATTTTGAGTAGTTTGTCAAGGGCAGACACGACACATTGCAAAAATTTGCCTTATTTACGGCTTATTTTTGTTATGATAATATCTCTGGCTCGGCCCAAGAACCTCTTCACAGAGTCTAAAAACCACTCTCCCGAGCCAATAGAACTGTTTTGTATTGAGGTTGGAATAGGTATAATGGAATCCTTTTCAGCCTCCTCCGCTCGCTGCTGTTCAGGCCGAATCGTTGCTTCTGAACCCTTTTTGTTCTGAAATTTAATCGCTTCATTAGCCCCCAGTATTAACTGACCGGACCACTGCGAGGTAACGGGCACATTGTAATAATATTTGCTATCCGCTATTTTATTATCTTGTATAAGTTCATCTAATAGAGTAAATGTCCCCTCCCCTGTTCCGGTGAGAGCGATATTATAGTTAGCTCCATCATCGGGCAAATACAAAAATTTATGATCACCCATCGTCATAAATTCACTGCCGGGGATGTCGTTATAACTGTCTCCCTCTGGCGTCATTCCTGCTTTATTTCCTAAACTATCAGTAGCCATAATAGTCAATGGACTAAAAATAGATAGAGTGTGCCCATTAAGCGCACAGTCTTTGGTACTGGTAGCACTACTCTCAAATTTATCTGTGGCAATAATCTCAGTAATTTCCCGACTGACTGTTGAGTCAGTCATCATAGTGCCGTGCTTAACCTTTGGATTGTAATATATTTTCTGTGCGTCTGTCGGTGTGGACGCCGCACTAGTCATGGGCACTGTACCATCACCGGAAACGTATTCCACTTTGTACCCTGCCGGAATAGAACCAACCACAACCGATTGCCTCTTTTCTATAATTCGGCCCAGCGTCCCACTGCCACACCCCACAATGTTGTACGCATCTATACCAGCTGTGCGTAAGTCAAAATTGTCCGACTCTTTGGTGTGCAAATTTTCTGCTCGTTGCCAAGCTACAGCGTTTAATTGTTTGTCGGTCAATAATCTATTGCGCGTTTGAATATAATCTAAATTTTTATTACTTACTTGATAAAACCAGCCCTGGTTTATGTAATAACCAATGGTTGGGGCAAGCTCATAAACAACTGGCATGTTATGGGCGACGTTCTGCATAATATGTTCGTCTAATCCTGGGACACCAAAGTTGTCCCCTTGTAATAACATTTTTAATGCCTTAGGTGCGCCCAAATGAGGCACACCGACCATCACCGCCCGGCGAATATTCGGTTTGCTAGTATTGGCACGAGCGTATTCTTTCAGCAACAACCCACCGGTGCTATGAGCGACAACATCCACCGACAAATCATTATTGCGCGCAGAAATAGCGCTTATTAGACTTTTTAATTTTTGTATATTGTCAGCACTCACGCCGAAACGCCAATCGTAAGGGAACAGAAATAAATCTTGCCCGTCTTTATATCCTTGGTTTTCAAACGCTTTTATTAACCCGTCAGTGTAGTTATATAAATCTATAGATGTGCCGGCAATCTGCTTACGTCGAATAACATCTCTCACTTCAATATCTGAATTCAGCGGCGACAGGTCGGGCTTAAACCCCAGCACTGCCAAAAAAATATCCGATGCCAAAGGTAAAACAATTCGCGGTAAATTTAACCACAGTAAGTCTGGTCCTTCTGCTAACTCCGTCGCCCCTACTCCTGGGATAATAAGTACCGGATGCTTCCCAATATTAGCTTGATAATTATAGGTGCACGTAATATTATCGCCCGCCACGAGGTGAAAACTCACGGTGTCTCCAACGGGGGTAATAGCCGAATTGCCCGTGGTTTGGCAACTAAAATCGCTCACTGTTATTCCCGGAGGTAAGTCTTGTGATAGTATGTAATCACTTGGCCACGCTTCTAGGTTAATGTCGTAGTGGCCGGTTAATTTATCGGTCTGAATAGCAAAATCTTTTAGAGGTGCGGAACTATCCGGCACAGCTACATGAAAACTCAGTTGTTGTTCCGGCCCCGGCACATTGGCCACAATTTGTAAGTGCGCTAGCGGCAATGACAATAACGCTTTTGCCGGCTGGGGAGACAAGGTGGCGCACAAAATAACCACAATCAAAAACACTCTGTATTTAGTCATAGTAGTTCGGTTAATTTCTAAGTTCCGTAACTATAACTAAAGGCAGATGATGCCTCGTTTAATTTATTCTCAAGTCTGGCTAAAATATGAAATAAAAAAACCCTCTTACTGTAAGAGAAACTATTGGAGCGTTAGCGACCTAGTTTCAATACAGCAAGAGGGTTTTTATGATTTTAGTACCCCATGCCGCCCATGTCAGGCATACCGCCGCCAACAGGCGCACCTTTTGGTTCAGGCTTATCAACAATAATCGCTTCAGTGGTAACCAAGGTCGAGGCAATAGAGACGGCGTTTTCCAAAGCTAGCCGAGCCACTTTCAACGGATCGACAATACCAGCTTTCATCATGTCTTCCACTTTACCATCTTCCCAACTACCGGAACTGTACTTGCCGAAGTCATAACCGCTAAATGGCAACTCTTGACCGTCCTGTGCTTTTCCTGATTGAACAAAAGTAATAATACCAGTAGGCTCTACCCCGGCATTGGCGGCAATCTGACGCATTGGCGCTTCCAACGCCCGACGTACAACTTTAATCCCAGCGCGCGGACCTTCAGACAGCTCTTGGCCAAATGTTTCTAACCGTGGGGCGATTTTTGCAAAGGCGGCGCCGCCGCCAGCAATAATGCCCTCTTCCATAGCGGCGCGAGTAGCATTCAGCGCATCTTCAATCTTAAACTTCTTCGCTTTCATTTCTGTTTCAGTAAACGCGCCCACTTTAATCACACCGACACCGCCGGCTAACCGAGCCACGCGTTCTTGCAGTTTTTCTTTATCAAAATCTGATGTTGATTCCTTTAGCTCATTGCGAATTTGCTGCACACGAGCATCAATCCCCACCTTGTCACCTTGTCCATCTACAATAGTAGTGTGTTCTTTAGTGGCGATAACTTTGCGCGCCCGGCCAAGCTGTTCCAATTCAGTGGCATCTAGTTTCAAGCCCAAGTCATCGGTAATAACCTGGCCGCCAGTTAGTGTAGCAATGTCTAGCAGCATTTCTTTGCGGCGATCACCAAAACCGGGTGCCTTAATGGCCAGAACATTAAATGTACCGCGCAACTTGTTTAAAATAAATGTGGTTAAAGCATCGCCATCAACCTCATCAGCAATAATCACTAAATCCTTTTTGCCAGACTGAGCCATCTTTTCTAGCAATGGCAACACTTCTTGAATACTGGAAACTTTTTTGTCCGTAATTAAAATGTACGGGTCTTCCCATACGGCTTCCATCCGTTCAGAATTAGTCATCATGTACGGCGAAACAAACCCTTTGTCAAAACGCATACCCTTAACTACTTCGCGTTCAATTCCAATAGTCTGGCCTTCTTCTACGGTAATAACACCGTCAGCGCCAATCTCTTTCATGGCTTCAGCAATTTCCTTGCCCACTTGTTCGTCGAGAGAAGCAATGGTAGCCACACGTTCAATATCGTCTGGGCCAACGTCTTTTTTAACTTTATTCAGTTCAGCCACAACGAAAGCTACAGCTTTATCCATCCCTTTCTTCACTTCATTAGCGTGGGAAGAATTTATGCTAACCATTTCCAAACCGCTGTTAATCATTTCCTGAGCTAACACGGTAGCAGTAGTAGTACCATCACCAGCGGCTTCATTGGTTTTGTTAGCCACTTCCTGAATAAGCGATGCTCCGACGTTTTCAAACTTGTCTTCCAGTTCAATGTCTTTGGCTACAGTGACGCCGTCGTCAGAAACAATGGGTGAACCAAAACCGCGGTCTAAAATTACCGCTTTGCCCGTAGGTCCAAGTGTTACTTTAACCACGTTAGCTGCTTTGTCTACGCCGGCTTTTATTGCTTTCTTCGCTTCAAAACCAAATTTAATATCTTTACTCATATATATTATTAAAACTTAATTACAAATGCTACTCTATTACTGCTAAAACGTCGCTTTCGTCTTTTTCTTCGCCGACGTTCAGAATTTTGTACTCAACTTTTAATCCGTTTTCGTCCATCTCTACTTCCTCACCGGAGTATTTCCCAAAAACAACAGTATCACCAACTTTTAGGCCGAGCTTTGCAATGTCTGCTCCGTTACCTAGTTCAACAATTGCACCTTGAGCTTTTTTTTCTTTATCGGAATTAGCAGGTAGTACAATTCCGCTCTTGGTTACTTCTTCCGTAGTAGCTGGCTTCACTAAAATGCGATTGCCTAGCGGTCTGATTCTCATATTTTTTCCTTTCTTTGTATAGCTTATTTAGCACTCTCAAATATAGAGTGCTAATTGATTTTAAGCGATATTTTAAGCCGTGTCAACCAATAAAAAAAGCGCTAACTATAAGAATGTTTCCTTTTAGTTAGCGCGGTAACTCCGGCTATTCGGCCGGCGCAGCGACCGTTTTCTTACGCAATGCAGACGTCATCACCCGCAAACCACGGAGTGATATGGTTAAACCTTGCTCTTGCAAGACCCTGCACACGTCATCGTATTGTTCTTGGGTAATTGAAGAGGGTATGACTCGCCCCTCAAAGTATGCAACCACGGCCGATTTTACAGCCACTGCTTTTTTGTTTCTGTTGTTTACAAAATATCGTTTTGCAGTGAGCAAGCCACGTAGCTTCATGCGAGCTTTGCAAAGTTGTGATTTGGATGTGCCTACCGACATACCCAATATCCAAGCAACCTCTTTGTGTTCATATCCATATCGATCATGCAAAAGAAACACATTTTTATATCCCTCGGGGAGCTCTTCGATAGCACTTTCCAATACGATACAGTCATCAACGTTCATTCTCCGCGGGTTTGATGTACCCTTTACTACCACATCGGGCAACTCACCGTCTTCGGAAAGTGTTTCAAATTTAACTATCCTGTTTCGAAAGTGCATCAAGACCTGATTGACCGTAATTCTATGAAGCCAACTAGTGAATGCAGACTGACCCTTAAAGGTAGCAATTTTGCGATAGAGCTGAATAAACACATCTTGAGTCAAATCCTCAGCTACGTCAGTGAATTTGAGCATCCGTAAGCAAAGAGAATAAACTCTGCGGTGATGTCGATGATAGAGTTCTTCAAACGCTAAAGTATTACCCGCAACAGCCGAATTACATAGTTCCATATCCGATAGTTTTGTTTGATCAATCGATTGGGTTGCTTCCGGCGTTATGAGCCCTGACGACTCCCAAGCCATTATATATTCCATTGTACTTACCTCCTGTTGGTTTTCTACTACTGCCATCTTTCCCTACTTTGTTTAACATTATAAAACCTTTTGCAAAGAAAATCCAGCGACTACCATGCTATAATACTCCCATGCCCAACGCCTACAATAATCCTGATGCCGCCGCCGATTTCAGCAGTTTCTTGGAATCTGACAATGGCCGACTACAAAAGCAATTGCTGTACGATAGCATTGCCCCGCATCTCCCTAATGATAAACTTGCCCGTATTCTTGACGCCGCCTGTGGCGAAGGTTGGCTCAGCGCAGTCCTCCAAGAAAATGGCTACTCCGCCGTTAAAGCTTTCGATTCCTCGGAGCCCCTAATAGAACTGGCTCGCCGGGCTCATTCTGGTATTGATTTTAAAATTGCCGATGCCACTGCTGATATTTCTTATGCGCCTGAGGAATTTGATACGGTTATTCTTAACATGGCCGCCCACGACCTAAACGATTTATCAAAAGGTTTTAAAAATTTACATGCCGTTCTAAAACCCGGTGGCAAATTTATCATTACTGTAGCTAATCCTTATTACTCATTTCCAGTTGGTGTATGGAAGCGCGGATTATGGGGTCGGCTGACTGGCAAAAAGCCACAATTAAAGTTACGTCCTTACCATGAGTTTCACCGAGAAGGCGGCAAACTATTCAACTGGAAAGATCACATGTCCTCCTACTTTTACCCAATGTCAGAATACATGAACCGTGCCCTAGAGGCTGGTTTCTCATTAACTGCTATGCAAGATTTAGAAATGGAGCAAGATAGCCCTAAATTTGACGTGCAACACCAAATGCATCGTTACCCTATTATTGTGTTGCTAGCGTTTAAAAAAGGCGGCGAATAAATCCGCTTTGCGATTATGGGGATGAAATGACAACTCGTCTACTTCTACAACTACAAAATTATCTTGCGTAATCCGACGAATCAGTAACTTGTGTAATTGCCTTTCCAACCACAACCCTCCTTTATTCGTCAATAACTTTTCTAGCACTCGCTGCAGCATTGGTTGAGACGAGTGTTTTAATTCTGGCTCGGCTGCATGAGGAAAAAACACTCTAATCCACGGCAAATTATTTTGCCTAAACATGTCTAACATACGAGACGGGTAGAGCGAACGCATTTTCAAATATTCACTAGCCGTATAAATATTGCGGTCTCGTTGCAACTGCTTTGGCCCTGCGACGTAATGATTTAAACAAATCCGATTGGCCACATGTTTACCATAACGACGAATGCCAATGAGATGAAAATAAATTGTAACAAGCACGCGACCAGTCCACATGAATCCGGGCTTTGTGAACACTAATATGTCGATGTCAGAATCCGGGCGATACTGCCCCATGGCTTGTGATCCCACCAAACCAATCCCGCGAACGAACGGCACGTAACGAGCTAAGCGACCGTAACGGCTCAATCGTCGTTCCCGTTTTACAGCATACAAATAATTTTCCAAGCGCTTTTGTACAAACTCACTGGTGCGGTGCTTTAAAAAATAGTATCCGCGGAAACTTTTTATTTCGCCGTCAGTCTTTTGATTTTCTTCTAGTAATACCGTATACACTGTGGCTAAAGATACACTCAACGCCGGTCTAATCTTATCGCCTATGACTTCCCATTGCTGGTTGAGCAAGCTTTGAATATGCTCCTGATCGTTCAATAAGTACTTATGAATTTCAAAAGCCGTCAGAGGGATATCTTGCAGATCAAAAAATTTCAAGGTATTGATAACGCGTGTTTGCAGCATATTAATTAAAGTATATCGTTTTAGATATTAATTGACCATGTATAAAGTTGTCCTGCGTGCCAAAAGTTTTATCTATTAAATCCAGCTCTGCCATGCGAAAATTGGCCGGCACGCGTAAAATAACCTTAGAAAAATATTGAAACGCAATATCAAGAAGTGTGCGACCGTCAGGAGAAAAATCAGCCAAAGTGAATTCGCGCTTATTAATGTATTGCGGCCCACCCCATGGTGGGTCTAGAAACACCGTATCTGCTTTCAAGGTCGGGGCTAATTGTAAGAAGTTGCCGACCATAAATTCAATATTGGTGCGGTCATAAACTGCAGCATTATGTTTAGCCATGTTTAACCTTGCTTCGTCTATATCAATGGCAATAACTTTGGAGCATACTGCGCCAAAAGCAATTGCGTTACCGCCAATGCCGCAAAACGCGTCAACTACAGTTTCACCCGTCACTGGTTCAGCAATTTGCTTGGCAGTTTTATCCGGTGTCACTGAGTAGAGGCCAATGGCATCTGTTTGGATTCCTTGGTCAAATCGAGAAAACAATTCGTACCGATGGTTCCAAGCTTCTTGAAATTCCGTCCCAAACGGACAGTCTTCGTAATTAAAAAGTAAACGCCATTTATGACGTAACTTTTCGGTAATCGTTTCTAATTGTGGTTCAATTTCTAAACCCATACAAAAAACCCAGCGTTAAAGACCCATCTTATCCGCAGACACTTCTTCCCATTCTCCATTATGATCCTCTTTGAACACATGCAACTTGTGCGACAGTTCTGTGTCTGACAACACATAATCTGTTTGAGCGGTGTCGCCTTGCCGATGGGAGAAAGTGACTTTCTTGTTCAACACTACCGGTTTGTTCAAACGTTCCAACCGAAACTTTCCCATTGGACTATTGAACTCCAAAATATCTTCTGTCCCCTGTTCTTGTGGTCCATCCGGAGTGTCTGCTATTAACGGCTGAGTGACCAACTCCACATTAGAAAAATTTTTCTGAGCCATGTTTACCACTTCTAACCAACGATCATCATTCATATGATTGTGCAATTAATAATGCGCGCTTTGCGTAATATACCATACGAGGGTTAATACCAAATTCGGGATTATCTAAATCTGTCGAGTCCATCCAACGAAATTCAACTTCATCATTCTGGTCTTCACCCTGCGGCTGAATTTCCATGGTGAGAGGGCGGACGACGTATAGGGAGTCTACATGTTCGTGGTTTTCACCAACACGATGCCGATTTATAAATGAAGGCAGGGCAACATCTATGCTCCCATCGAACATCACCTTTGACTGACCGCCCAAAATTTCCACATCCAATCCGGACTCTTCCTTTACTTCACGTAACATTGCTTCAGCTGGATCTTCATCCAATTCAATATGGCCGCCTACTCCTAACCATTGTTTATACTTATCATGGAATCTCATAAGAATTTTATTTTCATGGACAATTAGACCAGTGGCAGTAAAATCAATTTTGTCATGAATGTGCGACATGCTACTGCGTTAACTGATTAATACCACTCGTGCTGTACACGGAAGTAAGTGATTTTAAGGTAAGCGGAATGAGAACCGCCGTAGCCAAAAGTGGAATGATGACTAAAGCGACCGTAATAATGAGTTGCCACTTCATGTAATTCTTAGTCTTACGGCTATTCTCATAAATTTCTACGAGCATGCGTTGCTGCTCTTCTGGGGTGAATGTCGGTAAACTGGTTTTTTGTTCTGTGTTTTCCATAAAGTTTTTTTTCAAAAGTGGCCTTTTGTTTGGTATTAATGCTGTTCCTTTGGGCAAAAACAGGCTGTTCTGCCGCCTAACTTCAGGCTTTCAATCATTGTACCACAGACCTTGCAGGGCTGCTTTTTCCGGCCGTAGACAAAATGATGCTTGCCCATGCTACCCCATTTGCCGTCTGTGCGAACAAAATCCCCTACACTCGAACCCTTATTCTTTATCGCCTCCTCGAGCACCGGCGCAATGTGCGTAAAAACTGCTCTCAATTCTTTCCCGCTCAAACTAGCGACACTACGCGCCGGTCGCACTTTGGCGTGATACAAAATTTCATCACTATATATATTACCAATTCCGACTACTACTTTGGGGTCCATTAGTGCTAACTTAATTGGGCTTTTCTTTTTCCGCGCTATTACCTGCTGAAATACAGCAAATGTAAATTGTTTGCCCAAGGGCTCCGGGCCATACTGTTGCAACTCGCGCACATGTTCGACTTCGTTATCTTTCACGACTTTTAAATAACCAAACTGGCGCATGTCATTGAAGTACAAAGTCGAGCCGTCGGTAAAATAGAAAATGACGTGAGTATATTTACATGGCAGTTGCACTAACGGCGCCGTTAATTTATTCAAAATTCGATATCGACCGCCGGTCTTGGCTCTCTGCCCTTTGTCTTCAAAAATAAACTGGCCGGTCATTTTTAAATGAACCATCATAGACAGCGGCCCATCGACATCAAAAATGAGCAACTTGGCTCGACGACGCACAGATAAAATTGTTCGACCGGTCAGCATTTTCACAAACTGATTAACTTGTGATTGCTTCACATCTCGAATATTGCTCACAGTTTTTGGGCCAACACTAATAGACTTTGCGGTATGAATCGCAATTCGTTTGATTTTCCGATGCCGTAGTTTACTATTCAATTCAGTCACTACGGTTTGGACTTCGGGTAATTCGGGCATAGGTTAACTATACACCGGATGTAGTCATCCAGTACACCGGATTGACTGAATGATAAATATGTGTTAATTTTATTAATCGAAATTGAAAAAAATTTGCGGAACAGCCAACAGGAGGACTAGTATGGACATCGAAGCCATTGTGGCAATTTTTCAGAAATTATTTGAATTGTTAAAGGAGTCTGCCGAGAACGCAGGACTTGATCGACCAAGATTTCACCTGTCCAATAAAATAGCGGAGCGCACCATTGGGTCGGGCAGTTTTTCAATCAACAAACATCTGTACCACGGTGCAGATGGCGGACGCAGCTGCGTGAAATTCTCATTTCAAGCCAAACACAAAGCGGTCATAATTAAAACACATTGTTCGGACCTTATTCTCTGGCTGAACGAATCCCATAACAAAGCAGCCCCCTTACTCAATACTCAAATTAATTGGTACTACGGTATATTGGTTCTCCAAGAACTAATATCGGCCTACTCCCTACGATCAGGGAAAGGGCCCTTGGACAGCGAAACCAGAAGCCGCATTACAAGCTTAGCGGAACAATTAAAAACGCACTGAAAATTAGCCCCCTTACTTCTGAGGCTTTTCAAACATCATGTTTGGACGGTCTCTTTTTTTGTTATACTGCCTATATGGACTTCCTGAAATCAATCCCCCACAAATTCAAGCCGGAGCAAGTGGCTTTAATACAAAAGGCTTACGATTTTGCTGGAAAAGCGCATATGGGGCAGGTCCGCAAAAGTGGTGAGGACTTCGTAGAGCATCCCATTCAAGCAGCCATTATCCTCGGTCATATTTTTCCTGATACTTCCAGCATTGTGGCCACTCTACTCCATGACATTACCGAAGACACCACCACTACACATGAGCAATTAGTGGCAGAATTTGGCGAAGAAATTGCCGATCTTGTTGATGGCGTCACTAAACTGGGCCATGTTCGCTTACGCAACAGCAAAGATGAATTCTACGTGGAAAATTTACGTAAAATGTTTATCGCCACAAGCAAGGACATTCGCGTCATGTTAATAAAATTAGCGGACCGCTTGCACAACATGCGAACCATAGAAGCGCTTGCTCCAGACAAGCAACTGAAAATTGCCACTGAAACTCAAGAAATGTACGCTCCCATTGCCAGCCGCCTGGGCATTGGCACCTGGAAAGACGAATTAGAAGACTTAGCATTTAAAATTGTCTCTCCCGATGATTATAAAAAAATAGATGTACTACTGAGTGATGAGTTAAAAGCCCGCAGTACTGACATTAAAGAAATGGAAAAAAAGATCAGTTCTATTTTGCGCCGGGAAGGAATAAAGTTTATCGACATCACCGGGCGCAGCAAACGCCTGTATTCTCTCTTCAAAAAACTAAAAAAATACGACGGCGACATTTCCAAAATTTACGATATTATCGCTTTTCGGATAATGACCAAATCCACGGCCGATGGTTACGCCGCGGTGGGAATAATTCACAAACACTTTCAGCCAGTTCCGGGTCGAGTAAAAGACTTCATTGCCATTCCCAAACCTAACGGATATCAAAGCATTCACACTTCTGTGTTCGATAGTACTGGCCATGTTTTCGAATTGCAATTCCGCACTGACCTCATGCACGAAGCGGCAGAACGCGGCGTGGCCGCCCACTGGTTTTACGAAGAACGTGGTAAATCAGACGTGATAGAACGACAAACTACTTGGTTCCAGGAATTACGGTCATGGCAAGAAGAAACTGCTAGCAATCCTGACGAGTTTTTAGAAACACTGCGGATTGATTTTTTCAAGGACCGTATTTTTGTGCTCACTCCCCAAGGAGACGTACGTGACTTGCCCGTTGGGGCCACCGCCATTGATTTCGCTTTTTCTATCCATTCTGACCTCGGCTACTATATGATGGGGGCTAAGGTCAACGGCAAAATGCGGACCATTCGAGCTGAATTGAAACAAGGTGACGTCGTTGAAATATTAAAAACAAAAAAGGCGGTCACCGTATCACGCGACTGGATGGATGCCGCCAAGACCAGCCATGCCCGTGGCCAAATTCGCGCATACTTACGCGAACATGACACCGGTATTCTTACCCGCATCCGCCAGCTGAAACTGAAAGACAGTCTGCCCAAGTTTTTTCGGAAGAAATAAAACTTTAAAACATCACATCTTCATCGGCTCGCTTGTAAGAGTGAATCTCTTCTTTGCGGAACCACAAGTCGATTTCGTTAGCCGCTTCTTCCGCTGTCTCAGAAGCGTGCATAATGTTTTGAATAGCCCGACCTTCCACGTTAGCTATGGCTGGACTGTCTACCGAGTAGTCACCACGAATAGTACCCATGTCGGCGAACACTGGCAAAGTATGGCCGGCTAATTTGCGCACCATGTCTATGGCGTGCAACCCTTCAATGACCATAGCGATAATTGGGCCAGAGGTCATGTACTTGAACAGGCTTTCTTTTACGTTCTTCCCTATCTCCATGCGGTCGTCTGTACCCATCAGTTCCTTCGGATTCAAGTCGTACTCAGCAAAAGTTTTCAAACCCTTGTCACCAAGACGACCCATCCACTCATCATCGCTAGGGAAATGTTTTTCTAAGTGCGTTCGATCTACTTCAATCATTTTAATGGCCACTACTTTTAACCCACGGCGTTCAATCCGCGAAATCACTTCACCGGTCAAACCACGCTTTACCCCATCCGGTTTTACTAACGCTAACGTCTGTTGCTGTTTAATGTGTTTCATAAATCTAAATTACTGATAAACTTGCTTGGAGAGATGAGCTTGATTACTTACCGATTAAAGCTTTCTTAATAATAACTGGAACTTTTGGGGCGCCGTCAGTCGGGCCGAACGGGCCTGGGTTAATGTCTACGCCACCAATTTTGGTTACAACATCCATACCGGCAATGACTTTTCCGAAGATAGTATAATTTTTAGGAAGCGCTGCATTAACATCAGCCAAAGTAATAAAGAACTGACTGCTATTTGTATTTGGTCCACGGTTAGCCATGGCTAATGTGCCAGCAACATAGCCGGTTTTGTAACTAGCAGTGTTGGCATTCAACTCATCGGCAAACTCAGCCCCAAATGCACTCTGGCCCCCGGTACCATCACCCTTAGGGTCACCAGCTTGAATGACGAACCCTTTGGCTACGCGATGCACTGTAAGACAGTCATAAAAGTGAGCGTTGGTCAGGCGTAAAAAGTTTTCGACTGTCTTTGGTGCGTCAGTGTCAAACAATTGCACTTTAACGGTACCAAAATCTTGGAATTCGATTGTCACGATATTATTCTTCAAATCAACTTTGTCATTAGTTAGCTTAGTTTGATCAAAATCGCGAACACACGGCGTTTTCGAACTATTATCGGTGTGGGTCATTTCTGGTTTATTAGTTTGATCTTGGTTCACAGGAGTCTTATTGTCATCTGTGTTTGTCTGGCTGACCTGGTTAGTCTGACTTTGAGACTCGGACGCAACCCGGGAATTATTTCGCACACGGATTATGCCCCAAACACCTGCGGCTATTAAGCTAATAACAATAATTGCGATAACTATATTTCTGTTTGTCATGCAAAATATTTAATGATTTATGGTTTATTATACCACAGCATGAGGGTCTGATAAAGCTCGGCGGCTGACCCACCAATTGAGCAAAAAACACCCACCAGCAATGCCAATATACATAATAATGACCATGCCGGCACCAATACTAACCTGCGCACTGGCATGCGGCACATGGGCTAAGTAGGCAGTCATAAATAGAATGTACTTCAATAACCAATGAGCGAACAAACCAAAACCTGGCCCCACTACTGGCATGGCCGTAAGGAATCCAACCAGCATGGTTAACGGAACGATTGGCAAAATGACCATATTAGCCACCGGCGCGATTAAACTCAGTCGACCAAAACTATGTAAAATTAAGGGCAGTGTGGCAATGATGGCCGCAAATGTGGTAATGATAATACTCTTCAGACCAAACGCATTAGGCCACGTTTTCGTTAGCTCTTCTGCAGCTGGCACTATATAAATAATTCCGGCAGTGGCTAAGAAACTCAATTGAAAACTAGCATCCCAGTACAAGATGTACGGGTTCCAGGCGAGCATAGCGCAAGCGGCTAAACACAACGATGGAGTAAGCGAATACATTCGTCCGGCGCGACTAGCTAACATAAACAACGAACCCATTACAGCTGCGCGTACGACCGAACTGCTAGCGCCAGACATAATTACAAAGGCAGCAACCACAATTAATGTTAGCCACATATTCCAGCGACGGCCAATATAAAAAACCATGAAGGCCAACCCACTTATTATGACACTAATATTATATCCCGATATGGCAATAATGTGACTAGTGCCAGTGGCGTTGAAATTATCGATCACTTCTTGCGGTAAGGTTTTTCGGGCGCCGATTAATATCCCTAACAACAGGCTATTTTCCGTTTCCGGCAATATGGCGTTCACTCGACCAATAAACAAATATTTAGTTTTCAGAAGGGTATCTGTAATCCAACTCCCCTGCCTCGGTCTTACCACAAATATTTTTGGGTAACTCATTAAAGCATAAGTGTTGAATCGGCGTAGGTAACTAGCGTAGTCAAAATCCTTGTTAATTTTAGGGAGAGATACTTTACCATTTACAACAATCCGATCACCATAGGTGTAATGCTGCGACTTACCAATCGAAATTAAAATGCTTTGACTGAAACCGTACGGTTGAAAAGTAAGTAATTGATGATCGATTCTCACATCTACATCGGCAGAAATAATTCCGTCCAGTTGGACCTTCTCGTTCAAGATCCGTTGAAACTGATTATTCTGACTTGCGCCGGCCAACCGCCACATACCTGCACCGACGCATAACAAAAACAAGGCCAGAGTCATCCAAATATTCCATTGGCGGCGGCGAACTACAACAAAACCCACAGTCGCCCCAGCTAGCATGTATAACCCTAGAGCCGGCCCAAAATTAAACCGCGAGGCTAATAATATACCCGCGGCAAAGCTTATCATCATGCCGACAAAAACCCGGCTTCTGCTCATTCAAACAAGACTTTCCCCCCTTTGCTAAAACTAATGTTATTGTAACCGGCCTACTAAATCAGTTAACAGCACTTCTTTTTGTTCCCTGGTGGCCAAATTTTTTAATTGCACTTTTCCGGAATCCTTCTCCGTCTGACCCATAATGACCCCGTACTGAATATTTTTTGTTTCAGCGTACTTGAACTGTTTATCTATCTTAGCAGGCGCATAATATAACTCGGCGCTAATACCGGCGTTACGTAAAGTGGACACTACTTCTACGTAATCATTCTGCAATGACTGTTCTAAATTAAAGACCATGACTTTAGCCGAACCCTGAGTCTTGATTAGCCCCATTTCTGTCATGGCGCTAAACAGTCGATCAATACCAAGGCTGCCGCCCACTGCCGGTACCGAAGTTTTAGAATACTGATCTACCAAGTTATCATACCGACCACCGCTACATATACTCCCATACTCCGATTTATCAGTTAACATAATTTCAAAAACAGTACCAGTATAGTAGTCTAAGCCACGCGCAATCGAAGGTTCATAGACTACCTTGCCCGCTTTATCGGAGTCAGAAGTTAAAGCTCGATCTATGCCAAATTGTTGTAAATAATCCATTACAGTGCTGACTGCCTCTGGAATATTTTGATTAACGTTTTTTATTAATGTCGTGGCTCGCTCAATCTCGTCATCTAATATACCATTGTTTTTCATTTCCTCGACCACGCCAGATAAACCAATTTTATCAATTTTATCAATGGCTCGAATTGCCACAACTGACAGACCGTTAAACATTGCCCGATTGTTTATTCTCACATAGTATCCGGAAACACCCAACGCCGATATCGCTTGGCACAAACAAGCAATCACTTCCGCGTCAGCCAAAACTGAATCGGTACCGACTGCGTCAACATCGCATTGGTAAAACTCACGATAGCGTCCCTTCTGAGGATTATCAGCCCGCCATACCGGCGCAATCTGATACCGCTTAAAAGGCAACGTCAACATGTTTTGATTCTGAGCAACATACCGAGCTAACGGCACTGTTAAATCGTAGCGCATAGCCACATCACGGTCGCCATTATCTTTAAAACTATATATTAGTTTTTCGTCTTCCCCATACTTACCCATGAGAATTTCTCGATATTCCAAAGTTGGGGTCGACAACGGCGAAAAGCCAAAGCGTTCAAATACGCTTTGGATAGTGGCAAACATAGCTTGCCTAGCAGACTGTTCCGCTGGATCATAATCCCGAAAACCCTTTAATAATCGTGGTTCAATAATATTCATATATATAGTATACAAGATACCGGCTCAAATATAAATCAAGTTTAAATAAAAAATAGTGCACCGCGGTTTATAACAAACCTCGATGCACGCTGACCTATTGATAAAACGGAGTAACAAATCCGCAACCGTCCGGAAAGCTTCCACTAAATGTTATGAAATGAACCGCTTCCCAGGTCAAATGGTTATTCACTTCCACGAATCGAATGGAATAAGTATCCAAGGCGAGCAGATCACAAGCAAACTCTATTATTTCGTTACGACCGATCTGGCTAAAATATATCAAAATAGACTTGTCCTCCTCTTGATACATAATGGACACCTCTATGCTCCAATCAGCTTCATCCCGCAACTCTTGATCAAGAAAGTTTTCTGTCGCTCCTAAATACCAAAACTCACGATCATAATCCGCCGCAGTAGGTTTAGTAACGCGATAAACCATGCAACAGTTATTTTCAATTAACGCATTTGTCACCACTTCGACCGGGTCATACGGGTCCGATGAATCGGGTTCTTTCAAAAGAACCTCAACACGATCTCGCAAATCCATAATTTTTACCCCCTCAGTAAAACTTTAAAATATCCTCTTTTGCTCCATTACCATCATACCACTTCGCAACTATTTTGTTTATTTATAAAAAATATGAACGATAGTATTACTAACATGAGCTAATTTACGAAACATATTTGGAGCGGCTTCAAAATCTTCTTCTGGTTCAGCCACTAATTCCTTACGGCGGGATAAACTATGTAAAATTCCGTCCATTTCCCCGTAACGAATGGCCCCATTAACAAACAATAATAGCGCTAATCCAAGAAAGACCCACCCAATGACATTGGTATACGAGTCATGGAACAGCTTGAGTAGAGACACTCCGGCTACAGCTAGAGTTAATGCGGTGCGGATATAAGCAAGAAACGAGCTTTCGTTGGCCATTATGGTCCGATCAACGGCCAAATGGTCACGCAATATCATTTCCCGTCCATTTTCGCCCGAATATGAAGAATACGGATGTTCAGACATAGTGATTCACTCAATTAATTATTTTTTTGTTTCAAAAAAGCTTAACTTACTATCATTATACTCCTTTTTCATAAAAAAATCAAGTTCCATCAAAAATCTATGCCCTTCTGCGCCAAAACCCCCGAGTAGTAAGCGTGCTTTACTACTTTCATTTCGGTAACGGTGTCACATAATTTAAAAATTTTCGGATATTTTTTATGCCCAGTCATCATAATATGCACAGATTCTGGCTTAGTTTGAATAATATCAATGATATCCTGCTCCGTCAGCAGTTCTAAATCCACCGCTGACAAAATTTCGTCCAAAATAATGAATTGATAGTCGCCCGACTGAATAATTCGGCGCGTCATTTCTAATCCGCGCAACGCTTCCCTGACATGAGCGTCTTTTTGCTTTCGATCACCTAAAATACCGACAAAGCCGATGCCCACTTGATCTGTATCAATGCGACCCAACTGTCCGCCTAGCTTAAGCTCATTAAAAAAATTAATCTCATTAGATAGCGGCCACTCCCCCGGTTGCAGTCGCTCCCCGTCTTTCGGCTTACTAGCTTTCACAAACTGCAGAATGAATACATTTAACCCGGCCCCACTGGCCCGCACGGCTGAACCAATGGCTGCCGTAGTTTTCCCCTTGCCATCACCAATGTTGCAAATGACCAGACCTTTTTTAGGAATGACTACGTCCGCTTTTGGTTTTTTGTTCATCATCAACTACGCCTTAGCCACACTTGCTAAAACCGCAAGACTCACACTTCATACATCCTTCAGCCATTACCAACATGCCGCTACAAACACCGCAGACAGGTGCGTTGCCCATATTGGCAATAGACACCTTCTCTGTTTTTTGATAAGTCAGATTACCATTAGCTTTAATGGTAGACTGCTCTACTGTTTCCATCACAGCCGTTGGTTTAATTGGCTGCTCCGGATGAGCTGGTTGTTCAGGCGATATTGGCTCTACACCTGGGGTCTGCACCGCATCGTTATTTTGCAACTCTGCAACAAAATCAAAGTTCAATTCTTGTTGGCTACGATTAACATGTTTTTCTAGAATTTTCCCAATCGCATCGGGCAAAGAATAAATGGCCTGCCCATCGGCAAAAGACACATCTGGTCCACGGATACCTTTTAGCTGATCAATAATTTCATCCAATGCCACGTTGGAGCGAAGAGCTAAAGAAATAATTCTGGTAATAGCTTCAGTTTGAGCGCCAAAAAACCCACCGGACTTACCCAACGAAGCAAATACTTCAAATACCCCGTACTTGTCCTCATTAATAGTGACGTACAAATGGCCATAAGCAGTTTTCATTTTGTAAGTCATCCCCTGCATCACGTTTGGTCGTTCACGCGGCGCGATTTTAAACTGTACGCTACCGCCAGCAGATACAGACATCACTTGCTGTGGGTCTGGAGCGGTTTCCACAGTGACAGTGTTCTTTATCGGTGCTTGAACTGCACTCGCCGCTGCTTTAGCCGCATCCATAGCATCTACTTGGTCGGATGCGTCTTTCCCCAGTTTCTTGGAATCAACAGCCAATACCTGCTCGTCACGAGAACCATCACGATAAATTGTGCCCCCTTTACAGCCTAAGTCATACATCATTTCATACAGCTTGGCAGTCTGTTCAATCGTGTAATGCTCAGGGGCGTTTACGGTTTTAGAAATAGCGGAGTCCATCCAGCGCTGTACTGCTGCTTGTACTGCAACGTGTTCTTCTGGCATCAGCTCCATAGCGGTAGTGAAATATTTTGGCAATTCTTGTTCGGGATGTTGTTCGATCCAATCCTTGGCCAACTTTATATGTTCCTGATGCACTCCTAAGCGAGACTTGCGGAAATAAGTCCAGGAGAAAAACGGTTCGATACCGGTAGATGTTCCCACCATAGTACCGACTGTACCGGTTGGCGCCTGAGTCAAAATCGTAACGTTGCGGATACCATACTTAGCGACGAGGTCACGAATGTAGGTTGGCATGTTCTTCATAAAGCCAGAGCTGAGAAAACCTTCTGCTTCGAACCGACCGAACGCTCCCTTCTCACGAGCCAGTTCAATAGAAGTTTCGTAAGATGTAACAGCAATGAACTGATACAATTTGTCGATGAACAGCACTGCTTCTTCGCTGCCATAACGCAAATGAAGTTTAATTAACATTTCTGCTAGTCCAATTGTGCCCATGCCAATGCGACGTTCGCTCATTTGTTGTTCGCGATTCTCTTCAAAGAAGTACGGAGTGGCGTCGATCACATTATCCTGAAAACGTACCGCTTGTTGGACAGTAGTCTTCAACTTGTTCCAATCGACGTCAGTACCGCTCTCCTCCATGTGCTTAGCTAAGTTAACGTGACCGAGGTTGCACACTCCCCACGCTGGCAGTGGCTGTTCACCACAGGGGTTGGTACAAGGCAACTGCGCATAGTAACCAGAGTTGGAATAATAATTAGCGCGGTCAATAAAATACATCCCGGGTTCAGCCGATGACCACGCCGATTCAATAATGTTATCCCAAATATCTTTAGCGCGGACGGTTTTATGAACCAACACTTTACCGCCTAGTTTCTTCCATGCGGTCATGTCACCGTTCCAGTGCTCCGCGTAGTTGGTATCAGAAGTGTCTGGGAACACCAAGTCCCACTCCTTATCAGCTTTAACGGCAGCCATAAAATCATCAGTAATACCAACAGAAATATTAGCGTTAGTAATGCGGCCAGCCTCTTTCTTAGAATTGATGAAATCCATAACGTCAGGGTGCCAGGCGTTCAGAATTAGCATCAGCGCGCCGCGGCGAGATCCCCCTTGTTCAATTAAACCAGTAACGAAGCTGTACAAAGATGCCCAAGACACGGAACCGCTAGATCGGCCGTTTACACCTTTGACATAAGCGTAGCGCGGGCGCAAAGACGATACATTAATACCGACGCCGCCGCCGCGGGACATAATTTCGGCCATCTGCGACAACGTTTCAAAGATACCGCCACGACTGTCTTTGGGAGACGGGATGACATAACAATTATAAAAAGTTAGATTCTGATCTGTGCCAGCACCGGTATAAATACGCCCACCGGGAACATACTTCCAGTCGTCCATCAGTTCTTTAAACTTAGCGCCCCACTCGGCTTGCAACTCTGGGGTTTTTTCGACACTTGCAATGTGACGAGCAATACGGTCATACATTTGTTCGGGGACAGTTTCCAGTGGTTTGTCTACATGCTCAATCGCCCGCTCTTCAATGGAACCGTCACGCAATTTAACCTGAACCAACTTTGTTCGTTCATCAAATGCTTCGACAACACCAATTTCTCGTTGCCCTGTTTTTAAATTCACACAAACTACAACGGTATCACCCACTGACAAAGTTTCTTTCTTAGTATCCTTTACTGCGTACCGGTCAAGAAAAATCTTTTCCCCTAATTCTGATAAAGCATTCTTGGTTCTAGCTTGTAAGTTGTCGTGGATTTGCGGTTCCATATTTTTAGCAGTTAGTTAATGTTATCGTTTTGTTTTTGTTCAAGGAATGGTAGTTGCAAAAACCATTGGAGTCTAAATGACTTAGACGACTGGTTTTCAAGACTGCCATTCCTTGAACGAATATAAATCTATTATATTCACAGCTTTTGAATAGCGGCTTTAAATTCTTCTACGTCTTCAAATTGTCTGTACACGCTGGCGAATCGGATGTAAGCGACTTTATCGATTTTTTTTATGCGCTTCATAACTATCTCCCCTATATCGCTACTCTTGATGGCACCTCCAGCGGCCTTCTTTTGAATTTCCTGTTCAACACCAGAGATAATTTTCTTAAAGGTGCCGTCGTCATGGGGTCGCTTCTCAAACGCCCGCCTAATTCCTCTCTCCAACTTCTCACGGGAATAACCTTGGGTTGCTTCGTCCCGCTTTACTACAGTCAAATCGAGAATTTCAATTTCTTCGTAAGTGGAGAACCTGAAACTGCACTTTTCGCACTCTCGCCTGCGCCGTATAGCATTACCTTCTTCAACAGGCCGCGAATCAAGTACTTTGGTGTCGGAATTTTCACAGTTTGGACAACGCATAGGCCAAATGGATAGTTAAATTAAACCTGGTTTTTATTTCAAACTACTAGATATAGTATTACCTTAAGTATTATACAACAACATATAGTGTTAGGCAAAGATTTTATAATCTGGCTGAATTATGAAGAATTACCGAACTTCCTCTAAAATCCGGTAATTTTTAACCGGGGTTATCCACAAAATTGTTAGTTCTTGGTAAGTTGTGGGGGGTCAAAAAAACACACATCCTGGGATGTGCGTTTCTTGTGCTATTTAATTACTCTATTCCAAAGAATTCCATTCCCCGCGCAGTTACACCCCCCACATCTTCTGGAGTAGGGATGTATAAAGAATTTACAAAATGGCAATTTTTGATATCATAGACGGTAATAACGTATCCTTGCGGGCTTGCCGTCGTTAGTGCCACGGTTCCGGGGTATTTCACTGACCAGCCCGCATCTTCAGCGGCTAGGCCTTCGCTATGGCGGACATCATACATACCGTGACAAACTACCTCCCCATTATCCCCTGATCTATTAATCGAGTGCCCAGTCGGCAAACCTGGCGCCCCTTGATCGTACATCATATAAGCGCCATCGGGAGAAATGGAGACAAGGTGGGAATCGCCACCAGCGTAAGTATTAACAAACGCCTGTTGTTTGCCATCCGGCAAATTCATGCGCATTACTTTCTTGCCCTGATTAGTAACAAAATAGAAATTATTAGAATTATCCCAGCCTATGGGCCGAACATCAATATTATTGCTACAAATTTCATCGCTGCTAGGCTTTGCTGCATTTGCGGTAAAAGTCTTGCTATCTGATGTATCTTTCACAACATATCCCGCAACTGTATAATAGCCGACATAACGATGGTCACGTGACCAATTAGGGGCAACTAGGTCAGGGGGCGATTCAAATGTACACAAAGAATTCTCTACTTTTTCGGCTATTGTTGTCTGTCTGGGGTTGGCAATTGTGCCACGGTACAATTTGTTATCCTGAACAAAACTAATGTCGTTATCCCCTAGCCAAGCTACTGGAGAAGTATCTTTCCCTTTTAAATTTTGTACAACCTTATTTTGATTGATATCCAAAATTGCCATCTCCTGACCGTCATTCACCACATAAGAAATCAACTGGTTATTTGGAGACCAAGCCAAGCTCCATTTGGCAGTTGTACCGGCTTGCCCAACAGTCTTGGCACTCAAAGATTTATCAAATGCGGCTAGTTCTAAAGTATTAGCCGCCGAACCAAACATGCCGTTTGGACCGCCGTCAGTACCACTATTAAAAAAGCCGTATATAAATTTTGAACGGTCTGGAGAAATTATTAAATTACCCAAGCTGAATTTAGTCGTGTCCCGTTTACTTACAGTGACAAACTTTCCATTTTGCCAAACTTCCATTCCCTCAGGACCGGAAAATAACAGTTTCGGAAAAACTGCCACGTTGCCAGATGCTTGTCCGGAATAACCTTGTCCTGATTTACTATAACCATACGAATTGCCGGTTGGACTGTTGGACTGGGTTACTGTAGTGTCCCTCAACTGACGCTCTACACTACGCCCTACTTGAAAAGTGAATAGTAATACTAAAATTAAAAAAATTACCCCACAAGCAATGGATAACTTTAATGTCTTGCTCATGTTATTTCATCTTCTTCCGGATAAAGGCTGGAATATCCAGCTCATCCTCTTCTTCGGCCGGAGTCTCTATAGGGCGAACCTGAGCGGGCTGTACAGGGGTAATTGGCTGGATAGGCTCTATGGGCTTAGGTGAGAATAAGGGCTTCCTCACTTCCACTCTTGGTGGTTCAGCAACAAAAGTGGGGGCAGATTGAGTATTAGCTAAATTAGTGGCCGCTGGGCGGACCATTGGTTCTACCGGCTCATTCACAGAAAAAGTGGTCATGGAAGAAGGCTTGCGGTTGTTCTCATCAAAACCAGTGGCAATAACGGTAATCACCATTTCATCACCAAGGGATTCATCAATAACGGTTCCGAATTTAACCCGAGCTTCTGGATCAACGTTCTTGGTAATGACTTTGGCAGCTTCATCAATTTCAAACATGCCCAAATCTTTACCACCAGTAATATTGAACAATACCCCTTTGGCTCCATCGATAGTCATATCAAGCAATGGTGAATTGACAGCAGCTTTTGCAGCCACTTCCGCCCGGTTCTCACCAGATGCACGACCAATACCCATAAGAGCTGTGCCAGCATCTTGCATGATTGTTCGGACGTCAGCAAAGTCGGCGTTAACGATACCGTGTGTAGTAATTAAATCAGAAATTCCGGAAATACCCTGGCGCAAAATATCGTCGACTGTGCTGAAGGCGTCTACCAGCGAAGTTTTCTTATCTATAATTTGTAAAATGCGGTCGTTATGAATAGAAATAATTGCGTCTACCTTGTCTTTCAAGTTGTCATAACCAGCTTCCGCTGTTTCCTTACGCTTGCTACCTTCGAAAGTGAATGGCTTAGTGACCACTGCAATAGTTAACACGCCGCGGTTCTTCGCCAGCTCAGCGACGATTGGCGCTGCGCCAGTGCCAGTGCCACCGCCCAAACCACATGTAATAAATATCATGTCGGCATTGGAGATAGCTTCTTCGATTTCTTCCTGCGACTCTTCAGCTGCTTCACGACCAAGATCCGGGTTCATACCCGAGCCCAATCCTTTGGTAATACTTTTACCAATGTGGATTTTGCGGTCAGCTGCGTTGTTATGCAACGCTTGAGCGTCAGTATTAATGGCAATAAATTCGACGCCCTTAATACCAAGCTCAATCATGCGGTTAACCGCATTGGTACCGGAGCCACCAATACCGAGGACTTTAATACGCGCAAAAGTTTCAATTTTAGATTTAACTTCCATAGATTTTTTCATAAAATACCGGAATGATAAATTATCTGGTTTATCTATTTTTGTTTGAAGTTTTTGTTTTATGGCAAGAAAGACTTGAACCACTTGTTCAATTTTAGCACATTCTTATTTTCTAACAAGCCCTGCACTGGGGCCAATAATCCCCGCTCGGAAACGCCACTAGAGTACTTACCGCCCCACTGGACTAATCCCACAACAGTAGCAAATGCAGGGTCAATCACTTGGTCGATTACTGTCATTACTTCAGTAGGTTTGCCGATGGCGACAGGTAGGCGAAAGAAATCTTTAGCAAACTCTGCTACTCCAGGGAGAAGACTGCCGCCGCCAGTCAAAACAATTCCAGCTGGTAGTTTGCCATCACGATTAATTTGTTTCAACTCTCGGCTCAAATATTCGAATATTTCTTCCAATCGAGCTTCAATAATTTCCACTACATCTAACCGAGAGACCCTTTCATTCTCTTCGGGATCTATTTTGGACAAATCAACTTCCGAATACTTGTCTACTCCTACTGCAGTAGCATTACCGTAAAGCAACTTTACTTTTTCGGCTGTATCAATAGTACAACGTAAACCAATCGCAATATCATTAGTAATATGCATCGAACCCACTGGAACAATGGCTGTATGCAGTAAATTATTTTCTTCGTACACGGCCATACTGGTTGTGCCAGCGCCTAAATCAATCACGGCCACACCCAGTTCTTTTTGGCGTTTGTTTAGAACAGCATTTGCGGCGGCCAGAGGACTGAGTACCAATTGATCCATCTCTAGCCCAGTTTGCAAAATTGCTTTGTTTAAGTTTTTCAGGAATGGCAACGCGCCATGGATGATGATTGTTTCCACCTCAAGTCGAATACCTGTCATGCCGACCGGATCTTTGATCCCTGTTTGTCCGTCTAAAGTAAATGTTTTAGGGATAACGTGCAACACTTCCCGATTAGGCGGGATAGAAATAGCCTGCGACGCGTCTATGACTCGAATCACATCGTTCTCACTGATTTCACCATCAGCTCGGGACACTGCAATAACCCCCTTTGATTCAATACAAGTAATATGGTTACCGCCCACGGAAATATTAGCCTGAGTCACCGGAACACCGGTCATGCGCTCCACTTTTTCTAAGACCGCCGAAATAGATGAGACCGTCTCTTCAATATCGATTATCACGCCTTTGCGCATCCCCGCAGACAGTACGGTGGATGCACCGATAATATTAAGGCCACCTGTGGGTTCCAATTTAGCCTGAACTACCCGAATATTTTGGGTACCAATGTCTAGGCCGGTAATGTACTGTTCTTTTGCCATTCAATAAAGGCTTTACGAATTTAGTTTGTTTTTTAAAATGCGAGATAATGTACCGCCATCAGCAGTGGTGCCAAACTCAGATTTTAATTGACCCATGGCAACCCCAAAATCTTTGGCGGTCCATGAATTTGCGGCGACCATTGAATCAATTTTTGCTTCTAAGACATCTTCACCGATTTGTGCCGGCAAATAGTTTTGTAAAATAGCAGCTTCCTGACGCTCTTTTGCGGCCATCTCTGACCGATCGCCTGTATCAAAAGCACTGGCCGCATCATTGCGACGCTTCACTTCCGAACGAATCAACGCAATAATGTCGTCATCAGCCACAGGCTGGCCCTTAGCAATTTGCTCGTTCTGAATGCGAGTTTTTAAACCGCGCAGAGTCTCAACCGTAACTTGATCACGAGCTTTCAAAGCAGTTGTTAAGTCGGACTCAATGCTCTCAATACTAGGCATGGATAAATAATATTAACGTACAAATTTAAGGGTTTTCTTCACGGGCTTGCCGAATTTCTTCTGTTCTTCTTTCACAGCGCGGATAACACTACGGCGCTGAGCGGCTGAGCGCTGGAGATTACGGCTCTTCGGTTTGTCAAAAAACCGAGTTTTACGGGCACGAATTAAAACTCCGCTTTGTTGAACTTTGCGGTTAAAACGGCGGAGTAAATTTTCAAATGATTCGTTGTCTTTTTTCTTTACTTCTACCACTGACTATTCACCTCTTTCCATAAAAGATATTCAGTTGCATTTTCATAGATAATATGAAGAACGCCGGTTAATATCACTGAATTCACTAATAACTATACTATATTCTAAAGGGCTGGTCAAACTAGTATAAAATGACTCTAGAAACTAGGAAGGGCTTTGCCGCCCAACAAATGGATATTAATGTGCTTAACCCCTTGATCCCCATCTTTACCAACGTTAAGAACAATTTTATAACCTCGGTCCGATATCCCCTGTTTAATTGCCTCATCTCGAGCCAGCATTATCATGTCACCCATAATTTTACTTTGATCATTTTGTAGATCATTGAGTGAGGCAATATGCAGTTTTGGCATAATCAATAAATGCACTGGGGCTTGAGGCAATATGTCTCTGGCAACAATAAATTGCTCATCTTCAAAAACGATATCAGAGTTTATTTTCTTATTTATTATGTTGCAAAAAATACAATCTTCTGGTGTCTTGTCCATATGTAAATGAATTATCGGCCGAGCCGCTTTTTAACTTCTATTACTATTTTATCATAGGAAAATAGTTCTTGCATCCCACTTTTAACATCGCGCAAAATTACCATCTCATCCATGGCCTCTTTCTGTCCCATGATCAGAGCGATAGGCGACTTATGGTCTTCTGCTTGTTTCAATTGGTTCTTAACTCCCACTGTCCCAAAATGGTCATATACGCGAACATCAGCAATTGTTAAATCATGAAATAAGCGCAAACTTCTTTTCGATGCTAGCTCTCCCAAAGGTACCAAAAATACTTCGCAACTAGTTTCTGGTAAAACTTCAATGGTCGCTAACTCCATCGCTTTGTGCAAAGCCGTTAAGCTTCCTTGAAAACCAAAACACGAAAACTCGTTGCCACTGAATCCTTTAATGATCGTGTCATGATAAGCGCCCTCAGCAATAATAACAGAGTGGCTATTGTGTTTATACCGGATAATACAATTAGTACGGCTAGAACCGGCGGGGCCGACCAACAATGGATTGAGCTGATAAGGAATCTGTAACTCATCCAGTGCTTCTAGCACCAAAGTAAAATGTTTTTGTGAATTATCGTCTAGAAAATCGAGTACAGTTGGTGCTTCAGCAAACACCACCTGACATTCTAAATTATTACATCGCAAAACATCAAACACCCTCGTGTTCAAGGATTCGTTACAAGTATCGCATAACTCAAACTTTTTATTATTCAGAAATTCATGGAGTACATTGCCGTAAGTAGCTTGGGAGTTATTATCGCCTATAGTATTAATTTCCAAAGTTGCTTCTGCTAAACCTAATTCCTGAACCAAATGCCAAATCGCGGCAATAGTCTGAGCTTCCGTTAAGTGCGTGAAAGTCCCTAATACTTCTGTCCCAAATTCGTACTCCGACGATACTCCACCAGTGTTTTGCTGAGGCTTTATTACATTGCCCATATATAGCCACTTTGACATGGGTATCTCCTCCATGTCTTTCAGCCCAGCATAATGGCGTAGTACTTGGGGCAAAATGGTTGGACGAACCATCATTGACTTGCCATTGACTTCAACTGTCACAGGTTCGGGGGCATTAGCCATACTATTATAATACTGGTCGAATAGATCGACATCATCTAAAATGGGCATTTCCACACGCTGAAAACCATACGTTCGACCCATACGACCTAAGCGCTTCAATATAACGTTCCAAAACGGATCGGTTTGAGTAATAATATTTTTAGTGCCTCCAATGCCCGCTGCTTGAGCATGCGCTTTGGCGGAAACTTTGCGAATAGTTTTCGGCATTGAAAAAATGAATTAAAAGTTTAACTGCGGGTGTTGGATAACGCCGAATTGTTGCAGAGGAAATACTCGCAACCAGACTTTTCCAACTAAATCATTTTTAGGCATGATGCCCCATACCCGAGAGTCGCTGGAAGCCTGACGATTATCGCCGAGGACGAAGTATTCATCACTGCCAAGAGTGGTAATGTCAGTCCGACCAAAAGTGACATTGTCATTGGACAAGAAAGGTTCATCTAGCAATAAGCCGTCGGGATGCTGACCGTTAAAAACCAAGACCCGGCCGTCTTTAATTTGCACTTTTTCGCTAGGCAAACCAATCACTCGCTTAATAAAATACTGGGAAGTATCTTTAGGGTATTTAAACACAATCACATCTCCCCGTTCAGGTGAGTGCAGTCGATACGTAATCTTATTCACTATTAAATACTCGCGGTTGTGAAAGTTTGGAACCATAGATGAGCCCGATACAATGAACGGCTCAGCGATAAACAACCGAAACACCAACATAATAGCAAAGGCCACGATAACAACTCGGGCCAATTCCCATACAAACGAACCAACACTGGGAGACTTACCTTCTGCAATCATTACAGGCTCCACTGTGTCTTCTGTGGTTTGTTCAGATATTTTTTGTTCCATTTTTATTTCCTTTATATCAAATAACACTCCCACTATACCATTGTTGTACCGCCCCTGCAAGCCACTAAAAGCCTGGATTTACGGTATAATAATCATACGGTATAATAATCAGGTACCCACTAAAGTAAATTAATTCATGGATGACATAAAACGACCGATTATTGTATCACGCTCTAATTCTGCCAAGCCTAAAAGCTCACTTACCCAGGCGGCAACTCCAAAAAATTCCCCATTCCCAAAGCCTCCCAAGCCCCGTCGTCATATACTGCGTATTATTATCGCCATCATTGTCTTAGTCATAATAGGATTAGGCGGTTTTGTGGTAGCGCGAGCATTTAAGGTAACAAGTAAAATTTTTGTAGGCCAAAATTCCAGTTTTTATAAAACCCTTGGATCGGTCCTAAGCAGCCAAACAGGGAATGTCCATTTGCAAGGGGAGGAACAAGGCCAAATTAACTTACTGTTACTGGGTATCGGGGGTCAAGGTCATGATGGCCCTTTCTTATCCGATACTATGATACTGGTACAAATCCGCCCTGGTGATAAAAAAGCCAGCATGGTGTCTATCCCCCGCGACTACTTTATCAACTTAGGCGATGGCGAGTGGCGTAAAATTAACTCAGCTTTTTCGGAGGGCTACGCAAAACGAAACAACTGGAATGATGGAGGCGAGAAGAGCCGACAAGCGGTCGGTCAACTGACGGGCCTCCACATCCCCTACTTCGCAGTTTTAGATTTTCAAGGATTCCAAAAAGCAATCGATTTAATAGGTGGGGTTGATGTGACAATAGATCACACCTTCACTGATTACACTTTTCCTAATGATGCTACTAACGGCTACTTGGCTCCCGTAACATTTACCCAAGGAGCTGAGCACATGAATGGCAAACGAGCTTTAATTTTTGCCCGATCCCGTCACGCCGCTGGTCCTGAAGGCAGTGACTTTGCGCGCTCCTCTCGTCAACATAAAATTATTACTGCTACAAAAACTAAAGTTATTGATCTTAATTTAATTACGGACGCCGGCAAAATTAATAATCTTTTTTCCGTCATTGGCGATCATGTTCATACCAACCTGTCCCCGGGAGAAATGCTTCACCTCTACAGCCTGACTAAAGATTTCAGTCATGACCAAATTATTTCCAGCAGTCTAGACACCGACACCAAGCTAGTATGTAATGGCACGGATGCACCCACCGGCGCTTTTATCCTACAACCGTGTGATGGCGTCACGAGTACCGACATAAAAAATTTCTTTAGTGATAGTTTTACTACCAATAAACTAAGCCAAGAAAAAAGCATCATTTGGTTGGCTGATAGCACTCTCGGGAAGACATTGTACAAATCAGCGGCGACAATTCTACAAAAACAAGGGTTCTCTGTGCTACAAATCTCATACAAAGGCAGTCCGCTCAACCAAAATATCGCCTACTCAGTCAACAGCAAACCAGCAACAATGGAATTTCTCAAATCAAATCTTCAGGCCAGTGCTGTCACCCTGCCGCCGCCGGGAATTTTAATAGACAAAAATAAGGTGGATATTATTGTCATACTCGGCGAGTAAGCATAAGCCAAAACAGAGTGGTTTATTTACGCATATTTGCTCAGAATCGCCATAACGTCTATTATATAAACTATGAATTCTATTCCCCTCATTGCCGTAGTTGGCGAACCGAACGCTGGTAAGTCGACTTTGATCAATAAAATAGCTGGTAAACCGCTTGCCGTAACATCGCCGGTAGCCGGCACAACACGCGACCGTCAGTACATTGACAGCTCCTGGAATGGAGTGGCTTTTAGTTTAGTTGACACCGCTGGTATTACATTCGGCAACTCACAAGAGCTAGAACATGAATTGAATACTCAAATTGATATTGCAGTGGAACAGGCTGATATTGTGTGGTTCGTTGTCGATAGCAAATCGGGCGTTGGCACTATTGATCGCAAAACATTATTAAAATTTCGTAAACTACAAAAACAAATTGCGCTAGTCATCAACAAAGTTGATTCACCTAAACAAATGGAAGTCACTATAGGTGAGTTTCAGTCTTTAGGTATAAAAAATATTTTTACAGTGTCCTCAGTCTCGGGTAGGGGTATCGGCGACCTGTTAGACGATGCCGCGAAGTATATTAAGCAAAATAATCTTTACACACCGGAGGAAGAACAGTCACACGGTATTGGGGTTAGCATCGTGGGTAAACCAAACGTTGGCAAAAGTAGTATTTTAAATAAAATTTTAGGACAAGAGCGCGTCATTGTCTCCCCTATTGCCGGCACCACCAGAACCGCCATTGATACTTTCACTACTATTGCGGGGCAAGACTACACGTTTATTGATACCGCCGGCCTACGCAAGAAAGAACACAAACAAAAACTACCGGATATTTATTCAGGATTCCAAACGTTCAAAGCCATGCGTCGCAGCGACGTTGTATTTTTAGTCATCGATGCTTCTGATAAAATTACCAAGCAAGACCAACATATTGCCGGTGAAATTATCGATCTAGATAAAGGCATAATTATTCTGGCTAATAAAATGGACCAGTATAAGGGTGATGAACAGGAACTACGAGACTATATTTCCTATCACTTCCCTTTTCTGTGGTTCAGCCCGATGTTTTTTGTATCCGCAATAGATGGCACGGGCATTGAGGAAGCCATTAATTCCATTAAACCGATTTATGAAAATCGGCTCCGTGAAATTCCCCAAGAAGATATAGACGCGTTACTAGCACGGGTCATGAAAAAGAACCCACCAATGCTTCTGCGTGATCAAAAGAAACCAAAAGTGAATGGTCTCCGTCAAATTGACACTAATCCTCCGTTCTTTGAACTATCGGTTAATCACCCAGCTGCTATTTCTCAAGCGTTCCGCCGCTACTTACAAAAACGGATCATGACTGAGCTAGAATTGTGGGGCACACCTGTCGGCCTGCGGCTGAAAGGTAAAGACCAAACGTAGAGACAAAAACAAAATCTCCCTGACCATTGTTACGAAACTAGCTACGCTAGAAGCTGCATTACATTTCATGTAATTTGCTTCTGACGCTCCGAATAGTTTCTATAAACAACGGTCAGGGAGATTAATAAATGTCTCTACGCCTGACCAAACCCACCAGCCTGAATGTTCCAGAGTTTTTGATACATACCCTGTTTGGCCTTAATTAACTCTTCGTGCTTTCCCTCTTCGCGCACTTTACCGTCTTCAATCACAATAATCCGGTCCATTTGCATAATAGTAGACAGTCGGTGAGCCACTACAATTGTAGTTTTGCCTTGCATTAGCGTGCGCAAAGCGTCTTGAATGTAACTCTCCGATTCAGAATCTAGAGAACTAGTGGCCTCATCCAGCACTAATATCGGCGCGTTCTTCAAGATAGCCCGAGCAATAGCAACGCGTTGGCGCTCTCCTCCAGACAGCTTTACTCCCCGCTCTCCCACTAAAGTTTCGTACTTCTCCGGAAACTTTTCAATGAACTCATGGCAATGAGCAGCCTTGGCGGCAGCAATAACTTGTTTATCGGTGGCGTCGGGTTTACCATACCGAATGTTATCAATCAAACTGCGATGAAACAGTATTGGTTCCTGCGGCACTAGCGATATGGAGCGGCGCAATGAATCCTGGGTTACTTCAGAAATATTTGCGCCATCAATGGTAATATGGCCACCTTGAATATCTAGGAACCTAAATAATAGTTTCACTAATGTGGACTTACCGCCGCCAGACGGACCGACTAACGCCACGCGCTCCCCGGCAGCAATAGCCATATTGAAATGCTTCAGAATTGGAGTAGCCGGACTATAATGAAACTCAACATCGTTAAATTCAATCCGTCCCTGAGTAATGACTAACTCACCGGCGTTTTTAATATCCGTAATTTCATGCGGGGTGAGCAACATTTCGGTCATCTCATTGGCATCAGCTAATGCCTCGTACGTGCGCCGAATGTTGCCACCAAGACCCCACAACTTATCTATAATACGAGATATGTACGACTGAATCAAAACAAAATCACCAATGGTCAGCAACCCTCTTTGCCACATCCCCACAGAAATGTATATCATTCCAAATTCCAGAAGCAATACTAACACTCCTTGGATAACATCCAAATTATTACCGAGGTTCCACGCGTACTTACGCAACCGAAACAAGTTATCGGTTATTCGGTGAAAAGTTTCCACTTCCGGAATAATAGAGGCAAACAATTTCAAATTCATATTGTTCGCCAACGTGTCAGCTAAATGCCCGGTTGTTTTAGTGTCTGCATCGGCTCGGGCGATATCATGAGGAATTTTGTAGCGGGAAAATGCTACCGTTAAAGCAATAAAAAACAATGACCACCCTAATGCAATAACACCCAGCACTGGATAACTATAAAGCAGCACTCCCAAAATTACTACAGCAATAAGAATCGTGCGGCCAGTGTCTAAAAACACCTGATCAGCAATCTGCTCATATGCGTTCTGGAACCGACGAACTTTTGTGACCAAGCTGCCAATAAAACTATTGTTGAAGAAATTATATGAATGATGTAACAAATACTCATACGAAGTATTCAATAAATCTGACATCACTCGACTTTCCAAATAACTAATAGATCTCAATAACACGGTCCAGACTATGCGCACACCAATGCCTACCAAAAGCACCATCAGAATGATATTAACCATTGTCCCAGCAGCAGCCGGGCCCTGTGAAGTAGCGACATCAAAAAAATGTTTATACAGAATTGGTCTGTAAGCGTCTAGGGTGACGCCACTAACCAAGGCCACACTCATAACCACTATCGACATTGGATAGCGCTTCTTAGATTCTAATCCAAAGTGCAACACTCGTTAAAGACTTCATCTGGAGTTCGGTAACGGTGGCGCTTCCTCGGCCGGGTATTGATTAACTTCACCACCCGGTCAAGTTGTTTCTGGGTAATGGTAGCAAAGGGGCTGCCTTT